>CAYOJR010000041.1:0-15848 GCA_964404335.1 uncultured Aquabacterium sp.
GCGCAGGGCGGCCAGGTTCTCATGTCTCAAGCGGGCACAAAAAAGCCTCCCGCAGGAGGCTTTTTCTGATGCATGCACGTCCCGCAGGACGTTGCAGCTGATCAGCCCAGAGCGGACAGCTCTTCGTTGACCTTGGCCAGCATTTCTTCGCTGATCAGGCCACCCGAGAACTTGGCCACCATCGACAGGGCGAAACCCTTGCCCATGCCGATTTGGGGATGGGTGGAGATGCCGGGCATGTGCTTTTCCAGGATGGCCTTGGTGGTTTCGTTGTCCAGCAGGTCGCCGAGTTTGGATTCGATCGAGAAGCTCATTGCGTGTCTCACAAAGAAAGAGGTGATGAAGAGGCGCCCCCGAATGGGTCTGAAGGCGATCAGAGAACGGGCACGTTGGCAAGGATACATCCTCTGGGATGTCACTTGACGTATGGGTAAGGTATATCCCCCCCCTGAATTGCGGTGGCGCAACGGGGTCGTCATGCGCAATAGCACAAAACCAGGCCGATTTGGCGTCGGAAACAGGCCCATTTTTATGTTATCAAGGGGCAGTTATCCCCACTCAGGCGTGAGCGTGTGACGCAAAACCATCGACACGTCAAGTTGATTTGTCAAACACGCGTTTGTGTCGCAAGTGCTTGATTCATATCGGGTATCAGGCATTGATGCAAGGTGAGGCAAGGCAGGCGAAGCGACGATCTGACAAGCACTTAGCGCGACTTTGCATGGCTTGCCCACAAAGTTATCCACAGAATTTGTGGGTAAGTGTGGGGTGTATATGAATCAAGCACTTACGGGTACCTTGTCGAGTGTCACTTTGGCTCATTTCTGCAAGTGAGGACGGGGGCGCACCGCTGTGTCCGATTTCATCAATTCTTCTGTTTGGTGTTCGGTGCGTGAGACGCGCATGAGGGGCTTTCGGCAACCGGGGCAAACCCTGATTTTGTGCAAGGCAGCAAGAAGTTATCCCCACCTTGTGGGGGTGTGCCGAATCCGCAACCAGGGGCAGTGCCGCTGCCTTGAAATCGGTTTCGCATTGAGTTAAGTCATTGATTCATATTGGTGCATGCACGCGATTCGCAGATGGGGGTGCATCCACGTCACAAGGGGCGTGTGGGCGTTCCGGACTGTGGTATGTCTGAATTTCCCACAAAGTTATCCACAGGCCGGTTTCGAGACCGGTTGCCGCCTGCAGAATCAAGCACTTGCGCCTGCAAGTTCAGGGATCTGTCAAAATCCCGACGACTTTGATGCCCTTCATGCCGCCTTCCGCCCCCTCCGACACTCCCCCGCTGCACCGTCTGGGTGTGGTGGTGGATGCGCCACAGCACGCTGGCTTGTGGGGGCCGTTGGACTACCTGTGTGACCGTGCCTTGCCGGCCGGGACTCTGGTGCGCGTGCCCTTTGGTCGGCGTGTGGTCACGGGGGTGGTGTGGTGGGGGGGCGCTGACACCACACCCGACGCCACGGTTGACCCCGCACAGCTCAAGGAGGTCGCCGAGGTGCTCGATGGCCTGCCTCCGCTGCCTGCCCACTGGCGTCAACTGGTGCGCTTTGCAGCGACCTACTATCAGCGCAGCCTCGGCGAGATGGCGCTGATGGTGTTGCCGCCCGAGTTGCGCCAACTGGATGTGACCCAGTGGGAGCGCCGCCTCAAGCGGCTGGACAAGGCGGTGTCGCCCCCGCCGACCAAGCCCAAGCGCTCCCGCGCCAAGGCCGCCGTCAATCCGTCCGAGCCGAGCGCCTCATCGGCTGTGCCGGATGAGGCCACCTTGTCTTCGCCGGGCACCGTGCCTGACTCGGCACCGCTGGCAGCGCCCGTGTTGCCGGTCCTCACCGCCGAGCAGCAGGCTGTGCTCGATCGCCTGGCACAAGGCGGCGACCAGCCCTATCTGCTGTGGGGCAGCACCGGCAGCGGCAAGACCGAGGTCTATCTGCGCCAGGCCCAGCGTGCGCTGGACGCGGGTCTGCAGGTGCTGATGATGGTGCCCGAGATCAACCTGACGCCGCAGCTCGAAACCCGCGTGGCCGAGCGCTTTGCGGGTCGTCGCATCGTGTCGCTGCACAGTGGTCTGACACCGGCTCAACGCTTGCGCCACTGGTTGATGGCGCACACCGGGCATGCCGACCTGATCCTGGGCACGCGCCTGTCGGTGTTCACGCCGCTGCCGCGTCTGGGCCTGATCGTGGTCGACGAAGAACACGACCCCAGCTACAAGCAGCAGGACGGCGCCCGCTACTCGGCCCGCGACCTGGCCATCTACCGCGCCAAACTGGAGCAGGTGCCCATCATCCTGGGCTCGGCCACGCCCAGCCTGGAGAGCTGGTACAACGCCTTGCCGGTGAGCGAAGGCGGTGCGGGTCGCTATGTCCGTCTGGCTATGCCCTCGCGCATTGGCGCGGGCGACATGCCGCAGGTGCGCCTGCTCGACCAGTCCCGCCTGCTGCGCCCGACCATGGGTCAGGACCAACCGCCGTTCGCGCGCGAGTTGCTGGCGGCCATCACCCAGCGCATCGAACGCAGCGAGCAAAGCCTGGTGCTGCTCAACCGCCGGGGCTATGCGCCGGTGCTCCATTGCAGCGACTGCGGCTGGAAGAGCGGCTGCCCTCACTGCAGCGCCTGGCGTGTCTTCCACAAGGCCGACCGTACCCTGCGCTGTCACCACTGCGGCTTTTCCGAGCGCGTGCCGCGTGCCTGCCCGGACTGCGGCAACCAGGACATCGCCCCCGTGGGCCGAGGCACCGAGCGCCTGGAAGAGCAACTGGCCGAGGCCCTGCCCGACGCCCGCGTCGGCCGCATCGACGCCGATGTGACCCGTCACAAGGGGGCGTTGGAAGAGCAACTGGCCAGCGTGCACGCTGGCGAGGTGGACGTGCTGGTGGGCACACAGATGGTGGCCAAGGGGCACGACTTCCGGCGCATCACGCTGGTGGCGGCCATCAACCCCGATGCCGCGCTGTTTGCCAGCGATTTCCGCGCCGCCGAGCGCCAGTTTGCGTTGCTGCTGCAGGCGGCCGGCCGGGCCGGGCGCGATGCCGAGGTGGCGGGCCATAGCGAGATGTGGGTGCAGACCTGGCACCCCACGCATCCGCTCTACCAGGCCCTGCGCAAGTACGACTTTGCCGACTTTGCCGCGCAGCAGCTCAAGGAGCGCGAGATGGCCGGCCTGCCGCCCTATGCCCACCTGGCCATGCTGCGCGCCGAAGGCAAGACGCAGGAGGCCGCTCAGGGCTTTCTGGAAGTCGCTGCGCAGGCGCTGATGGCCGAGGCGCAGGCGGCGGGCATCACCCTCTATCCGGCCGTGCCGACGCCGGTACAGCGGGTGGCCAATGTCGAGCGGGCGCAGTTGATGATCGAAAGTGCTCAGCGTGTGCCGCTGCAGCGCTTTCTGTCAGCGGCACAAACCACCTGGTTCATGCTGGCCCAACAGCATCGCCGCAGCGGATTGATCCGCTGGGCGGTGGACGTCGATCCGCTGTCGATCTGAGATCGGACTGCTGCCGCAGCAGCCTCAACCGATCAGCGCTTCCAGCCCTTCGCACAATTCGGTCAGGGGGGGCATTTCCTTGAGCAGGACATCCGTCGACAAGCCCAATGCCGCGCACACATCGGCGGGAACCTGGGCGGCCATCGCGGCGGCGTCCAGGTTGTGAAAGTCGGCGCGGGCACGCCAGGCAGCGAGGTGCAGCACGCCGGCCACCGGATCAAACTTGGGCTGGGTCAGCGGAGTCGGGAAGTGCCGAATCGCTTCCGCAAACGACAGCGGGAAGCGCCACAGGCGTGCCAGCTCAGCACCCACGATGGCGAACTGGTAGCCAAAGACGCGCTCTTCCTGTGCCAGGCGGTCATCGTCCATCGGAGACGATTGCTGGTCCAGCTGCAGCATGGCCGCCGGCATGCCCGCATGCATCACCAACTCGCCAATCGCATGCATCAGGCCCACGGTGAACGCCTGGTCGCGGTTGACACGCACCTGTTGTGCGAGCCATCCCGAAACGGCGGCCGCGTGCATGCTGTAGCGCCAGAACTGGTTCAGATCAAGGCCCGGCATGGACTTGTAGCCCCCCGTCAGCCCCGAGCTGATCACCAGGGTGCGCACGGTCACGAAACCCAGCATCGCGATCGACTCGGGCACGGTGCCGATGGTGCGCGACACATGGTAATAAGCTGAATTGGCCAGACGCAGCAAGCGGGCCGACAGCACCGGATCGGCGGCCAGCTTGCGCGCAATCGCGTCGATCGACACATCCTGATCGTTGAAGCTGTCAATCAGCTCGTGAACGATCTTGGGGACAGCGGGCAGGGCCTGAGGTTGTTGAAACAGTTCGTCGAGCTGCATGGCGTGGGGCGCGTTGGGCGAGGGGGCAGTAAGGTGTCGAGGCGAAAGACCCGGTTCGTTTCCGTCTGTGGCAGATTGGGCGAACATCGGTTCTGTTGCGTTCCCATTGGAGCACGAGCTTTGCTGCCCGACGCGTCAGAAAGGAGACAGGATCATGCTTGGTTTCCCGTATTTTCAGACAAACCCGTCCCGACGCCGTTGGGGCCGTGCTGTCTGCGCCCTGGGCGTCAGCCTGTGCCTCACCCCGCTGTGGACTCAAGCGCAAGGCATCGACCCGAGTCTGCCCCTGCGCAATCTGGTGGTGGAGTGGCGCATCGCCGGACAAGGCCAGGTGCGTGACAGCGGTGTGGGCGTGCGCCAGGGGCGCGTCATCATCGACAGCCAGCGCGGCGTGGTGGTGCAGGGCGACGTGCGGGCGGGGCACTGGCAGACCGAATCCCAGACCCATGCGGTGCAGCAGTTGCAGGTGCTCAACGGCGGGCATGCACGTCTGTTCGTGGGCCGCAGCCAGCCTTACACCGTATGGCAATGGGCGGCGGCACCGCGCGGCCGAGGCGTGCAGGTCTGGGGTGAGACAGCCTGGCTCGACCTGGGGCAGGGCCTGTCGGTACGCCCGCGCTGGCCCGGCGGTCTGGCGCCGGTCACCGTGGAACTAGAAGCCAGCGCCAGCTCGCAACCCGCCTACGAGCCCGATGGTCAGGTGCGCCGTACCGAGGTGGCCAGCACGGTGGCCGTCCCGCTGGGAGAGTGGGCCGTCGTGGCACGCAGCGGCAGCCGTGCGCAGCACACACGCAGCGGCACACTCTCCACCGATGCGGTCGACGAGACGCAGTCAGCCCAGCTTGAAATCCGCATCACCGCACCCTGATGTCCGACACTTACCTCGCAACCCCCTGCGCCGCCCCAGCGGCAGGAGACCCTCGACATGGCTGACGACAAGCCCTTGCCCTTTGCCCCCCACACCCAGGCCCTGATGGACAGCATCCGCCGCACCGGCTTTCCGCCGCTGAGTCAGCAACCGGTGGAGATGGCCCGCAAGGCCTATGCCGCCGGGGTGGGCGCGATGGCGCACCCACCGGTGCCCTTGCCCCGTGTCGAGCCCTTCACCATTCCCGGCCCGGCCGGCGACATCCCGGCGCGCCTGTGGGCCAGCACCCACGACAAGGACCTGCCGGTGTTCCTCTACCTGCACGGCGGTGGTTTTGTGGTGGGTGGCATCGACACCTGCGCGGCCATGTGCAGCCAGGTGGCTCATCAGAGCGGCGCGGCCGTGGTGGCCATCGACTACCGCCTCGCGCCCGAGCACAAATATCCGGCGGGGCTGGAGGACTGCATGGCGGCCCTGCGCTGGCTGGTCGAGCACGGTCACACCCAGCATCTCGATGCCAGCCGCATGGCGGTGGGCGGCGACAGCGCGGGTGGCACGCTGGCGGCCATCCTGGCGGTGCTGGCGCGCGACGCCGACATCCCCTTGAAGCTGCAGGCGCTGTTCTACCCCTCGGTGCAGGTGGGCGTGCGCACCGACTCCTTCATGACCTATGGGCGCGCCACCTTTTTGAATGCCGAGCTGATGAGGTGGTTTGAAAACCATGCCCAAGGCGGCCACCTCAGCGAGCGCTGGCACCGTGAGCCCCTGCACGCGCCCGACCACCGTGGGGTGGCGCCCGCCTGGATCGGGCTGGCGCAGTGCGATCCCTTGACCGACGACGGCTATCTGTACGCCGACAAGCTGCGCGCCGCCGGCGTGCCGGTGGAGTTGCGCGTGTGGCCCGGTGTCATCCACGACTTCATCAACATGGGTCGCTTCCTGCCGGAAGCCGCGCAGGCGCACACGGCTTTGGCCGAGGCGCTCAAGCGGGCCTTTGCCGCCTGAACGGTACCTGAGTCAGCGCGTGGGTTCGGCGCCCTGCGGCCACAGCACCCACATCGCCAGATTCTGTTTGGTGCGACCGGCCAGGGCCAACGCCTCGTCGCCCCAGCCCCAGAAGAAGTCGGCACGCACGGCACCCAGGATGGCGCCACCGGTGTCCTGTGCCATCACCAGGCGCTGCAAGGGCGCGGCCGGGCTGGCGCTGCCATGGGCCGACCATGTGGAGGGCACGGTGCTGTCCAGCCACACCGGGGTGCCCAGCGGCACGCTGTCGCGGTCCACGGCAATCGAGCGCCCGGGCGTCAGCGGTACCCCCTGAGCGCCACTCGGACCCACATTCGGGTCTGACAAGGGCTCTTCGCGGAAAAAGACCACACGCGGGTTGGCATGCATCATCTCGTCGACCCGGGCCGGGTTGGCCGTGGCCCAGTTGCGGATGGCCGGCCAGGACGCCTGCTCCAGTGTGAACGCGCCCTGCTCCACCAGCCAGCGCGCCACCGAGACGTAGGGCTGGTCGTTGTGGCCGCCAAAAGCCAGACGTACCACCTTGGGCTGGCCCTGCGCGTCGCGCTCGTCTTGCAGGCGGATGCGGCCCGATCCTTGCACCTGGATCAGCAGCACGTCCAGCGGGTCGGCCAGGTAGACCAGTTCGCGCCCGGCCAGCGCGGCGCGACCTTCCGGCGTGCGCTCCAGTTCATTGCGGCTGAGGAAGGGCTTGCGCGTCCCCAGGCCCTGCGGAGCACGGTGCAGCGGATAGCGAAAGCGCGCATCCGGGCTGCGTCGACCGTCCAGCAGCGGCTCAAAATAACCCGTCAGCAGGCCGGTGGCGCGGCCATCGGGGGCGCTCACTCGCCACGGCTGCAGGCGGCTTTGCACCCATTGGCGCACAAAGCCGTCCTGGACTTGGCTGCCCCATTGCGGGCCCAGTTTGCGCACCTCGGCGCACACCTGAACCCAGGCGGCGGCCGGTTTCACGCAACCTTGCCACAGGGCTGGCCACCACTCCCGCACGCTGTCTTGTTCCCAGCCGGGCAACTCGCTCCATGGCGCCACAGTCCAGGTGGATTTGGCGCGTTGCCAGGTGCTGGATGAGGCAGCGGGCGCAGTGGGGGATGCATCGGGAGTCGCCGCCGGGGCAGGTGTTTCAAGCGAGGGGAGCAGGCTGCACCCCATCAGACTGCTGACGATCAGGGCGGGCATGGCCCAGCGCCAAGGCGAGAACAAACGGACGATCATGGGTTGGATTGTGCCGGCGCACCCGATCAGGACGAAGACCGGGGTGGCAAGAAAAAGCTCAAGGGATGACGCCACATGCGCCGACGGATGGCCTGCCACAGGCGAGTCCGGTCAACCATGCGCACACCGCGCGACCGTACCGCCACCCGCAGCGCCAGCGCGAAGCTCACGCCCACGTTGAGCATGCCCGTCAGGGGTACGGCGGCCACGCACCACCATAGTTGCGGGTTGTGAATGACGTCCCAACCCAGGGCCGCTGCTGCGGCCGCCACCTGGCCGGCCGAGAGCGTGACGTGACGGATGTCAAGCGGCAAGCCCAGGAAGCTGGCCACCACGGGCACCACCCCCAGCAGGAAGCCCAGCGAAATGTTGGCAGCCAGCCCTGAGATGTTCTCGCGCCACCACACCGCCCAGCGGGCGGCGCGGCCCGCACCCAGGCGCGCACGTATGCGCGGATTCCAGCGCATGGCGCTGTCCAGACGGTGCAGCACGAACCAGTTCTCCACCCAGCCTGCAAGGATGCTGGACGAGAACAGCAGCACCCCGGTGAAGGCCGCATACCAGAGGGACGGCCCCAGCAAGGTCAGGTTGTCCAGCAGTTGGTGCGCCTTTTCAGCAGAAATCAGGGGCGCTCCCAGCGCCCACCACGCGGCCAACTGGACCAGCAGCACCACCGGTGCCACCACGATCAGGTTGCCCACGATGCCCGCTACCTGCGAGCGCACCAGGTGCGCCACTTCGTCGACAAAGCTCTCGACGCCCGCCTCGCTGCGCGTGTCTTCCAGCTTGGCGGCCATGGCCGGGGCGGTCATGGCGGGCTGCTTGGTGGCCACCGTGAAGTGCAGCCACTGCACCACCACGAAGCTGGTCGCATAGTTGAAGCCGGCCGCCATGCCACTCCAGAAAGGCGACAGCCCCAGCCCCAGCATCACGAACTTCATGAACGTCGTCACGGCCATCACGGCACCGCCGCCGGCCGCGCTGCGCAGCATCTGGCGGTATTCGCTGCGCGTGCGGGTGATGTACTGCTCGCCGGTCTCCGCACTGCGTTCGGCCACCTTGCGCGCCAGCATCGAGTAATGCTGGGTGAACAGGGCACGCACACTTCGGCGCTCCTCGCTCAACTGCAGCAACTCGATCAAAAAACGACGCAGCACCGGACCCGGTTTGGGGCTCAGCACGGCTTCCAGCAGGCGCTCCATGCGGCGGCAGCGTTCGCACAACTGGTCGATCTGAAAGACCAGGTCCATCGAAATGCCGTGCTCTTCGAGGTGTCCGTGCAGGCCGCGCGCGGCGTTGGCGCAGGTGTCCAGCAGGGCGCGCAGGTACTGGGCTTCATGCAGCAGGGCGGCCGAAGGTGGGGCATCGGGGCCAACTTCCTGGACATGGGCCAGGGCCAGTTCATGCACACGCTCCGTCGCTTGCGACAGGTGGCGAAAGGCATGCCGCGCACTGGCCTCGTGGGTGCGACCTTCCGTCTGGGGGGGGGCGGTGTCGAAGTCCACGTCCACCCGCACGCCCATGCGTGAGCGAAACGCCGGCGAGAAACCCGCCGCACGAATCTGCGTGGCCAGGTAAAGCATGGCGTCGTGGAAGGGCTCGCGCCAGCCCAGCGGGCAGGCTGCCCCATTGCAGCGCTCCGGGTCCAACTCGTGCATCGCGTCGGCCCACAACTCGCCGATGGCGTTCAGCGTGGGCTCATCCAGATCGGCCAGCCATTGCGCATCGGCCGGGTCGTCGAACAGCAGGTTGAACAGCGTGCCCAGATCGTCGGTGTCTGGGCTCAGCGGCAGCATGCGGCGGCGCAGGCGCTCGCCCAATTCATTCAAGAAGGAGGTGCGTGGCGAGAAGCCGAAGTCGGCCAGCAACGCTGCCACGTCCCCATCGCGCCAGATGCTGGCCAGCATGCGCACCACCCGCGAGCGGCGCGCCGGCTCTTGCGCCAGCATGGTCAGCAGGGTGTGGGTGCCGTGGTGAGGCTCAGCCCGCCTCACCCAGCCCAGCACACGAATCAGCCACAGATGGCGCACGGCCTGGGGGGCTTGTGGATCAGCTCCGTCCAGCAGGGCTTGCAGCTCCTTGTCTTGACCGGGGCGTGACCACCAATACTGTCGTCGCCACAGTTTCTTGAGGGATGCAAGTCGCTTCATCAATTCAGTGCAAGGATTGTTGCCGTGCCAGCGTGAAGGCGGGAATCGGTGCTTCGAACGCCACGGCGGCGTCGGTCATGCAGAAATAGCTGCCCTGCATCACGCCATGTGGCGTGTCCAGGCGGGTCCAACTCGTGTACTCGTAGCGCTCACCGGGCTTCAGCAAGGGCTGCTGGCCCACCACGCCCAAACCTCGCACCTCCTGGGTCCGACCGGTGGCGTCGGTGATGAGCCACTGGCGTCCGATCAACTGCGCTGGCACCTCGCCACTGTTGACGATGGTCACCGTGTAGGCAAACGCGTACTCTTGCCGTGCGGGGTCACTCTGGTCCTCCAGGTACTGAGGCACCACGGTGCAGGTGAATTCGGCTTTGCTCATGCGGGCCATTCTATGGAAGGTTTGTAAAGACCGGTGGCATGGTGCCAGCCACCCAGGATTTGTTGCCGCACCGGACGTGTGGCCGCGGACGCGCCCGCTCCATGTGTCGGATAGTCTTACACGTTCCATGCGAACGGATTGTAAGCTTATGATTTTGAATGAGTTTTTAATTGGCTTGAGATTTGCTTTATGTGTTGCCTGTTGTAAATTTCCGGGATAAATTGTATGAAGTTCAAGCATATTGTTGCCAGCGCGATCTTTGCAGCCACCTTGCCTCTCACGGCTCAGGCGGCCTTGATCACCACGCCTTTGACCACCAACGACTACATCACCATTGACTCGCTGGACTGGGCGTGGGCTTCGCCCGTCAACGAGCAAGTCTGGGGCAGCAACGAGTTGAAAGCGCCTGATTTCCATGAAGGATGGCGCTTCGCCACCGCAGCCGAAATGGCCGGCCGCCCAACCTTGGCCGATTTCACGCGTCTCGACGGCTCGTACATCCAAGCAGCCCAGTACTGGAACACCCAGTTCACGCACGTCGATGCCAACGACCTGGCCAATGGATACGTGAGCAGCGCCTGGGGATCCGATGCGTACGAGACGCTTTATGTGCGTGACGTGGCGGTGTCCGCCGTGCCTGCGCCTGCCACCTTGGCTTTGCTGGGCGCCGGTTTTGTCGCTTTGGCCATGACACGTCGCCGCCAAGCTTGATCTGCTGTCAGGCAGATTGATCTCCCCCAAGGCCCATCTGTGATGGGCCTTTTTTTACAATGGCGAGATCGTCTCTCGAAAGGCATCCATGTCTCGCACCTTCCGCATCGCCCCCAGCATCCTCTCTGCCGATTTCGCCCGCCTGGGAGAAGAAGTGCGCAACGTCATCGACGCGGGGGCCGACTGGATTCACTTCGACGTGATGGACAACCATTACGTGCCCAACCTGACCTTCGGGCCGATGGTCTGTGAAGCGCTGCGCAAGCACGCCGTCAAGGCCGATGGCACCGCCGTGCCCATCGACGTGCACCTGATGGTGCAACCCGTGGACGCCCTGGCCCAGGCCTTCGCCAAGTCGGGTGCCGACATCATCACCTTCCACCCCGATGCCTCCACCCATGTGGACCGCACCCTGCAACTCATCAAGGCCGAAGGCTGCCAGGCGGGCCTGGTGTTCAACCCCGCCGCCTCGGTCGAGGTGCTGGAGTACGTCATCGACAAGGTGGACGTCGTGCTGCTGATGAGCGTCAACCCCGGCTTTGGCGGCCAAAGCTTCATCGACAGCACGCTGCGCAAGGCCGAGAAGGTGCGCAAGATCATCGACGCCTCGGGCCGCGACATCCGCCTGGAAATCGACGGCGGCGTGAAGGTGGACAACATCCGCCGCATTGCCGACGCGGGTGCCGACACCTTCGTCGCCGGCAGCGCTATCTTTGGCAAGCCGGATTACAAGGCGGTGATCGACGCGATGCGGGTTGAGCTGGCGAAGTGAGGGCAGCTCGCCAAGCCTTGACACCCCGGGTCCGGGTTCACATGGTGAAGACGCTGCATGACGTGCTGTCGCCCCGGTGAAACCCCTGACGCAGGGGAAACGCCAGTACGTCGGGCGCGTTAAACAAAAGATATTCGGTCATTGTGCGCACAATGACCACGAAAGATGTCGTGTCGCGCGGCTCCCGTGCCTGGTGATATGTCATGGGCAGCAGGCAGCCACACGACGCAAGATGGACATGGGCCACATGATCGCCAAGCCTTGCTCAACCCATCTTTCCTGGATATCAGATGCCCATCCACTCACAAACCAAGCGCCTGTTGCGCACCCTGGCCGGGGTCGCCGTTGCTGCCGTCACGCTCCCGGGCGCCTCAAGCGCGGTCGCTGCCACGGCGACGCCGGACCCGTTCTATGAGTACACCGGCAGCACCCCGCTGTCCAACTACGCGCCAGGTGAGGTTCTCAAGACCCGCACCATCACGTACCGCATCATGGGTCTGGCGACACCGCTGAAAGCCACGCAGTTGCTGTATCGCTCGGTCGATGCACAAATGCGGCCTGTGGCGAACGTCACCACGGTGGTCAAGCCCTGGTGCCTGCTCTGCCTGAACAAGAACAAGGTCGTCTCCTACCAGTCGTTTTACGACTCGTTGAATCCTGAAGACTCGCCCTCGCGCTCCATTGCTGGTGGCAAGCGCTTGCCCGATTTGCTCCCAGGGGTTGAAACGGCACTGTTCGCCCCTTTCCTGATTCAGGGCTACACCATCATCATTCCTGACACCGAGGGGCCGAAAGCCAACTTCGCCGCCGGTCCGGAGTACGGCTACCACACGCTCAACTCGATCCGGGCCGCGCTCAAATCTCCCGAGCTGGGCCTGCCCAGCAACACCAAAGTGGCGATGATTGGCTACTCGGGTGGCGCCATCGCCTCGGAATGGGCTGCTGAGCTGGCACCGACCTATGCGCCTGACGTGAACCAGAAGCTGATCGGCAGCGCCATCGGCGGTGTGCTGGTGCACCCTGACCACAACCTGGACTACATCCAGGGCACGCCCATCTGGGGTGGTGTGGCGGGCATGGCCCTCATCGGCGCGGGCCGCTCGTTCGACATGGACCTGCCCCAGTACCTCTCCGAGAAAGGTCTGGCGGTTTACGAGAAGATGAAGAGTCAGTCGATCGTGAACGTGCTGGGCCAGTACCCAGACCTGTACTGGAAAGACATCGTCAAGCCTGAGTACGAAAACCGCCTGAAGCTCGGCGCCTACGTGGAAAGCGTCAACAAGATCATCATGGGCACGGGTGGCACGCCCACGATCCCATTGTTCATCGGCCAAGGTACCGGCGGCGAACTTGAGGGGACGAAGGCTTCGCCGATCTGGGGCAAAGGCGACGGCGTGATGCTGGCGGGCGATGTTCGAACCCTGGCTCGTCAGTACTGCGCCAAGGGTGTGCAGATTGAGCACAAGGAATATGCACTGAGCCACTTCACCAGCATGGCCGTGTGGCTGCCGCAAGCGATTGGGTGGGTGAATGACCGTTTCCGCGGCAAACAGGCACCGCAAAATTGCGCCAGCATCCAGCCTGGTAACTCGCTGGATCCGGTGGTGGCCTTGCCCTGAAGCCTGACGGGCGGCTACCGTCAAGAGTGGCTGCCCGATTCCATCGGGCGTTGATGGACCCAGACCAGGCCTTCGTGGCCTGGTTTTTTTTGGGGCTTCTGACGATCGCGGTGTGCCGCGTTCCGTTGCAGCCTGCTGATGGTCGGGCCTGCACGCTATCCTTGACGCCATGCCCAGCTACTCCCGCCCCCTCACCTCCCGACTGCCCCAGGTCGGCACCACCATCTTCTCGGTGATGTCGGCCTTGGCTGCCGAGCACGGCGCCCTCAACCTGTCGCAAGGGTTCCCGGACTTTGACGCGCCCGCCGAGCTGCTGGCCCTGCTTGATCAACACGCCCGTGCCGGCCACAACCAGTACGCCCCCATGACCGGCGTGCCGGTGCTGCGCGAGGCCATCGCCGCCAAGGTGAGTGCGCTGTATGGCGCGTCCTACGATGTGGACGCCGAGATCACCGTCACCGCCGGGGCCACGCAGGCGATCTTCACCGCCGTGGCCGCCCTGGTTCACCCTGGCGACGAGGTCATCGTCTTCACCCCGGTGTACGACAGCTATGCCCCCTCGGTCGAGTTGCAGGGCGGCAAGGTCGTCTACGCCCACCTGACCCTGCCCGATTACCGCCCCGACTGGGACGAGGTGGCCCGCCTGATCACGCCGCGCACGCGCATGATCATCCTCAACAGCCCGCACAACCCCACCGGCACGGTGTGGACCGCCGAGGACATGGCCCGCCTCGAAGCATTGGTGAAAGACACCAACATCGTGCTGCTCAGCGACGAGGTCTATGAGCACATGGTGTTCGACGGCGCCCGCCACGAAAGCGTGCTGCGTTACCCCGGTCTGGCCGAGCGCGCCTTTGTCGTCTCCAGCTTCGGCAAGACCTATCACATCACCGGCTGGAAGGTGGCCTACTGCCTGGCCCCGCGCGAGCTGATGGTCGAGTTCCGCAAGGCGCACCAGTTCATCGTCTTCACGGTGCATGCGCCCTCGCAGTACGCGCTGGCCGACTTCATGAAACGCCCCAGTTGGTACGAGCAGCTAAAGGCCCTGTACCAAGGCAAGCGCGACATCTTCCGCCAGGCACTGGCCAGCTCACGTTTTGAGCTGCTGCCCTGCCAGGGCACCTACTTCCAGTGCGTCAAATATGGCGCCATCAGCGACGAGGGCGACCGCGCCTTTGTCGAGCGCCTCACGCGCGAACACGGCGTGGCTGCCATCCCGGTCTCCGCGTTCTACCCCGAGGGTGCCGACCATGGGGTCATCCGCTTCTGCTTTGCCAAATCGGCCGCCACGCTGGAACAGGCGCTGGAGCGCCTGATCAGGTTGTGAGGCGCTTCTTCGGGCGGTGGCTTGCGCCCTGGAACAGCCGGGCTGCATGCAAACCCAGGCCGGTCGCCACCGAGGCCAGGCGGTCCCCGCGCACCGCGCGGGCGGTCGGGAAGGCGGCGCTCAGCTGATCGGTCAACAGCTTCAGGCCCGTGGAACCACCGGTGAAATACAGCGCCCGAATGTCGCTGGCCGCGATGCCCGCCTGCGTCACGGTTTCGCGCGCGCACGCCACGATGCGGGCCAGATCGTCGCGCAGGGCGGCTTCGGTTTGCGCCGCGCTCAAGGGGCTGTGCAGGCCTGCTTCGATCTGGCTCAGGTCGATGTCGGTGTCGCCCCCTTCGGCCACCGCGATCTTGGCCGCTTCGGCTCGCCCGACCAGGGCATGGCCCAGGCGCTCGCGCACCACCTTCATCAGGCGTTGGTGGTGCACCGGATTGCCGTAAAAATCAACCATGCTGCGCAGCTCGGCCACGCGCTGGGGCTGGTACACCGTGTTGATCAGATGCCAGGTGGTCAAGTCAAAGTAGACCCGGCTGGGCACCGGACGCGGTGGCTGTTCGCCAATGCTGGGTCCGAACGCGCCATAGCCCAGCGGGGGCATGACGCTGGTCAGTGACACATGGCGGTCAAAGTCCGTGCCGGCGATGTGAATGCCGTGGTTGGCCAGAATGTCGTCGCGGCGATCCGTGCGGGTCGCCCGCTGCGGTCCGACGCGCACCACCGAAAAGTCCGAGGTGCCGCCGCCAATGTCGGCCACCAGCACCAGCTCTTCCTGCTGCGTGTGCTGTTCGTAATCGAACGCCGCCGCAATCGGCTCAAACTGAAACGCGACGTCCTGAAAACCCACGGCCCGCGCTGCCGCTTCCAGCGAGGCCTGTGCGGCCGCGTCACGCTCGGCATCGTCGTCCACGAAAAACACCGGGCGCCCCATCACCACCTGGGTCAGTGGCTGGCCACCGGCCTTCTCCGCCAGGCTGCGCAGGTGGCGCAGGTAGCCGGTGATGATGTCGAGGTACTTCACGCCCAGGCCGTTGCCCACCTCGGTGGTCTGGTCTACCAGGGCGGTGCCCAGGATGCTTTTCATCGAGCGCATCAGGCGCCCCTCATAGCCCTCGATGTAGGACTGCACGGCCGCGCGCCCAAAGGTGCGGGGCAGGCTGTCGTCAAAGTGGGTGCCACGCCAGGTGCCGGGGGGCAGGTCATCGGCGTCGGTGCAATAGAACACCGCCGTCGGCATGGTCAGGTGCTCCCCTTCCAGCGGCACCAGGCGCATCCCCGGCCCCTCGCTCGGCGCACGCGGGATGGCGATGGCCGAATTGGAGGTGCCGAAGTCAATGGCGCAGTAAGACATGGTGCAGGCCCGAGCGGGCAGAGAAACAGCAGGGCCGGCGATTGTAGGCGTTTGGCTCACGTAACGCTTGATTGCAATTTCCCCCCGCAGGCGGGGG
>CAYOJR010000042.1:0-2148 GCA_964404335.1 uncultured Aquabacterium sp.
GAACCCTCACGTCAGCGGCGTGGCTGCGCCCGTTGAGTATTTCCGCAGCCTGCTAAGGATGTGAGGTGACTATTGCTTGATGCGCCCTGATCCGCTCCGCCAACGCCCCCGCCCAAGCCTCATACGCCAACGGCCCCGGATGAAACCCATCCTGCGCCATGTAGCGCAAGTCCATCGGAAAGTCCGCGCCCACCACGTCACAGCTTGGCTGGCCGACCACCCAGCGCCGCTGCGCCTGGTCCAAGCGCGTGGCACAGCGTCCCAGATACCAACGCAAAGGCTGCGGTAAGGCCGGGAACAAATGCACCGGCGGCAAAGCCGACAGAATCACGTGCTGAGCCTGATGCCGTTGCTTCAACTCCGTCACCAAAGATTGCAGGCCGTGCAGCCAATGCGCCATGTGCGTGCGGCCCGTGGCATCGTTCACCCCCACGGCAACCACCACCACATCGAAAGGCTCGGCAGGCAGCCCACGCACCGCCGCGCGCACATCGGCCAGCTTGTGGCCCGTGCAGGCCTGCAGACGCCAATGCACCGTGAAATCGCGTGACAAGGCCTGCGTCAAACGCCCGCTCAGCGCCTCATCCTGATGCGCCGCGCCCACGCCCGCCGCCGACGAGTCGCCCACCACCAGCAGGCGCAACACCGGCCCCTGGCCAATTACGCCAGCACGCGGCCCTGGCGGCTCAGGCAACACCGGCGTGCGTCGCCGCACCCTGCGCCCCTGCACCAACAGCAGCGGCGCCAGGCTCAGCGTGAGGGCGCCGTGCAACCAGCGTTCCACCCTGTCGCCCTCCGCTGCCGGCCGTGCCGATCAGTCCTTGAACTGCGGCGTCTGCTTGGCCATGCTGGCCATCATCGCCGTCGTCAGGTCGCTGGACATCAGCATCGCCGCATTCCAGGTCGCGATGTAGTTCAGACCATCGGCCACCGAGTGGTCGCGGCTGTAGCTCAGCATTTCCTTCGTGCCGCGAATCGACAACGGCGACTTCGACGCAATCAGGGCCGCCATCTCGCGCACACCCGCCTGCATCGCCTCACGGGTCTCGAACACCTGGTTGACCAGGCCAATGCGCAGCGCCTCGTCGGCCAGCACCTTGCGGCCCGTGAACGCCATCTCGCGCACAATGCCCTGGTTGCCAATCAGCTTGGGCAAGCGCTGCAGCGTGCCCACGTCGGCCACCATGCCAATGTCGATTTCCTTGATCGTGAAATACGCATCGGCCGAGCAATAGCGCATATCGGTGCAGCTGATCAGGTCCACACCGCCGCCCACGCAGCCGTTGTGGATGGCAGCCAGCACCGGCTTGCGGCAGCGTTCGATGCTGCTCAGCGTGTCCTGCAATTCCAGCACCAGCGCCCGCAGCTTCTCGCGGGAACGGCCATCGCAGTCGTCCTTGATCTGGGCTTGCAGACCCATCATCATCGTCAGGTCAATGCCCGAGGTGAAGTGCTTGCCCTCACCTTCCACAATCACCACGCGCACTTCCGGCGTGCGGTCCGCCCACTGCATCGCGCTGCGGATGTCCTGCCACATCTGCCAGTTCATGGCATTGGCCTTCTCCGGCCGGTTGAGCTTGACGGTGGCAATGTGCTGGTCCACCGACACAGCCAGGGTTTCAAATTGCATGGGGATTTCTCACTGTCCAGGTTGAGACATTTGGGCCTTGTAGGCCGGCAGGTACGCGGCCAGGCGCGCGCCCATCTCGGCACCCAGGGCCTGCAGCCCGTTCATCGGTCGCACCATCACCTCAAAGTCGACGATCTTGCCGTCTTCATCGAAGCGGATCATGTCGATGCCCTTGAGCTGCTTGTCACCCACCGTGGCGCTGAACTCCAGCACCACGTTCAGGCCATCATCAGACACCAGCGTGCGGTGGTAGGTGAAGGCCTTGAACACCTGCAACACCGTGGTCAGGATGAGGTTGACCGCCGTGGCGCTCACATACGGCTTGAAGGCCATCGGTGAGCGGAACACCGCATCGTCGCGCAGGATCGAGGGCAAGCGCCCCAGATCCTGCTGCGCCACCATCTCGTGCCACAGCGCCAGCGAGGCCGCCACCTGCGGATTCAAGTTGGGTGACATCGCCATGATCACAGCGCCGCAGCGACTTCGGTGCCTTGCTTGATGGCGCGCTTGGCGTCCAG
>CAYOJR010000042.1:2248-15542 GCA_964404335.1 uncultured Aquabacterium sp.
GGGCTCTCGCCTTCGTGCGTCAGGTACTCCGACACGTCAAAGCCGATGCCACCCGCGCCGATCACGGCCACGTTCTTGCCCACCGGCTTCTTGTCACGCAGCACGTCCAGGTAGCTCAGCACCTTCGGATGGTCCACGCCTTCGATGGCGGGCGTGCGCGGTGTCACGCCGGTGGCCAGGATGATCTCGTCGAAGCCCCCCTTGACCAGGTCGTCCACCGACACACGGGTGTTGAACTGCGTCTTCACACCGGCCAGCTTGATCTCATTGCGGTAGTAGCGCAGGGTCTCGTAGAACTCTTCCTTTCCCGGAATCTGCTTGGCGATGTTGAACTGGCCGCCCACGTCCGCACCAGCTTCGAACAGCGTCACATCGTGACCACGGCGTGCGGCCGTCGTCGAAGCGGCCAAGCCGGCCGGGCCAGCACCCACCACGGCCACGCGCTTCTTCGCTGCCACCGGTTCGATCTTCAAGATCGTCTCGTGGCAGGCACGCGGGTTCACCAGGCACGAGGTGATCTTGCCGCTGAAGGTGTGATCCAAGCAAGCCTGGTTGCAGCCGATGCAGGTGTTGATCTCATCGGCACGGCCGGCCGCCGCCTTGTTGACGAACTCGGGGTCGGCCAGCAGCGGACGCGCCATGGACACCATGTCGGCGCAGCCTTCGGCCAGGATCTTCTCGCCCACTTCCGGCGTGTTGATGCGGTTGGTCGTGATCAGCGGGATCTTGACCTTGCCCTTCATCTTCTGCGTCACCCAGGCAAAGGCACCGCGCGGCACGCTGGTGGCAATGGTCGGGATGCGGGCTTCGTGCCAACCGATGCCGGTGTTGATGATGGTGGCGCCAGCGGCTTCCACCGCTTGAGCCAGCTGCACCACTTCGTCAAAGGTCGAGCCGCCTTCCACCAGGTCCAGCATGGACAGGCGGTAGATGATGATGAAGTTCGGGCCCACACGCTCACGGGTGCGGCGCACGATCTCCACCGGGAAGCGCATGCGGTTCTCGTACGAGCCGCCCCACTCGTCGTCACGCTGGTTGGTGCGCGCGGCGATGAATTCGTTGATCAGGTAGCCTTCCGAGCCCATGATCTCCACGCCGTCGTAGCCGGCCTTCTGGGCCATGGCTGCGCTGTGCGCGTAGTCATTGATCGTGCGTTCCACCTCGTCGGTGGTCAGCGCGCGCGGCGGCATCGGCGAAATCGGTGCCTTGATGGCGCTGGGGCCGACGAGGCCAGGATGGTAGGCATAGCGACCAAAGTGCAGGATCTGCATGGCGATCTTGCCACCGGCGGCGTGCACGGCATCGGTCACCACCTTGTGCTGGGCGGCCTCTTCTTCCGTGGCCATGCGGGCACCACCGGGGTACGGACGGCCATCGTCGTTGGGCGCAATGCCGCCGGTTACCATCAGGGCCACCCCACCACGGGCACGCTCGGCATAGAACGCGGCCATGCGCTCGAAGCCATCCTTGGCCTCTTCCAGGCCCACGTGCATCGAGCCCATCAGGACACGGTTGCGCAGTGTGGTGAAACCCAGGTCAAGCGGTTGCAAAAGGTGGGGATAGGCGCTCATGGGAATGGCTCTCTGGTGATGAAGGGTGGGGATGGCCGGTTGGTTCGGCACTTCTGGACAATGCAGCAACTATGCAACCAGTTGCATGAATGCATATTAGGGGATTCGCGGGCACTATGCAACTGGTTGCATAGTTGCGACAAGGCACGTAGACTGGCGTCATGTCGCTCTCCCATGCCTTGATGACGTCCCTGCTGGAAAAATCGTCCTCAGGCTACGACCTCGCCCGCCGTTTCGACAAGTCCATCGGCTACTTCTGGCGCGCCACCCACCAGCAAATCTACCGTGAGCTGGCCCGCATGGAGAAGGCCGGCTGGATCGCGTCTGAAGCCGCCCCTGACGGTGGCCGCACCCGCAAGAAGATCTACTGCGTGCTCGACGCAGGCCGTACTGAGCTGGAACGCTGGGCCCGCGAGCCCGCCCCCCTGGTCGACATGCGCGACGAGTTCATGGTGCGCCTGCGCGCCGACGCCGTCATCGGCCCCTTGGGCCTGCATGCCGAGGTCGAACGCCGCCTGGCCTTGCACACCACCAAGCTGGCCGCCTACCGCGCCATCGAGGCCCGCGACTTTCCCGCCGGTCAGGTGCCCACCCGCGAAGCCCGCCTCCAGCACCTGATCCTGCAAACCGGAATCATGTACGAGCAAAGCTGGGTGCACTGGTGCCACGAAGCCCTGAAGGTGCTCAGGCAGGACGAGCCCGCATCCCCACAAGCCGTCAACGCCCCGACTGGGTCGTGAACCACGCCAGGTCAAACGGCACTCTCAGGCGCGTATCCACAATCGTCAGCGGCAGGGGCTCCTGCGGCCCCGACAGGCGAAACACCGTCTGTGACTGCATCTGCGCCACGATGTCGGCCCGCACCTCCGGGCGCAAGCTGAACACCGTGTCCACCGGCACGCTCACCGTTTCACGCAACTCGCCGCTGATCGCCACATCCAAGTCCAACGGCACATCGGCGCGCACCGGCACCACCAGCTTCACTGGCAAACGCACCCGCACCGGAACCGTCACATCGAATGCAGGCAACCAGCGGTACACCGGCGCATGCAAGCGCGCCACCGTGGACACCAGCACCTCATGGTCAATGCGCACCTCTGTGGACACCGGCAACACCGTTTTCAGTTGCACCTGCGCCTGTACGCTGTCATGCAAGGTCACCGGCACGTCCTGCCGCACGGGTACCTGCACCCTGAGCGGCTCCGACACCTGCAAGGTCAACGGCATGGCGATCTCGGCCAATGCCGGCAAGTCCGTGGGCAAACGCAGGCGCACCGCCTGCTCATGCACGGTGATGTGACTCTCGAAACGCGCGTAAAACCACATCACCCCGCCAGCCATCAAGGCCAGCCAGAGCAACAACAGGCATGCGCCCACCACCAGCAAGGCAGCCGGACGCACCGGCCGATGCCAACCGCGCGGTCCAGGCAGGCCCGCTGCAGGGGTCTTGGGCGTCACGTGCATCCCCCTCGGTGACGCCTCACGGCGCAACCGCCTCCCGCAGCCCCAACGTCACCGAGTTGAAGGGGATCGTCAGATCCATCAGGTCCAGTCCCGCCTGCACCGTGGGCTGTGGAAACGTCAAGCGCGCACTGACCGGGGCCATCAAAGGCACCGACAAAGCCTGACGCACCGGCACCTTCGTCTCGATCACCGTGTCGATGTGGGCACGCAAGGGCGCCTGCATCGTGACCTGCGCCGTGCGCACCATCGCCACCGGCAAGTCATGCTGAATCGGAATCTGCAAGTCGATCGGCACCGATGCCTTCACCGGCACCTTGCCCTGAATCGGTAAGGTCATCGAGATGCCCATCACCTTGGTCTGCACCAGCGTGTCCAAGTCAATCACCTGGTCCACCTCGATCACCTGCTTGACCGGCACCGTCATGCGCACCGGCACCACCGTGTCGATGCTCACGGTCATCGGCACCGACTGCTTCATGGCAATTTCGAGGTCATGCTTGATCGGCACGCGCAAAGGCAAGGTCTGATCCAGTTTCACCTGCACCTGACGGCGCACCTCCGCCTCCACCGACAAGGCATCGGGCAAGCGGATCTGCACCGCCTGCTCCTTGAGCACCACCCGCGCAGCCAGGTTCTGCCATGCCCACCATCCCGCCAGCAAGGCCAGCGCCGCCATCAACACCAACAAGGTGCCTGCGGTCAAAATCAGGTGCTTCCAGGTGACAGCATGGCCGTACACCGCCAGCATCGGGTCATGCGTTGAGGAACGGGAAGCATCACCGGGCATGGATGAAGAGGAAGGAGTCTGTGTCACCCGGCCACTATGCCACGCAGCTCTGGCAAGATAAGCGGCTTACATGACAGCCTTGTCGCCCATGAACCCGCCGTCATATGCCTTTCACGACCTGCCCAGCGCCCGTGCGGTGTTTACCGCACTGCAAGCGCGCGCGCGTGAACAGGGCCTCACCCTGCGCCCTCCGCCGCCTGAACCCACCACCTGCTGTGGACGGGGGTGCAACGGCTGCGTGTGGGAGGGCTACTACGCGGCCGCCACCTACTGGCGAGACGAGGCCCTGCTCATCCTCTCGGACTGACGCAGCGCCCAGGCGGCGTGCCCTGCACACACGCCCTTCCCACCATCCGCTCAGCGCAAGTCAGCTCACCTTGAATTTGAACTGACCGTCCTTGCCCGCCGACACCTTGATCTTCTGGATCGGTCGGCCCTCGGCCATGCGTGCCAACACGCTGTCGGCCACCTCCGGCAACAGGCTGCCGTTGAGGATGTGGTCCACCGCACGCGCACCGGTGTCCACCTCGGTGCAACGTGCCAGCACCGTGTCAATCAAGGCGTCGTCGTAAGCCAGATCGGCCTGGTGGTTTGCCTTCACACGCGCCGCAATGCGGTCGAGCTTGAGCTTGATGACATCGGCCAGCACGTCGTCGTTCAAGGGGTAGTACGGCACCACCTTGGTCCGTCCCACAAAGGCCGGCTTGAAGGTCTTGTACAGCGTCGGGCGCAGCACCTCGGCCAGGGTGTCGGCATCCGGCAAGGCGTCCTGCGCCTTCATCACCGCGCCACCCAGTTCCTCGTCCTGCTGGAAGCAGGCCTGCATGATGTGCTGCGAGCCCGCATTCGAGGTCAGGATGATCACCGTGTTGCGGAAGTCGATCTCACGTCCCTCGGCATCGTCCATCAGGCCCTTGTCGAACACCTGGAAGAACATTTCCAGCACGTCGGGGTGGGCCTTCTCCACCTCATCGAGCAACACCACGCTGTAAGGCTTGCGACGTACCGCCTCGGTCAGCACGCCACCTTCGCCATAGCCCACGTAACCGGGGGGCGAGCCCTTCAGGCCGCTCACGCTGTGCGCTTCCTGATACTCGCTCATGTTGATGGTGATGAGGTTGCGCTCACCGCCATAGAGGATGTCGGCCAGCGCCAGCGCGGTCTCGGTCTTGCCCACGCCGCTCGGCCCCACGAACAGGAACACACCCTTGGGCTTGTTCGGATCCTCCAGCCCGGCACGCGCCGTGCGCACCCGCTGCGCAATCGCTGCCAGCGCGTGGTCCTGACCAATCACACGCTCCTTCAAGGTGGCCTGCAGATTGCGCACCGTCTGGATCTCGTCCTTCACCATCTTGCCCAGGGGGATGCCGGTCCAGGCCGCGATGATCTCGGCCACCACGTGCCCGTCCACCTGCATCGGCACCAGCGGCGCCTCACCTTGCAGAGCCGCCAGCTCGGCCTGCTTGGTGGCGAGCAACTCGTGATCGGCACTGGCAAATGCCGACAGGCCCGACTTCTTGCGCCCCTTGGTGGATGCGCCGGCAGTGACCGCAGGCGCTGGCTTGTCGCCCTCCTGAGCCTCGGCCATCGACAGCCCCCCGGCCTGGTGCTCCAGCTTGTCGCGCAGCACACGGATGTCTTGCACCAGCTGCTGCTCCTGCACCCAGCGCGCCTCGTCGGCCTTCAGCGTCGCCTCCAGCGCCTCGCGGGTCAGGCGCAGCTCATTGAGCCGGTCGTCATGGCGTGCCCCCGCGGCCACCTCGCGCAACAGCGCCGCCGCCTCCGCATCCAGGCGCTCCAGGTGCTTACGGGTCTCTTCGATGCGCGCCGGCGTGGCGCTCTGGCCCAAGGCCACCTTGGCACACGCGGTGTCCAGCACGCTCACGGCCTTGTCCGGCAGCTGCCGCCCGCTGATGTAGCGCGCCGACAAACGTACCGCCTCCGCAATCGCCTCGTCCAGCAAGCGCACCCCAAAGTGCTTTTCCATCAAGGGCGCCATGCCCCGCAGCATCGCGCAGGCCAGCTCCTCGCTCGGCTCTTCCACCTTGATGACCTGGAAGCGTCGCGCCAGCGCTGCATCCTTCTCGAAATACTTCTTGTACTCGCCCCAGGTGGTCGCGGCAATCGTGCGCAACTCACCGCGCGCCAAAGCCGGCTTGAGCAGATTGGCCGCATCGTTCTGCCCAGCCTGTCCACCCGCACCGATCATCGTGTGCGCCTCATCGATGAACAGGATGATCGGATGCGGGCTGCGCTTGACTTCATCGATCACGTTCTTCAGTCGGTTCTCGAACTCGCCCTTCACCGAAGCCCCGGCCTGCAACAGGCCCATGTCCAGCACATGGATGGCCACGCCCTGCAAAGGCACCGGCACGTCGCCCAGCGCCACACGCAGCGCCAAGCCCTCGACGACCGCGGTTTTGCCCACGCCCGCCTCACCGGTCAAGATTGGGTTGTTCTGCCGACGGCGCATCAGGATGTCGATGGCCTGGCGGATCTCGCTGTCCCGGCCAATCACCGGGTCCACCTTGCCCTCGCGGGCACGCTGCGTCAGGTTGGTCGTGAACTGGTCGAGCGCGGGCGTCTTGCCTCCCAGCGCCGCCCCTGTCGTCCCCTCGCCTTCGGTCTCACCACCGGCCGCTGGCGCCTGCGCGTCCCGCACCGACTGCGCGGCCTCCACCGAACCCTGTGTGATGTCGTTCAAGCGGTGCTTCAACTCTTCCAGCTTGAACCGCGCAAATTGGCTGGACACCCGCCGAGCCAACTGGCTCAGACTCGGCTCGGTCAACAGCGCCAGCAGCACATGCGCACTGCGGATGCGCGCGGCGTGCGACTCCAGCGAGGCGATCAGCCAGGCGTGCTCCAGCAACACCGGCAGGTGCGCCGAGAACACTGGCGTGCGCGTGTTCCCGTCCTTGAACTGGTTGAGTTCGGCTTCCAGATCACGCTGCAGCGCCGTCACCGACACCTCGAAGCGCTGGCACAGCACCGCCAGATCGGTCTGAGGCTGCTCCAGCAGCGCCAGCATGAAATGCTCCAGGTCCACCTCGAAGTGCCCCCGCGCCATGCACAGGCTGGCAGCCCGCTCGGCCGCGCGCCGCGTGGTGTCGTTGAGCTTGGAGATCAAGGTCTTGAGGTTCTGACTCATGGTGATGACAGCGTTGGATAAGCCAAAGAAATGACGCCGGCTCAAGCGGCCGCGTGGATGTCGTAGTGCACATCCGAGCGGTCCTGCGTGGCCGGTCTGGTTTGTAAAAAGGTGTCCCACCCCAGGCGGGCCTCACGCGAGGGTCGCTGCGAATGCAACGTGCAGCCCTGTACGGCCTCGCGTTGCAAAGTCAGGTTCACCTCGTACTCCAGCGACACACCATTGAGCATGGTCAGCCAGGATTTCAGTGCTGCAGCCCCACGTCCACCAGGCAAGAAGCGCTGCAAGCCATTGCTGTCCAGTGGCCCCAAAACCACCCGCACGCGCATGTCGCGTTGCCAGACCCGCTCCCCCAGCATGGCGGACCGCCCCAACACCCCTGTGGTCGGCACCTGCCCGCCTCGCCCTCCGGCGATCACGCCGAGACAACCTCTGGCCGCATCCGGCAAGCGATACCAGCGCCCCACAAATTGCTCGATGCGCACCGGCACCTTCAGGTAGGACTGCAGCACCTGCTGCAACTGACGTGCGGAAAGCGTACGACGTTGCAAAGCTCCCGCGTGAAAAGCCAGGGCCTCATCGTCCACGCCACCCATCTCACGGGCCAGACGCTCGCGCAAACCGCGCTGCCCCAGACCGGCCAGGGCCAGCACCTCGGGCAAGAAGCGTTGCCGCTGCGCGCCCTCATACTGCACCGCCATCCGATGCTTGCGCCACGCCTGGTAGAACAAGGCCACCGCCCGATGACTGAACACATCCAGAAAGGCCCGTGCAGCAAAGTCCTTGTGATAGTGCTCCCGTTGTGCCAGGGTTTCGGTGTAATACAGCGGCAAGGCACCTGACACACCCAACAAGCCCATGAAGGCAGGCGTGATGTCGATGCGCTCGACCTCATCACGGTGCACTTCACACGGACCGTCAACAGGTACGTCGCCCTTGCGCTGCAACACCAGTGCCTCGATCTCGCTCGCCGGAAACGACAAGGACAAGGTGTTGCGAAAATTCAGGCGCGACAAGCCCTGACCAGGACGATCGCCCTCGGCCAACCAACGCTCCAACAACCGGACCGCCTGGAAGAAACTGAACTGCTGCGGCGACTGCAGCAGCTCTTCCATCACACCAGCGGCAACTCGCCGTTGCGTGGGGGGCATGTCAGCACCTCTTCCTGCGTACGAGCGGACACCAGGGTCAGCTTCGTGAAACTGTTGGCATGCACGTACAGGCCAAAGAAATGATCCAGCATCGCGGCAAACAGCCCCAGGCCGGTGCCCACAAAACTGCCCTCGTCCACCGTCAGACGCACCTCTGTGCCGCGCACAAAGCTCGCATAGGGTTCGCCCTGCAACCAGGCCGTCGCGGGACGGAAGTCGATTGCCACCAGGCCATCAATCTGTCGACGGTTGCTGGCACTGCGCGGCAGGTCATACAGACGCAGCATTTCCTTGAGTGCGTCGATGCCCCCGCCTGACAGCGACAGATGGTTGAGCGACAGGTGAGAGATCAGACGCCACAGCGCCCCACGCCCGCGCTCGAAGCGTTGACTCGACGTCGGTTTGCGCAGCAGCCGAATCTCCTTGGCCGGCCCGCCCCCCTCCATGAACAGGTCCCCTCCCAAGGTACCGGGCGAGAGCAGACTGGGCAGATCCCGGTTGGTGGCCGTCACGTCGAGCGACAGCGTCTCAACGCTGGGCAAGACCGGGTCGAAAGCCTGATCCACGAGCGTCAGCGACACCTCGTATCCCGGACTGTGCAAGGCCACATCCTCGTCACGCCGCAACTGCCAGTACGCCAGGCACCGCCCTCCGGCGCGACGCTGGCGCGTGCGCGCTTCCGCCATCGTCGCCGGCGTGCCATCGTCGCCCTCATCCTCCAACGACCACAGCTCATCATGGCGCAGCGAAAAGAAGGGACGCACCTCATCGACCGCTTCCCCTGCCGCCGTCTGACGGACCCGATACACACGATCGAGAGAATATAGTTCGTAGCCAAAGGCCTTGCGCGCATCCACCACCACCGGGTAGTCAGCCGCCTTGTGCGTGATCCGGATCGGGTCGGCGGCCTGCGTGAACAAGTTCACCACCGGCGTGGCGCCCAGCACCACGTTGTGCGATGCCACGGTCTCCAGCAGGCGCGACTCGTCCGAGTCGGCACGCACGTCGCGCAAGGGAATGTGCAGCACCACCGTGCGATGCCCCTCGCCCTCCGACTCGTTCAACGCCCCCATCGCCGGAACCAATGCCGGCAGATCGACAAAGTTGAATTTCTCTGGAAACGCAAAATACTCTGTCAGCAGGCGATACGCCGGATTGGCGCGCTCATCCCAATCGATCAGGGCCTCACAGTCAGAAAACCCCCTCAAACGCGGCAAGCGGGTGCGCCCATCCGCGGTGGCGGGCGGCATCTGCCAGGGATGGTGGGGTTGCCACTGCACCATCACGGCCAGAGCCTTGTTGCACAAGGCCTCTCGCAAGGCACTGATCTGCGAGGCCTCGCCGTCCAGGTACACACTCAAGGGCTCACTCAAGATGGCTTGCCACGACATCTGAGGCGAGAGCTTGTCCAGCGTGATGGACAGCACCGAACTGGCCCCCGCCGGCACTCGACTGCCCGGCGGCGCGCCCACGGCATTGCGAAACAGCACCTCACTGACACGCACTGGCGCCAGGCGCACATCCTGCGTCGTTCTGAAACGGCAGGTCACCCCCTTCACCGCCCGACTGGTCATCGCCGTGCCGCGCGGCAACACCACACTCTTGCTCATCTGACCTGCCGCAGCCCCCATATCCAACGAGGCAATCGCGCACGATGGGAAGGGCCGCAGGTAATGGGGATACAGAACCTCCAGCAACGACTCGGTGAACAGCGGAAAGTCATCGTCGAGCCGCTTGTGAATGCGCGAACTGAGGAAGGCAAAGGACTCCATCAGACGCTCGACGTGCGGGTCATCACCCACATCCCCGGTCAGCTGAAGACGTCCCGCAATCTTGGGATAACGCCTCGCGAAGTCAGCCGAACGCGTGCGCAGAAATGCCAGCTCTCTCTCGTAATGGGGTAACAACTCATCCATGACAGGTGCCTGGCGAAAACAACGACATCAAGTTTCAAGCTGACGCGAAGCGCGCCTGCATGACCCGATAACTAGACAGTGAAGGCTGCAGCACAGCATCAAAACTCACCGTCTCGCGCGTGGGGCGCACCACCAACATGGCGCGGATGGTGAAGGCCAAGGAGCTCTGTGAGGTCTGTGTGTCATGAAACTGCACCTGCACGTTCTGCAGTCGCGGTTCATGGGTCTCGATGGCGTGCGACAGGCTTCGGCTGATATGCCGACGATCCTCGGAGCTGGACAACACCCTCCCGACAAAATCACGCACCCCAAAACACAACACCGAGCGGGCCGTATGCGGCCCCAGATCCGATGCATCAAAGTTGATGGCTGCACGGGAATTCAGCAAACTTTCCAGATCGCGCGCCACCGCGTCACGCAACTGCTCAACACTGCAGGTCTGCATCAGACCTTCCGGCAGATCAGGATTGTTGTCCAGCAAGCGGTCGAACACGCTGCGACGAATGCGCACGGCAGAAGACATCTCTCACACAGCCTGAAGCAAGAGATGGGGCACGAGGCCCCATCCCGGTCACGCACACAGTGCGCTCATGTGATCACTCCGATCAGTTCGGAGCGTCGAAGGCAGCCTTGTTGGTGGCCAGGCTCCACGAAGCCACTTGACCCGGCTTGGACTTGCCGTCCATGGTCTGCTGGGTGTAAGTCCACTGCACGGCCGAGTACTTCAGACCGAAGGTTTCGGTCGGCAAGCCTTCCTTGTCCACCGAGGGCACCACCTGAGAGATGATGACCTTCTTCAGCTGGATCTTGAGGTACAGCACGCGGTCGTTCGTGCCGTTGGCGCGCATGAAATGGATTTCCACGTCGTCATACAGCGTACCGGCCGAGCAGGACTCCCACAGTTGGGGGCTGACCATGTCCAGATCCTTGGTGAAGATCATTTCGCCGTGTTCGCAACGCTCGGCCGTGTGACCACCGGCGGTCGAAGCCGTGGCGGACTTGGGCTGGCGAATGAAGTGCTGCCAGCTCGTGGCTTCGAACCAGGGAGCGGGGTGCGTCTGGCCGGTACCGGCGTCGCGCGATTCGCCCTTGATGTCCTTGCCGTTCAACGGCTTGTTGAACTTGACGTAAATGTCTTTCATGTGAGTATCACTCCTTGATTAAATTTGTGAAGGATGCGCTGCGGCTCATACGAAATCCGCCCCGCTTGAATTCACCTGCTTACTTCGAACCCTGAGGCATCTCGGCAACCAGGCGCAGCGACACCGACAGTTCATCCAGCTGGTAATGGGGGCGCACGAAGGCCACCGCCCGATACGCACCCGGACGACCTGGCACTTCGCTGACCTCGACACTGGCTTCGCGCAGCGGCTTCTGGGCGCGAATTTCCTGCGACGCGTCCTGCGAATCCACCACGTACTGCATCAGCCAGTTATGCAGATAACGCTCGACATCAAGCGTGTTGGCAAAACTGCCGACCTTGTCGCGCATCATCGACTTCATGTAATGCGCAATGCGGCAGACCGCAAACATGTACTGCAACTGGGCCGACAGTGCGGCATTCGCATTGGCCGCATCGCTGTCGTACTTCTTGGCCTTCTGCGCCGACTGCGCACCAAAGAAGGCGGCGTAATCGGTGTTCTTGCAATGCACCAGCGGAATGAAGCCCAGATCACTGAGTTCCTTCTCGCGACGGTCGGTGATGGCCACCTCGGTGGGGCACTTCAACGCCAGCTCACCGTCATCGGTCTTGAAGGTGTGGGTGGGCAGGTCTTCCACCAGGCCACCGCCTTCCACGCCTCGGATGGCAGCGCACCAGCCGTAGGTCTCGAACGCGGCGGTCAGGCGCGCGCCCAGGGCGTAAGCGGTGTTCACCCACAGGTACTTGCCGTGATCGGTGCCATCAACGTTCTCGACGAAGTTGAAGCCTTCGGTCGTGATGCCTTCCTTCGGGTCATAGGGCAAGCGGCCCAGGAAGCGCGGCACGGTCAGGCCCACGTAGCGAGCGTCTTCCGATTCACGGAAGGATTTCCACTTGGCGTAATCGACGGTGTCGAACACCTTGGCCAGATCGCGGGGCTTGCCCAGATCCGTGAAGGCTTCCAGGCCAAACAACTCGCTGGATGCGGCCGAGATGAACGGAGCATGCGAAGCCGCTGCCACGTGCGACATCTGCTCGACGAAGTACATGTCTTCGGCGCCACGACCGATCTCGAAATCGCCGATCAGGGCGCCAAACGGTGAGCCCCCGAATGTGCCGAACTCTTCTTCGTACACCTTCTTGAACAGCGCAGACTGATCGAAGTCGATAGCCGTCTTGAAGTCCTTGACGATCTCTTTCTTGCTGGTGTTGAGCAGCTTGATCTTCAGGCGCTCACCGGTGGAGGTGTGCTTGCACAGGTAGTGCAGCCCCGTCCAGCTGGACTCGATCTTCTGGAACTCGGGCGCATGCAACACCTCGCTGAGCTGTGCGGAGATCAGCTGATCGATCTCGGCAATGCGGGCGTCGATGTTGGCCGCCAGGTTGTCGGACACCACCACGGTGCCGTCCAGCACTTCCTTGACGAGCTCGCCAATGATGTCCTTGGCGCGCGCATGTTCCGTATCGGTCTTGGCCACCTTGCTGCGGGCCACGATGTCGTCGAGCAGGCTGATGCTCTCGACCACTTCACCGGTTTGAGCTTGCAGTTGAGCACTCATGGCATCACTCCTGTTCGGGCTGTTGTGCTTCAGCGCTCAGTTGCTTGAGCTTCTCGGTGTTGCTCAGCACGTCGGCGAGCGCATCTTCCAGCTTTTCGTTGCCGGCCAGCTTGTTACGCAGGTCCGACAGCTTGGTGCGTGCTTCCAGCAGCTTGCGCAGTGGCTCGACCTGCTGAACCACCGATTCCGGACGGAAATCTTCGATCTTCTTGAATTCGAGATTCACCCCGAACTCGCCACCATCGGCCGAGAGCTTGTTCTTGACGCGGTAGCTGGCGCGCGGCGCAATGCCTTCCATCACCTCGTCAAAGTTGTCCATGTCGATGTTGACGAACTTGCGATCCTTCAGCTTGGCCAGAGGTTTGTCAGGGTCAGGTTGACCGGCGAAGTCACCCATCACGCCGACGACAAAAGGAATCTCCTTCTGTTCGGTCGCATCGCCCACTTCCACGTCATAGGTGAGCTGAACGCGCGGGGGGCGCACGCGCCCGAGTCGTTGTTGAACGCTGTCTTTCTTGGCCATGAGCAGCCTCCTTCCTGATGTCTGTGTTACTGCA
>CAYOJR010000043.1:0-10592 GCA_964404335.1 uncultured Aquabacterium sp.
TTGCACAGCACGTCCGGGTTGGGCGTGCGCCCGGCCTGGTACTCGCGCAGGAACTCGGCGAACACACGGTCCTTGTAGTCGGCCGCGAAGTTCACGTGCTCGATCTCGATGCCAATGACGTCGGCCACCGAGGCCGCATCCAGGAAGTCCTGACGGCTGGAGCAGTACTCGCTGTCGTCGTCATCTTCCCAGTTCTTCATGAAGATGCCGATGACCTCGTGGCCCTGCTGCTTGAGCAGCCAGGCGCTGACGGCCGAGTCCACGCCGCCACTCAGGCCCACGACGACGCGTTGCCGCTGTTGCATGTCAGATCAGAAAAAAGCTCAGGAGGCCCGATGGTACGACGGCGCCGAAAACACCGACTCGTGCACGGTCAGGATCTCGAGCGGGTAGCGCTGCCCGGCCAGGTAGCTTTCCAGGCATTCCAGCAGCAGCGGGCTGCGGTGACGCTCGGGGCAGGCGCGGATCTCGTCGGCCGTCATCCACAGGGTGCGCACAATGCCTTCGTCGAGCTGCAGGTTCGGATCGGCCTCGCTCACCGAGCCACAGAAGGCCATGCGCAGATAGGTGATGTCCTCACCCGTTCGGGTGCGACGGAAGCGCGACATGTACAAGCCGACAAAGCCTTCCGGCGTGAACGCTCGCGCGGTTTCTTCGAGGGTTTCGCGGATCACGCCTTCCAGCGGTGATTCGCCCGGGTCAAGGTGGCCGGCCGGGTTGTTGAGCAGCAGGCCGTCGGAGGTTTGCTCTTCGACCAGCAAGAAACGCCCATCACGCTCGATGAGCGCGGCCACTGTCACGTTGGGCTTCCAACGGGCTTGGGGGGCGGATGTGAGGTCGGAGGGCAAGGCAACCTTCAACAGATCGGCGGTGTTCATGAGCCGAGCATTATCCGCCAATTCGTTCTGAGGAGTTTGACGTTTCGGTGACGCGCTCAGAACTCGGCGCCTTGCCGCCAACGAGTGAGGGTGTTTTTCAGGTCAGTTTCGACCCAGTCGCGCATCTGGGTCAGTTGAGCACCATCGGGTTGGCGCATGCTGATGACGCTGTGCAGGAATCCAAACAGGCGGTAAATCAGCAGGGTGCGGATGCGGATGCAGGCGGCGTCCACATCAGGGACGGCTGGAGCGCTCAAACGCAGCAGCGCATGCAAATCTTTGTACACCCTCTGAGTGCCGGGCAAATCCTGCAACTGCTGGCGCAGACGCACCATGTCCACATTCGGGCTTTCACCCAGGAAAATGAAGCGGAAGTAATCCGGATGGGTCAGCCAGAAGTCCAGCATGGCGTCAAAGTACGTCAGCAGCCGGTCGGCCTCGGGTGCGCTCTCACTGTGGCGTTGGCATGTCTGCGCCACCTCGCCGATGATCTCGTCCCAGATGACGATCAGCAGCGCGTCCTTGCAATCGAAATACCAGTAGAACGCCATCGGCGTGACGCCGGCTTCGGTGGTGATGCGCCGGATCGTGACGGCCGCATATCCCTCGCTCAGGAATATCCGGCGTGCGATGTTCACCAGTTCGGTCCGAAACTGTTCTCGGGCGGCGACGGTGATGCGTCGTTTGGGTGCGGGCGGCGGCAGTGCTTGGTCTGACAGCATGGGTCGCAGATGAGTATGTGACCGACCGGAGGCCAATCGCCGAGTAAGGTCCGGCGCATCTTAGTCGCGACACGGCACCGCACCAAATGGGCGCGCAATATCCCAAATTCAATCGGGTTATTACGGCATCCTCATTCAGGTGGGGTTTGGCGTATATCCGAAAAAATGAGTCGATGCAATATGGCATTTGTCCCGTCTGCCGTGTCACCCATTTGCAAAATATACGCGTACAGTACACAGAAAGATCGTATTCCGATCACGACCCCAGGTGGGTCAGGCGCGACGCACCAGCGGGGCGTTTCAATAAAAAAGTGGGTGTGCAGGGTGGACAGACTGTTGCCAGCAATCGCTGCCGATATCAATGAGGGGGTCCTTGACGAGCTTCAGCGTTTTCGGCTGATCGTCGAGCATGCCAGCAACATGGTGGTGATCACCGACGCGCAGCGTCGCATCGAGTATGTCAATCCGGCGTACACGCGGGTGACCGGGTGGACACTCGACGAGGTGCGCGGACTCAAACCCGGCCGCCTGCTGCATGGGCCCATGACCGACATGGTGAGCGTGCAGCAGATTTCGCACGCGCTGGACCACGAGGAAAGCATTGACGGGGTCGAGGTCGTCAACTACCGCAAGGACGGCGAACCTTACTGGGTGAGCCTGCAGATTCGCCCGATGCGCAACGAGCTCGGGGTGCTGACCCATTTCGTCTCCATCCAGACCGACGTCACGGAGCGCCGCCTGTCGCGCGAGGCCCTGGTCGCCAGCGAGCGCCGCCTCGCCGAGGCGCAGCGTTTGGCGCGCATGGCCAGCTTCGAGTGCAACTTCGACACCGACGAGATGTTCTGGACGCCGGGCGCCGAACAGGTCATCGGCTTGCCCGAAGTCTTCCTGCCCCGCACCTTCCGAGGGCATGTCAGCCTGCTGCATGCCGACGACCGGGCGGCCCTGGACGACGCCTACTGGGCCTTGGTCTCCGAGCAGCGTCCCTACGAAGTCGAGTACCGCCTGCTCACCGGGGATGGGGGGACACGCTGGATCCGCGAGCGTGGCTACTACCTGCCGGCCGAGGGTGCACTGCCCAGCCGTCTGTGTGGGTTGGTGTTTGACATCTCGGCCACCAAAGAGGCGCACGATCGCATCCAGTACCTCGCCTGGCATGACACCCTGACCGGGCTGGCCAACCGCGAGCAGCTGCAGGAGGTGCTGCTCCAGCGCCTGGCGATGGCCCGCGAGGCCAGTCAGCAGCTGGCGCTGTTGTTTGTGGACCTGGATCGTTTCAAGACCATCAACGACTCGCTGGGGCACCACGTGGGGGACGAATTGCTCCAGACCTGTGCCCAGCGTCTGCGCGACGCCGTGCGCAGCAGCGACGTGGTCGGACGCCTCGGGGGGGACGAATTCGTGGTGATGCTCGGAGGCATTGACTCGTCTGGTACCGTCGCGCGCATCGCCTCCAAGCTGCTGGGGCGCCTCGCTGCGCCCATGCTGATCCAGGGACGTGAGCTGCATGTCACGGCCAGCCTGGGCATCAGCGTTTTTCCCAAGGATGGCGCCACGGCCTCCGAGCTGATGCGACACGCCGATGCGGCGATGTACCAGGCCAAGGCCCGGGGGCGCAACACGCACTGCTTCTTCAGTGAGGAGCTCAACGCCCGCCTGAGCGAGCGTTTCGAACTCGAAAGTCAGTTGCGTCTGGCCCTGGTGCGCGGCGAGCTGAGCTTGCATTTTCAGCCACAGTTCCAAGCCGATGGGACCCGCCTGATCGGTTTCGAAGCCCTGCTGCGCTGGCGCACCGCCGAGGGCCGCTGGATCCCCCCCGATCAGTTCATCCCGGTGGCCGAGGAGTCCGGCCTGATCCAGCCCATCGGAGACTGGGTGCTTGAAGAGGCCTGCCGACACTGGCAGCAATGGCGGGTGCAGTACGGCGCCGACATCCGCGTGGCCGTCAACCTCTCGGCGATCCAATTGCGTGACCGCAACCTGCTGGCGCGCATCGGCCAGCTCACCGAGCGCTTTGACATGCCTGCGGGGGCGCTGGAACTGGAGCTGACCGAAGCCGTGGCCATGCACGACCCCGGCGCCAGCATCGAGCTGATGAAGCAGTTGCGCGAGCTCGAGGTCTCTCTGGCGGTCGATGACTTCGGCACCGGCTATTCCTCGCTGGCCTACCTCAAGCTCCTGCCCATCCAGCGCATCAAGCTGGACCGCTCCTTCGTCAAGGACATGGAGCACAACCCCGATGACCAGGCCATCTGCAAGGCAGCCATCCAGATGGCGCACTCCCTGGGTCTGGAGGTGGTGGCCGAAGGTGTCGAGACCGAAGCGCAACGCCACTTCCTGGCCAACCACCGCTGTGACCTGATGCAGGGCTATCACCTGGGGCGGCCCATGCCGGCGAAGGATGTGCTGCAACTGCTGGCCCTGCCCCTGCCCACGCACCTTTCTTCCAGTCCGAACGAGCGACCTTCAGCTGTATGAGAACCAATCTGCCCGTCACCCAAACCGAGTACGTGCTGCCCGACGGCGTCACCCTCATGTCCACCACCGACCTGGAAAGTCGTCTGACCTACGCCAACGCGGCGTTCATCGAGGTCAGCGGGTTCGATCCGGACGAGTTGTTGGGGTCCTTTCACAACATCGTGCGCCACCCGGACATGCCGCCCGAGGCCTTTGCCGACATGTGGGCCACCTTGAAGGCCGGCCTGTCGTGGTCGGCACTGGTGAAAAACCGTCGCAAGAACGGTGACTTCTACTGGGTGCGCGCCAATGCCACCCCGGTGCGAGAAGGCGACAAGGTGGTGGGCTACATGTCGGTGCGCACCAAGCCGCCGCGTGACGAGGTGGCCGCCACCGAAATCCTGTATGCGCGCTTCCGTCGGGGTGAGATGCAGGGTTGGCGCTTTCACCGAGGCCTGATCGTGCGCAGTGGCTGGCAGGCCTGGCGCTCACTGCCCCAGGTGCTGACGGTCAACTGGCGCATCCGCGTGGCCTGCGCGCTCACTGCGCTGCCCGCCATCGCCTGCGCGCTCTACGTGGTGGATGCGCCAGCAGCGTGCGCGGCCATGGTGGCTGCCACCGTGGCCTCGGCCATGCTTTCAAGCGCGTGGCTGGAATACCAGATTGCTCGCCCCATCCGTGTCGTCCTGGAGCAAGCCTTGGCGGTGGCGGCGGGGCAGCCTGGCAAGAACCGCCGCCCTGACCGGGCGGACGAGCTCGCCATGCTATTGCGGGCCGTGAACCAGGCCGGATTGAACCTGCGCTCGCTGGTGGATGACGTGAACGTGCAGGTGCAAGGCCTGCAACACGCTGCCAGCGAGATCGCCGAGGGCAACCACAATCTGAGCAGCCGCACCGAAGAGGCCGCCGCAAGTCTGGAGCAGACTGCCGCCGCCATGGACGAACTCAGCGCGACGGTGCAGAACAATGCCGACTCGGCCCGCCAGGCGGCCGAGCGCACCGGAGGGGTCAGTGCCCTGGCCGAATCAGGGGGCAAGGTCGTCTCCCAGGTCGTGGTCACGATGGGCGACATCTCGCGCAGCTCCAGCAAGATCGCCGACATCATCGGCGTCATCGACTCGATTGCCTTTCAGACCAACATCCTGGCGCTCAACGCGGCGGTGGAAGCCGCCCGTGCCGGCGAGCAAGGTCGCGGCTTTGCGGTGGTTGCCGGTGAGGTGCGGGCCCTGGCCCAGCGCAGTGCCGGGGCGGCTCGTGAAATCAAAGCCCTGATCCAGGACAGTGTGAGCCGTATCGAGGCGGGAGCCAGCCTCACAGAAGGCGCCGGCAGGACCATGGCCCAGCTCGTGACCCAGGTGCAGCAGGTCAACATGCTGGTGGGCGAGATCCACTCGGCCTCCAATGACCAGTCGGCGGGCATCGGCCAGATGAACCAGGCCGTGACGCAGCTCGATCAGATGACGCAGCAAAACGCTGCCCTCGTCGAGGAGTCGGCCAATGCGGCCGCGCAACTGCACCAGCGCACCGGTCGCCTGGTCGAGGCCATTCAGGCGTTCCGGCACACGTGATGCGTGGTGTCGATTGACGCCAGCATAGGGTTAACCCTAGTAAAATCGCGTGAAATCCGCCCGATGCACCCGGTTGGTGCGTGCGTGACCTCCGCAGAAACCCGATCTTGGCGACAAGATTGTGTATGCTGCCGGGTTCTGCATGTCTTGCGTCGACGGCTCTGGTGAGCCGTCGCCTTGTCATTTGTTCCTCATCTGTCCCACTAGGAGATCCGTATGCTCATTGGCATACCCATGGAGACCACCGCTGGCGAAAGCCGCGTGGCCGTGACCCCGGAGACCGTCAAGAAGCTCAAGGCCCAGGGCCACACGCTTCGCGTGCAGTCCGGAGCCGGCGTGGCCGCCAGCGTCACCGACGAAGCCTATGTGGCCGCCGGTGCCGAGATCACCGATGCGGCCGGCGCCTTCGGCGCCGAGATGGTGCTGAAGGTGCGCTCGCCCAACGCCGACGAGCGTGCCCTGATGAAGTCGGGCGCCGTGCTGGTGGGCATGCTCAACCCCTTCGACAAGGATGGGCTGCAGGCACTGACCGACAGCAAGCTGACCGCTTTCGCGCTGGAAGCTGCCCCCCGCACCACCCGTGCGCAGAGCATGGACGTGCTGTCCTCGCAGGCCAACCTGGCAGGCTACAAGGCCGTCATGATCGCCGCCGACAAGTACCAGCGCATCTTCCCGATGCTGATGACCGCGGCCGGCACCGTCAAGGCCGCCCGCGTTGTGATCCTGGGTGTGGGCGTGGCTGGTTTGCAGGCCATTGCCACGGCCAAGCGCCTGGGCGCGGTCATCGAAGCCTCCGACGTGCGTCCTTCGGTGAAGGAGCAGGTCGAGTCGCTGGGCGCCAAGTTCATCGACGTGCCGTATGAAACGGCCGAAGAAAAGGAAGCGGCCGAAGGCGTGGGCGGTTACGCCCGTCCGATGCCGCAATCCTGGCTGGACCGCCAGAAGGCCGAGGTCGCCAAGCGCGTGGCCCAGGCCGACATCGTCATCACCACCGCCCTGATCCCGGGCCGTGCCGCACCGGTGCTCGTCACGGAAGACATGGTCAAGGCCATGAAGCCGGGTTCGGTCATCGTGGACCTGGCTGCGGCCCAAGGCGGTAACTGCCCCCTGACCGAAGCGGGCCAGACCGTCGTCAAGCACGGTGTGACCCTGGTCGGTGAAACGAATCTGCCGGCGCTGGTGGCCGCTGACGCCTCCGCGCTGTATGCCCGCAACGTGATCGACTTCTTGAAACTGGTCATCAACAAGGAAGGCCAGTTCCATGTCGATCTGGAAGACGACATTGTCAAGGCCTGCCTGATGTGTCGTGATGGCCAGTTGCTGCGTGCCTGAGCGCGCGGCTTTTGTGCCCTGAGGAGTAACACCATGCAACGCAACATGCTGCGTGCCAAGCTGCACCGCGCCACCGTCACCGAAGCCATCCTGGACTATGAAGGGTCCTGTGGCATCGACGAAGACCTGATGGACGCGGCCGACATGAAAGAGTTCGAGTACATCGAACTCTACAACGTCAACAACGGCGAGCGCTTTGCCACCTACATCATCAAAGCGCCTCGCGGCTCCGGCACCATTTCACTCAATGGCGCAGCAGCCCGACGTGCGCATGTGGGCGATCTCCTCATCATCTGCACCTATGCGCCGATGAACGAAGAAGAAGTGGCCAGTTACAAGCCCAAGGTCGTGCTGCTCGACGAGCGCAACGGCATCAAAGAAATCCGCAAGTTCACCTGACCCCCTCAACCCCGGAGGCCGAGATGGAAGTTTCCAACGTCGTCATCAACCTCAGCATCTTCGTGCTGGCCATTTATGTGGGCTATCACGTGGTGTGGACGGTGACCCCTGCTTTGCACACCCCCTTGATGGCCGTGACCAACGCGGTGTCGGCCATCGTCATCGTGGGCGCCATGCTGGCGGCCGCCTTGACCGAGACCCCCTTGGGCAAGTCCATGGGCGTGCTGGCTGTGGCCCTGGCGGCCGTCAACGTGTTTGGCGGTTTCCTGGTCACGCGCCGCATGCTGGAAATGTTCAAGAAAAAGGACAAGAAGGCAGGAGCCAAGTAAATGAGCATGAACCTGATTGCATTGCTGTACCTGATCGCCTCGGTGTGTTTCATCCAGGCGCTCAAGGGTTTGAGCCACCCCACCACGTCGATCCGGGGCAACCTGTTCGGCATGGTCGGCATGACGATTGCCGTGCTCACCACGGTGGGTCTGATCCATGGTCAGGCGACCACGCTGGGCGTCAACTTTGGAGATGGTCTGGCCTGGGTGCTGGGTGCCTTGGTGGTGGGCGGCGGTGCCGGCGCCATCATGGCCAAACGCGTCGAGATGACGAAGATGCCCGAGCTGGTCGCCTTCATGCACAGCATGATCGGTCTGGCGGCGGTGTTCATCGCCATCGCCGTGGTGGCCGAGCCCTATGCCTTCCAGATCGTGGCCAAGCCGGTGGACGGCTCCCTGGCGCCCATCCCGGTGGGCAACCTGCTGGAGCTGGCGTTGGGTGCGGCCATCGGTGCCATCACCTTCTCGGGTTCGGTCATTGCCTTTGGCAAGCTGAGCGGCAAGTACAAGTTCCGCCTGTTCCAGGGAGCGCCGGTGAGCTTCAAGGGTCAGCACATGCTGAACCTGGTGCTGGGTCTGCTGGCCATCGCGCTGATCGGGGTCTTCATGGCCACGCAGCGCATGGACGTGTTCATCGCCCTGGTGGCGCTGAGCTTCATCCTGGGCGTGCTGATCATCATCCCCATTGGCGGCGCCGACATGCCCGTCGTGGTCTCGATGCTCAACAGCTACTCGGGCTGGGCCGCAGCCGGCATCGGCTTCTCGCTGAACAACTCCATGCTGATCATTGCCGGTTCGTTGGTGGGTTCGTCCGGTGCCATCCTCTCGTACATCATGTGCAAGGCGATGAACCGCTCGTTCTTCAACGTGATCCTCGGTGGCTTTGGCGGTGACGCCGCGGCCGCCGGTGCCGGTGGGGCCGCGCAGCCGCAACGTCCGGTCAAGAGCGGTTCGGCCGACGACGCCGCCTTCGTGCTGGGCAATGCCGAAACCGTGGTCATCGTGCCCGGTTACGGTCTGGCCGTGGCGCGTGCGCAGCACGCCGTCAAGGAACTGGCCGCCAAGCTCACGGAAAAGGGCATCACGGTCAAGTACGCGATCCACCCGGTGGCCGGTCGCATGCCCGGTCACATGAACGTGCTGCTGGCCGAAGCCGAAGTGCCCTACGATCAGGTCTTCGAAATGGAAGACATCAACGGCGAGTTCGGTCAGGCCGACGTGGCGATCATCCTGGGCGCCAACGACGTGGTGAACCCGGCGGCCCATGTCAAGGGCAGCCCGATCTACGGCATGCCGATCCTCGAAGCCTACAAGGCCAAGACCGTGATCGTGAACAAGCGCTCCATGGCCTCGGGCTATGCCGGTCTGGACAACGAGCTGTTCTACATGGACAAGACCATGATGGTGTTTGGCGACGCCAAGAAGGTGGTCGAAGACATGGTCAAGGCGGTCGAGTAAGAGGACCGAACCTGGCGGGGTGGCGTGCAGCGTCACGCCTTCTGCCAGGTGTCACAGATACAGGGCCGGTCGCAGACCGGCCTTTTTCATGCCTTCGGCGGCTGCGGCCAAGGCAATCATCAACCGCGCTCAGTCAGCCTGCACGCAGCACTTGCGGCCGGCGTGCTTGGCTGCATACAGGGCCCGGTCTGCGCGTTGCAGCAAGCCTTCCACGTCTTCGGGCGGGCGCCACAGTGCATAGCCCGCTGAGAAGCTGACCCGCAGCGTCGGGATGGACTCGCATACCGCGGTGTCGCTCAAGCGGGTTTGCAGCCGCTCCAGGGCTTGCTGAGCCTGGGTGGGCTGATCGGTATCCGGCAGGATGATGAGGAACTCCTCTCCGCCCCAGCGCCCCATCACGTCGATGTCGCGCAACACGCTGCGGGCCAGTTGAGCGAAGGCGACGAGCACGGCATCACCCACCTGGTGGCCGTGGGTGTCGTTGATGTGCTTGAAGTGATCCAGGTCGATCATGGCGACGCAGAATGGGCGTTGGGAGCAGGTGGCGCGCTGATGTTCACGCATCAGCAAGCTCATCAGGTGGGTGCGGTTGAACAGGCCGGTGAGGCTGTCGTGGACCAGCAGGTCCTGCACTTTCTCGACCGCCTGCGTCAGCACGGTGCTTTCGCGGAACATGAGGGAGCGCAGGCGGGCCGCGTTGTAGGAGAACACCGAAATCTGCAGGAACACGAAGCAGGCCAGGGCAATCTTGAGGGCTTCGCTGGTGAGGTCGAGGCGCGCTGGAGGGTGGGCCCACTGCCACAGCAGGACCGTCAGCATCAGCCCGATGGCAGAAAGCCCCACCACGCGGATTTGCGACGGGCGCAGGCTGACCATGCCGAAAATGAGCACCACGCACATGGATTGCAACAGCACGGATCTCAGGGCCGGGGCTTGCAGATAGCACACGGCGCCGATCAGGCAGGCATTGATGAGTTGCGCCTGGGCAATCTGGGGGTCACGCCAGGTGCGGGTGATGCCGCTGCGGATCAGGGCAAAGCAGCCCAGGGTGGTGACCAGCATGTAGCCGATCACCCAGTAGCCCAGGCTGGCCGCGATCAGACCCTGAGGAATCGCGTAGAAGTGCAGGGTGATGATCCAGAAACCGAAGCCCAGCATTGCCGCCAGCATCAAGCGGATGCGGTCGCGCATGTCCAGTGCGTGACCCATCACGAGGGTGCTCAAGCGGTGCAGCCATTCGGTGCGGATGGGGGCTTCCGTATCGGCCGCGTCGAAGGGGCGGGCAGGATCGTCCGCGAGGGGGTTGAATGCGACGGGCGAGGTACTGGCCGAGGCCGACGATGCGGTGGGGGCCGTGGCAGGTTCGTGTGCCGCGTGACGGGCGGTGGGTTCGGCCAGGATGCTGCGATCGCGTCCGAGCTGCTTGGCTCGGTACAAGGCCCGGTCGGC
>CAYOJR010000043.1:10692-14958 GCA_964404335.1 uncultured Aquabacterium sp.
GCACTGCCGATGCCCAGCAGGAAGGACGCCACCACATAGGTGACGATGGCTGACAGGACATCCAGAACCGCCGCACGCACGGCCGGCTGATGACCAAGCAGCCACGTCATGCGTGGGGCGGTCAGATCGGCAGGGACGACAGTTTGGGGCGAAGCGGAGATCACGGAAGCCTTGGACAGCAGGGGGCGAACACACCACGCCCTGAACGTGTCATGTTATTCACATTTCTGGGTGCCCAAGGTAGTGAATCCACCACGCATGCGGTTGCGTGGTGAGGTGATCAGTGCGCTTTTACCGATTGTCGCCGTCCGTTGTGTTTGGCGGTGTAGAGCGCGCGATCGGCGCGCTGCAGCAGCATGTCCACGCCCTCGGGGGCCGCCCACAGCGCATAGCCTGCCGAGAAGCTCAGACGCAACTCGGGCACCGTCTCGGAAACGACGGTGTGAGTCAGGCGGCTTTGCAGGCGCTCCAGAGCCTGCTGTGCCTCACTGGCTTCGTGGGTGTCGGGCAGGATGATGAGGAACTCTTCACCGCCCCAGCGGGCAATCAGATCGGTCTCGCGCAGCACCTCGCGTGCCGCCTGGGCGAAGGCCACCAGCACCTCGTCCCCCACCTGGTGGCCGTGTTCGTCGTTGATCTGCTTGAAGTGATCGAGGTCGATGAGGACCACGCCGAAGGTGCGGCCGCTCAACTGGGCGCGTTGGTGCTCCTGGTCCAGGCGCTCCTGACCGTAGAGCCGACTGAGCAAACCGGTGAGGGCATCGTGCCGTGTCACGCGTTCGAGGGCCTGCTGCGCCTGGGCCAGTTCACGTCGCTCGGTGAGGACGCGTTCGCGCAGGCGCGCAAACTTGCGTGATTGCATCGTGATCAGGCCCATGATGAAGGCCGCCGAAGCGAGCTTGACGGCCTGTGTCTCGGGACGAAACGCCGGCAGGGGGACCACGAAACCGACGGCCAGCATGGCCACCAGCATGCCGATGAGGATCATGCCGGTGCGCAGGGCCGCTTCAGGCCTGAGGCTCATGAAGCCAAACACCAGACCCAGGCCCATGGTCTGCAGCAGTGCGGCACGGCCGGTAGGCACGGTGGCGTAGGCCACCACCGCCACCAGGCAACCCCAGAGAATCTGCACCGACATCAGGCTGGGGTCGGCAAAGCGCAGCGTCCAACCACTGCGCACCAGGGGGTAGAACAGCAGCAGGCCCGGCATCATGAGGACCACGAAGACGAGGCCCAGGCCGGGACTGATGCGCCCATGCGGGATGGCGAAGGTGATCAGCACGAGAAACCACACCAGGTACACCATGGCGCCGAGCAGGCTCATGAGGGCGCGGTCACGCTGGCGGGGCTCGGTGCCCAGCAGCCGGTCGGACCAGGACACGGTGGTGGCGCTCATGTGCGGTCTGCCAGCACCGTGTGGGCGCGGCCCCGGGCTTTGGCTTTGTAGAGGGCACGGTCGGCCCGTTCCAGATCGCGGTGCAGGGGAACACGGCCGCCCGGCTCGCACAGACCGGCAGAAAAGCTGACGTTCAGCCCTGCGGCGATGCCGGACCAGTCATGCTGGCGAATCTGCTGCTGCAAGGCGTCCAGGCGTTGCAGCGCCGTGGGCAGGCCGGTCTCCGGCATCAGCAGCAGGAACTCTTCTCCTCCCCAGCGTGCCAGCCGGTCGGTGGCGGGCAGGGCGTCTGACGCCACTTGGGCAAAGGCCTGCAGCACGGCGTCGCCCACGGCGTGGCCGTAGCGATCGTTGATCTGCTTGAAGTGATCCAGGTCGATGATGGCCAGGCAGAAGGCCTGCTCGGTGCGGCGCAGGCGACGCACTTCCTCGTCGAGGAGGTTCTGCATGTGGTGGCGGTTGAACAGACCGGTCAGGGCGTCGTGGATCGAGGCGCGCTCGAGATCGGCGACGGTGCGTGCGAGGGCTGCGCGCTGCGTCAGCAACTGGTGGCGTATCTTGTAGCTTCTGAGTGATACCTGGCGCATCACCGGCATCACGATGGCCCCGGTGCCCAGGCTGATCCATTCAGACACCAGATCGATGCGGGTGTCGTGCAAGCGGTCGTGGAAGAAGGTCGCGCACAGCATCAGCGCGAGCGAGCCCACGGTGGCGAGCACGAGTTGCCGTGTGTCAAGCCGGTGGATGTCGAACAGCATCAGCAGGCACAGCCACAGCAGGGCCAGGCCTCGTGAGGCGTCGATGAGGGTGTAGGCCAGCACCACGGCGCCACAGCCGAACAGCACCTGAGGAAAGATCAGGGCAGGGTCTTGCCAGTGTTCGGTGAGGTCGCTGCGCAGCAGGAGCCAGAACACCAGCATGCCGATGCCACACCACAGGCACAGTGCGTGAGCTGCCCACATCGGAACCGCGTGAAGCATGGCGCCAATGTAGGCCGAAGCGAGCCCGATGCAGTAGGGCAGCACCGTGATCTGTAGGCGCTGGAGGCCTTGTTGCGGCGTGCCGTGCCAACCCGACACCGACGACGAAGCCCCAGGCCCGGAAGCCTTGCTCGAAGTGGGGGGGTGAAGGGAGGTGGACACCATGAAACGGACGGCGACAGCGTGTCCGTTGATCATGCCAGTTCTAAGGAGGCCGTGGACGGGTTAACCCCCGTTCTGGGGTATGTCCTCAGGTCGCATTGAGGGGCGCCAACGCGCCATGGGCGCTGCGCGGCTGGAGCCCGAGCAAGGCGCGGGCCTCGGCCGGGCTGGCGATGGCGCGACCGGCATTGCGGGCGCACTGCGCCAGGGCTTCGATCAGCTGGCCGTTGCCGGTGGTGCGGGCACCGCCGGGCAGGTAGAAGGTGTCCTCCACGCCGGTGCGCAGCATGCCGCCGAGGTCGGCGGTGGCCTGGTGCACGGCCCAGATCTCTTCGCGGCCGATCAGGGTGGTCTGCCAGATGGTGCCCGGCTCGCGGTACTTGACCAGCAACCGGAGCAGGTCGGCGTCCACCGGCATGCCCGAGGCCACACCCATCACGAAGTTGTACTCGAGGTGGTCGGTCATGCCGGCCTTCTTGTACATGCCCACCGAGCGCACGATGCCCACGTCAAAACATTCGAACTCGGCGCGGGTGCCGGTCTCGTTCATCACGTCGAGCATGGCCTTGACCTTGTCGACCTGGTTGTCGAACAGCATCGGGGGCCAGGCCCACTCGCCGTTGTCCTTGATCTTGAGGTAGTTGAGGCTGCCGGCGTTGCAGGCGGCGATCTCGGGGCGCACGGCGCGGATGCAGGCGACCGGGCCGGAGATGTCGGTGCCGACCACGCCGGTGGTCAGGTTGATGATGACGTCCGGGCAGGCCTCGCGGATGGCGGTGTCGATCTCGGCGGCGACGGCCGGGTCCCAGCTGGGAAAGCGGCCCATGCCGGGCGTCTGCTGGCGCAGGTGCACGTGCATGATGGACGCGCCGGCGTTGTAGGCCTCGCGCGCGGCGGCGGCCATTTCCTGGGCCGTGACGGGCACCGGGTGCTGCTTGGGGTCGGTCAGCACGCCGGTGAGCGCGCAGGTGAGAATGGCCTTGTCCATCATTGATCCTTGGTGAGTTCGATGTCGATCAGCAGGGCCTTGGCCTGCACCTGTTCGCCCGGGACCGCATGCACGGCCTTGACGACGCCCGGGGCTTGCGCGGAGAGCCACATTTCCATCTTCATGGCCTCGATGCTCAGCAGCGGCTGGCCTTCGGTGACGCTGTCACCAGGCTTGACCAGCACCTGGGCCACCGTGCCGGCCACGGGTGAGAGCCCGCGACTGGGGTCCTGAGCACTGCCCTGGTTGGGCCAGGCCGAAACCTCGGTGAACACGTGGGTGGCGGCGTCGACCACGAGGTGCAGTTCGTCCCCGACCCACACGGCGCGGACGCGCTTTTGCACGCCGTCAAGTTCATAGCGGCACCAGCCGGTGGCGGTGTCGTGCGAGAGCAGGCGCAGCGGCGTGGCGGGCGCCGTGGGTGTCGGGTGGACCAGGTAGGTGTGGCCGGTGCCGTGCTGCACGCGCAGGGCGCGCTGGTCGGTGCCGCAGGCCAGCGGGACGTCATAGGCCAGCACGCTGGCAGCCCGCAGGCCGGTGGCGTGGCCTTCGCGGTGCACGGCGTGCAGGGCGGCCGCCAGCAGCCAGATGGCGTCTGGCGCCACGGGGCGCTGCAGCAGGGGCTCGCCATCGGCTTGCCACTGGTCGATCAGTGTGGTGGTCATGGTGCCCGCACGGAAACGCGGGTGGTCCACCAGGTCCCGCAGGAAGCGGGCGTTGTGGTTGAGGCCCAGCAGCGG
>CAYOJR010000044.1:0-9033 GCA_964404335.1 uncultured Aquabacterium sp.
TCGTACCAGAACAACATCGAGGTCATGAACACGACCAAGTCGCTGTTGATGAAGACCCTGCAAATGGGCCAGAGCAACTGATGCGGGCCACCCCGTCTGAACCGATCAGCAAGGATTACCCATGAGCACTTCCGCCATTACAGGCGCCACCGGCGCCGCCAGCCCCAGCACCAAGCAAAGTGCCACGGCTGCCGCCAATGAGGCCTCTGACCGGTTCCTGAAGCTGCTGGTGACGCAGATGCAGAACCAGGACCCTCTCAACCCGATGGACAACGCCCAGGTGACGAGCCAGATGGCGCAGATCAACACGGTGACGGGCATCGACAAGCTCAACAACACGGTGGCTGGCCTGGGCAGCAGCCTGGCACAGATGCAGATGCTGCAAGGCGCCAGCCTGGTAGGGCGCGCCGTGCTGATGGAGGGCAATGAACTGGCCTTCAACGCCGACACGGGCAAGGCCGGCGGCGGCTACGAGCTGGCGGCCAACGCGGGCAAGGTGCAGGTCGAAATCCTCAATGCCTCCGGGGCGGTGGTGGACACCGTCACGCAAACCAACAAGAGCGCTGGACGCCAGGGCTTTGAATGGACGCCACCCGACGGCATGTCCACCAACGGCATGCGCTTCAAGGTGACAGCCCTCAGTGGCAACACCGCCGTGACGGCCACCCCCCTCTCGTCGGCCCTGGTTCAGGCTGTCAACACCACCAATGGCACGTTGACGCTGGAACTGAGCAACGGCAACAGCACCGCTTACAGCCAGGTCAAGGCTGTTTCCTGATCCTGAAAGGACATCATCATGGGCTTCCAACAAGGTCTTTCCGGTCTGAACAGCTCCAGCAAAAGCCTGGAGGTGATCGGCAACAACGTCGCCAATGCGAACACCTACGGTGCCAAGTCCTCTCGGGCCGAATTCGCCGACATGTACGCCGCGTCCCTGGGGGGCAGCGGAGTCAACAAGATCGGTATCGGTGTGCGCATTGCCTCCGTGGCGCAGCAGTTCACGCAGGGCAACCTGACCACCACCTCCAACCCGCTGGACATCGCCATCAACGGTGACGGCTTCTTCATGGTGCAACGCTGGGACCCCGTCAGCGGCACCGAAGAGTTGCAGGCCGCAGGCGAGCGTCTGTACACACGCAACGGCCAGTTCAAGGTGGACAGCTATGGCTACATCGTCAACAACGAAGGCCACAAGGTGCTGAGCCAGGACAGCCAGCCCATCCAGCTGAACCTGACAGGGGGCTCGGCTCAGGTCACCACCCGCATCACGGCCGACCTGAACCTCAATGCGGCCGATGCCGTGGACACCACGTTCGACGCCAGCGTCTATCCCCCAACCACCGGCACCTACTCGTTCGCGACCACCCAGACGCTGTACGACGGCTCAGGCGAGTCGGTACCGCTGGAGTATTACTTCCGCAAGAGCGACATTGACCAGTGGGAAGTGTTCACGGCCGTGGACGGCGCTTACCTCAACAGCGGGAGCCCATCGTTCGTCGTGAACTTTGACGCGGCCACCAGCCTGCCCACCAGCATCGTTGACAGCAGCGGCACCACCCTCACGGGCGTCGGGATGGCCTCGGTCGGCTTGCCCCTGATCCCTGGTGCCGGCACGCGCTCGGACATCTCCGGGGTCTTGGTGGACTTCAGCGGCATCACGCAATTCGCCGGCAGCTCCACCATCAACGAGCTGACCCAGAGCGGCTACCCCAAGGGTGATTTCTCCAGCTTCCAGATCGACTCGAACGGTGCGGTGCTGGTGCGCTACACCAACGGTGTGACCGAGGTGGGCGGTCAGCTCGGCCTGGCCCGCTTCACCAACTCGCAAGGCCTGCAACCAGTGGGCGGCAACGAGTGGAAGGACACCTCGGCCTCGGGTTCACCTCTGATCGACAGGCCCGGCAGCGGCCGCTTCGGTCTGCTGCAAGGTGGCGCCCTGGAAGAGTCGAACGTGGACCTGACCGGCGAGCTGGTCAACATGATCGTGGCCCAGCGTGCCTACCAGGCCAACGCGCAGACGATCAAGACCGAAGACCAGGTCCTGCAGACCCTGGTCAACCTGCGCTGATCTGCACTGCCTTTAGGAGCCCATCATGGACCGCATGATCTACCTCAGCATGGCTGGCGCCAAGATGAACATGCAGCGCCAGGAAGTGCTCTCGCACAATCTGGCCAACGTGAGCACCACCGGCTTTCGCGCCGAGTTGCAGGCGGTGCGTGCCGTGCCCGTGCGCGGCGACGGCGCCAGCACCCGCGTGTACGCGCTCGACACCACGGTGGGCTACGACGACAGTGCAGGCCCGATCAACTTCACCGGCCGGGCGCTGGACGTGGCCATGCGTGGCCAGTCCATGCTGACGGTGCAGGCGCTCGACGGCACCGAGGCTTACACGCGTGCTGGAGCGCTGGCGGTCGACTCGCAGGGCAACCTGGTCACCCAGGGCGGCTTGCCGGTGATGGGCGATGGTGGCCCCATCACGGTTCCGGACGGCGCCATCCCCAGCATCGCCCCCGATGGCACGGTGAGCGTGCGCCAGCAAGGCGGCATCACCACACCGGTGGGTCGCCTGAAGCTGGTGACGCCCGAGACCAAGCTGGTGCGCGGCGATGACGGCCTGTTCCGCTCGCCCGATGGCGACCTGCCGGCCGATGCCACCGCACAGTTGCAAGAGGGTGCGCTGGAGGGCTCTAACGTGAACCCGATCGAGACCATGGTGTCGATGATCACGGCAGCCCGCCAGTTTGAAACCCAGATGAAGATGATGCAAACCGCAGAACAGGACGAGAAAGCTGCCGCTCAATTGCTGAGCAACGGTGCTTGATTGCCTGGACACTGAACGGGCATTGCGTATTGACCTCAAAGGAGAACGGCCATGATGCGTTCACTGTGGATTTCCAAGTCGGGCATGGATGCCCAGCAGGTTCAGCTGGACCACATCTCGCACAACCTGGCCAACAGCTCGACCACGGGCTACAAGCAGTCGCACGCGCAGTTCGAGGATCTGATGTACCAGACCCTGCGGCAAAGCGGCGCCAACAGCTCCGAACAGACGCAACTGCCCACCGGGCTGCAAGTGGGCCTGGGCGTGCGCACGGTGGCCACCTCGCGTGAGTTCACGCAAGGCACGCTGCAGCAGACCTCCAACAGCCTGGACATTGCGATCCAGGGCGACGGCTTCTTTCAGATCACCATGCCCGACGGCACCACGGGCTACACCCGTGATGGCTCGTTCAAGCTGGACGCGAACGGCCAGATCGTCACCAACAACGGCTATGTGCTGCAGCCGGGCATCACGGTGCCGGCCAACGCCAAGAACCTGACCATTGGCAACGATGGCACGGTGACGGTCACCCAGCCCGGCTCCACAGCGATCCAGCAACTGGGTCAGTTGCAACTGGCGACCTTCATCAATCCGGCCGGTCTGGACCCCAAGGGACAGAACCTGTTTGCCGAAACTGCCGCATCGGGCACACCCCAAACCGGCAGCCCCAACACCGAAACTTTTGGCTCGCTGTCGCAAGGTTTCCTGGAGTCGTCCAACGTCAACGTCGTGCAGGAGCTGGTCACCATGATCCAGACCCAGCGCGCCTACGAGTTGAACTCCAAGGCCATCCAGACCTCCGATCAGATGCTGCAAAAGCTGGGGCAATTGTGATGCGCACGCTGTCCAGACTGTCGCACGCGGCCGCTCTGGCCGGCGTGGTCCTGCTCACCGGCTGCATGGCGACGTCGCCCAAGGTCGACATCGCCGAGCCCGTCGAGGCTCGCCCGCTGCCGCAGACCTACGCACCGGCCCAGAACGGCGCCATCTTCCAGGGCGCTGGCTACCGACCGCTGTACGAAACACACCGCGCACGCATGGTGGGCGACATCGTCACCATCGTCATCCGCGAGTCGATCACGGCCAAGCAGGAAAGCAGCAGCAGCATTGAAAAGTCCGGCTCGATCTCGGGCTCAGTCTCGGCCTTGCCGTTCGTGCCCAAGACCTCATCGCTGCTGGGCAAGCTGGCGGTCGGTGGCAGCAGCAACAACACCTTTGACGGCACTGGCTCCAGCGAAGCCAGCAACACCTTCAACGGCACCATCACGACCACCGTCACCGAAGTGCTGCCCAATGGTCACCTGCTGGTGGCCGGCGAAAAGCAGATCGGCGTGGGCCAGAGCGTGGACATCCTGCGCTTCTCCGGCCAGGTCGACCCCATGACCATCCAGCCGGGCAACAGCGTGAGCTCGGCCCAGGTGGCCAACGTGCGCGTGGAGCAAACCGGACGCGGCGCCCGCCAGGAAGCGATGGGAATAGGCTGGCTTGCGCGGTTCTTTTTGAGCGTTGTCCCGTTCTAAAGTTCTCCAAAATGGAGCCGACCCCTCAAAGGATTCGGCCCATGACTCCCACCTCCATCCTCACCAAGCCGCTGATCGCCCTGGCCTGTCTGGCCGCCTCGGCCGCCCTGTGGTGGCCGCTGGAAGCGCAGGCCGTCCGACTCAAGGAAATCGCCGCTGTTCAGGGCGTGCGCACCAACCAGTTGACGGGCTACGGCCTGGTGGTGGGCCTGGATGGCACGGGTGACCAAACCACCCAAACCCCCTTCACCACGCAGAGCGTGCAGGCCATGCTGCAGCAGATGGGCATCAACATGCCCGCTGGCACCGCCATGCAGCTCAAGAACGTGGCCGCCGTCCTCGTGACAGCCACCTTGCCTGCGTTCGCACAGCCTGGTCAGGCCATCGACATCAATGTGTCGTCCATGGGCAATGCCAAATCGCTGCGCGGCGGCACCCTGATCGCCACCCCGCTCAAGGGTGCTGACGGTCAGATCTACGCGATGGCGCAGGGCAATGTGGTCGTCGGCGGTGCGGGCGCATCGGCCGGTGGCTCTAAAGTGCAGGTCAATCACCTGAGCGCTGGCCGCATCCCCGAAGGGGCCACGGTCGAGCGCAGCGTGCCCACGCCGTGGCTGCAGGGCAGCACGATCCAGTACGACCTGCGCGCCGATGACTTCAACACGGCCCGCGAAGTGGCCAACGCCATCAACCGCGTCAAAGGCAACGGCACCGCCGAAGCCATCAGCGGCCGCAGTGTGGCGGTGAACCTGCCGATGCAGCCAGGCGAGCGCGTGGCTTTCATGGCCGATCTGGAAAACCTCACCATTGACCGCGCCGCACCTTCGGCCAAGGTGGTCATCAATGCACGCACCGGCTCCGTGGTGCTGAACCAGGCCGTGACCGTGGGCGCTTGCGCGGTGGCGCACGGCAACCTGTCTGTCACCATCAGCTCGACCCCGATCATCAGCCAACCCAACCCGATGTCGCAAGGCCAGACCGTGGTCACGCAAAAGAGCAGCATCCAGATCAACCAGGAGCCCGGCGCCCTGATCCAGATGCCAGCAGGCACGCAGCTCACCGACGTCGTCAAGGCCTTGAACGCCCTGGGCGCCAACCCTCAAGACCTGCTGGCCATCTTGCAGGCCATGAAGGTGGCGGGCGCCCTGAACGCGGAACTGGAGGTGATCTGATGAGCAGCCCCACCCTCTCAGGCCAGAACAGCGGCCTGACCATGGACCTGCGTTCGCTGGACCGGCTCAAGGCCGCATCCGGCAAGAACGCAGCGAGCCAGAGCACGATCAAGGAAACCGCGCGCCAACTCGAGAGCCTGTTCATGCAGGAGCTCATGAAAAGCATGCGCGCCACCACCATGAACAGCGGCATGCTCGACAACTCTGGCACCGAGATGGGCCAAAGCATGCTCGACACCCAGATGGCCACCCAGATGACCGGTTTGCCACGCGGCCTGAGCGCACTCATCGAGCGCCAGTTGGCACGCCAGATGGGCGTGACCTCCACGGAGGACGGCCCCTCCCAGCCAGGCACCCTCAACGATCTGCCCGCGCGCCCGACCCTGAGCCTGAGCCGCACCGATGGCAGCCATGTGGTGGGCAGTTTGCCGCTGGACCGCCGCATGGAGGCCAGCCTGCCCGCCGCCACGCTGGAGGCCACCCGCGCCACCGACCTGCCGGGCAAGCGCAAGCTCAATCCGGCCGAGAGCTTCGTGCGCAAGCACCAGGCCGCCGCCGATGCCGCCGAACGTGCCACCGGCATTCCGGCCGCCAACATCCTGGGCCAGGCCGCCCTGGAGTCAGGGTGGGGCAAGCGCGAAATCCGCACAGCCGACGGCAGCAACAGCCACAACCTGTTCGGCATCAAGGCCACGTCCGGCTGGAAGGGCAAGGTGGCCGAGGTCACCACCACCGAGTACATCGGTGGCGTGGCCCGCAAGGTCACGGCCAAATTCCGTGCGTATGACTCGTACGAAGAAGCTTTCAAGGACCACGCCCGGCTGCTCAGCCAGAGCCCGCGCTACAGTCAGGCCGTGGCTCAGGCTGACTCTGTGCGGGCATACGCCCAAGGTCTGCAACGCGGTGGTTACGCCACCGACCCGGCTTATGCCGACAAGCTGACCCAGGTGATCAACACCGCCTTGCGTCTGCAACAGCGCTCGGCTTGACGCCTGAGAGGAGACACGCATGGGATCCGGAATTTTTGCATTGGGAACGGGGGCGATGAACGCCGCCCGAGCCATGCTGGACACCACCGCCCACAACATCAGCAACGTCAACACGCCGGGCTATTCACGCCAGCGTGTGGAGTTGGCCACGGAAGACGGTCTCTACACCGGTGCCGGCTTCTTCGGGCGCGGCGTGCGCCTGACCACGGTGTCCCGTGCGTCCAACGATGCCTTGGCCAAAGAAACCAACCTCAACACCGCTGCCTCCGCTTCTGACGCCACGCGCCTGAACAAGCTCGAACAGCTGGAACAGACCCTGCCCCTGGGTGAGTCCGGCCTGGGCTATGCCGCCACACAGTTTCTGAACAGCTTTGTGGACGTATCCAACCAGCCGCTCGACATGTCGGCGCGGCAAGTGACCCTGGCACGGGCTCAGGAATGGGTCAGCCGCGTGCGCACCGCTGACCAGCAGATGTCGCAACTGCAAACCGGGGTGGTCCAGGACCTGTCCATCAATGTGGCGCAGGTCAACCGCCTCACCAGCAGCATCGCCGAGATCAACCAGAGCATTGCCGCCCTCAAGGGCAGCGGTCACCCGCCCAACGACATGCTCGACCGTCGCGACAAGATGCTCAACGAGCTGAACCAGCTCGTTCAGGTCAACACCGTGGAAGCCGACGACGGCAGCCTGAGTGTGTTCATGGGGGGCGGGCAATTGCTGGTCCTGGGCAACGCGGCCCAGACCCTGTCGGTCGTACGCGACCCCAGCAACAGCGCGCTGGCGCGTGTGGCGTTGCAAACGCCCAATCCCAGCAACCCGAGTGCCCCCAACAACCGCATTCTGGACAGCAATCAGATCCTGGGCGGCGCCGTTCAGGGTCTGCTGCGGTTTCAGGACATGGACCTCGCCGCCACCCGGCAGAACCTGGAAGCGTTTGTCACGCAATTCGCTGCTGCCGTGGATACACAGCAGATGGCGGGTGAGACCGCACCCGGCGTCAGCGGTTTGCCCATTTTCGGCGGCGCCCCCTACAGCATCAGCACCATCGCCGCGACCTTGTCGAATCCAGCGGACATTGCCGCATCGGCCCCGCCCTACAGCCCCAGCGACAACACCAACGCCCGCAACATGCTGACGCTGCGCGACCAACCCATCATTGCCCTGGACACGCCACCGCCCCCCGCGACACCGGATCTGTCCACGGTCACCGATGCCTACTCGCAGATGATCGGCAAACTCGGGGTGCTGGTGCAAACCGGCCGCACCGCCGCCGAGATCTCCAGCACCCTGGAGACCCACTCCAAGCAAATGCTCAGCGGTGAAACCGGTGTGAACCTCGACGAAGAGGCCTCACGCCTGATTCAATTCCAGCAAAGCTACCAGGCCGCAGCCAAGGTGCTGCAAGTGGCCCAGACCGTGTTTGACACGCTGCTGAGCATCAACCGTTAAGGAGCGTGAACATGCGACTCTCCACAGCATTCCGCTACGATCAATCCGTCATCAACCTGCAGCAGCGCCAGCAAGACCTGAGCGCGTCGCAGACACAATTGACCTCGGGCAAACGCGTCAACTCCTCGGGCGACGACCCCACCGCTGCAGCGCGGGCCGAGCGCGCCCTCGCCGCCATGGCACGCGCGGATGCCGACCTGCGTGCCGTTCAGGCCAGCCGCAACGCCATGACCCTGGCTGAAGCAGGCCTGGGCAACGCGGTCGATCTGATGCAGACCGCCCGAGAAACCATCGTGGCAGCAGGCAACGGCGCCTACACACAAGAAGATCGTGAGGCGCTGACCGCCCGGTTGCGAGAAATCCGCAAGCAGATGGTGTCGGTGGCCAACCTGCCCGACGGCGGTGGCGGTTACGTGTTCGGAGGCAAGGGCTCCACCACCATGCCCTTCGTCGAAGACAACTCCACGACGCCGAGCACCATTGTCTTCAATGCGGCCCCCGGTCAGGTGCTGGCCGCCTCCACCGAAGAGGTCAACCTGACCATGGACGGTCAAGCCATCTGGATGAACATCACACGCGACCTGGGTGGTGGTGTCATCGAAACGTTCAGCGCCTTCACGGCGATGGACCAGGCCATCATTGACCTGGAAGCCGGCATTGATATCGACGCCGCCGTCACCGACAGCCTGGCCCGCCTTGACCGCGTGCTGGGTCAGTTTCAGACCGCACGCTCGCAAGCCGGCGAAATGCTCAACCGCATCGACGGCATCGAGGTGCGTCTGGCTGACGGCAAGCTGGCGGCCCAGACCGAAAAGTCCAACGCCGAGGACCTGGACATGGTGCGCGCCATTTCCGACTTCCAAAACAAGCAAACCGGGTACGAAGCCGCACTTCAGAGCTATGCATCGATTCAGAAGATGTCCCTGTTCCAGTACATTAGCTGAAACATCTTCGTCGCTGCCTTGCCCCTATGAACCATCCCATCCTGGGTCAGACCGCCCTCGCCTACAGCCCCGTCATCGACCGCAACCGCACCGTCATCGCCACCCGGCTGACGGTGATGCCACTGTCGCCAGACAA
>CAYOJR010000044.1:9133-10912 GCA_964404335.1 uncultured Aquabacterium sp.
GAAGTGCTGCCCTGCTTCAAATACTCGCTCATCGACTACACCGACGACCGCCGTATTCAACAAGGCAACCCCAACATGCCCAGCACCGCCCCTGAAGGCACGGTGCGCAGCATCAGCCACGTTCAGGCGGGCATCACCAGCATCGAAGAGATGGAGTTGTCGTTCCGCAAAGGAGCGGTGGCCGTGCTCGGCTGGCCCATCGACAACGTCATCGACCAATCCAGCAAACCCGCAGACCAGCCGGCCCTGCAGGTCATCGTGCAACTGATAGACCAGCTGCACCGTGAAGAAGAGATCGACGACCTCGAAGACACCCTCAAGCGCGACCCGCCCCTGGCCTTCAAGCTGATGCGCTACATCAACTCGCCGGCCTTCGGTCTGTCGGTCGAGATCAGCTCTTTCCGCCACGCCATCATGATCCTGGGCTACCAGCGCCTCAAGCGCTGGCTGGCGCTGCTGCTGGCCACCGCCAGCAAAGACCCGAACATGCGTCCGGTGATGTTCGCCGCCGTGCGCCGCGGCATGCTCATGGAAGAGCTGGCCCGTATCAGCGGCGACGAGGAGATGCGCAACGAGCTGTTCATCTGCGGCGTGTTCTCGCTGCTCGACCGCATGTTCCGCCAGCCCTTCAGCGAGTTGCTGAAAACCATCCCGGTCCCCGAGCGCGTGTACCAGGCCCTGGCCGACCAATCTGGTCCTTACGAGCCCTATTTCGAACTCGTACAGGCCATCGAGGCCGGCATCATCTACGACATCAAGGAAGTGGCCGACAAACTGCTGCTCACCTTCCCAGACCTGAACAAGGCCATCCTCACGGCCATGCACAAAGCCTCTCAGCTCGACTGACACGGCGCCTCGCCTAAGATGCGGCATGCACGCCGCTGACACCCCTTACGCCGACCTCACGCCCGACCTCGTCCTCGACACCCTGGAGGCCTTCGGGCAGGAGGTCGACGGGCGCCTGCTGCAACTGAACTCCTACGAAAACCGCGTCTTCCAGGTCGGTCTGGAAGATGGCCGTTTTGTGGTGGCCAAGTTCTACCGGCCCGGTCGCTGGAGCGATGCGCAAATCCTGGAAGAGCACACCTTCACCCAGGCACTGGCCGATGCCGAAGTGCCCGCTGTGCCACCGCTCACCCTGATCGACACGGCAACGCCTGGCGCACATTTGCTGGGTATGCCCCCGACCCTGGGCGCCTTCCGGGGTCACCGCGTGGCCGTGACCCCACGCCGTGGCGGACGCCCCCCAGAGCTGGAAGACCCCGAGGTGCTGCGCTGGCTGGGGCGTTTTCTGGCCCGCCTGCACACCGTGGGCGCCCAACAGCCCTTCGCCCACCGTTTGCGCCTGGACGTGGAACAGACCGGACGCAGCGCCCGTGACTGGCTGGTGTCACACGACATCCTCCCGCCGGACCAGGCACCGCGCTGGCTCAGCGCCGCCGACCAGGCGCTCGACCTCACGCAAGCCGCCTTTGACCGCATCCCCGACCTGCGCTATCGCCGTGTGCATGGCGACTGCCACCCTGGCAACGTGCTCTGGACCCCCGAGGGCCCGCACTTTGTGGACCTTGACGACGCCTGCATGGCACCGGCCGTGCAGGACTTCTGGATGCTGCTCAGTGGCAACGAGGCCGACCGCCGAGGCCAGCTCGACGCCCTCCTCGACGGCTACGAAACCGTGGCCGAATTCGACTGGCGGGAACTGCGCCTGATCGAGCCCCTGCGCACGCTGCGCATCCTGCACCACAGCGCCTGGTTGGCCCGCCGCTGGGCTGACCC
>CAYOJR010000044.1:11012-14936 GCA_964404335.1 uncultured Aquabacterium sp.
CAACCGCAGTGTGTGGATCTTGATCCTCGTCGGCGGCACCCTCATCGCAATGCTGGCCTTGGCCTCCTGGGGATGGCAAAAGTTCGGCCAGGCGCCGAGCGAGCAAGCCCGCCCCGTGCCCATCTACCTGAGCATCGACAAGATCGAATCGAAGATGTCGGATGGCAGCGTGCTGGCGTTCAAGTTCGGTCTGCAACTGCAGGACTCGAAGGACCAGCAAGTGCTGGGCCCCTATGCACCGGTATTTCGCAACATGGTTGAAACCATGGCCACGGAACTCAGCTACGCAGACCTCTCACGCCCGGACAGCATGACCGAGATGGGCGGCTACATTCAATACACGCTCAACGACTACCTGACACAGCAAGGTCTGCCCCAGCGTATCCAGGGCGTCCTGTTCGAAGACTGGCTGCTGCTGATGTGAGTCAGCCCTTCGCGCTGACCGTCACCTTGGTCTTGCGGGCCACCGGTTTGCGCGTCTTGGCCGCAGCCGTTTTGCGCGACAGACGGCGGCTGATCTCGTCGGAGTCGATCCAGTAGTCGGCCCCCTTGAGGATGCGGTCCACCTCGTCATCTGACAGGAAGGGCGTGCAGATGCGACGCATCACCTTCTCGAACCAACGACCCACTGCCGCGATCTCGGCCTGCTGCTCATTGCCCTTGCCCGCAAAGATGCCGGAATAGGTATGGAACATCAGCTGACAGTTGTCATGCACAAACAGTTCGTCACCACTCAAGAAGATCAACGCTGCCATGGAATAGGCCCGCGCTTCCAGGATCGTGACGACCCGTGCACTCGACGCTGCGATGTTGTTGATGATTTGCAAACCCGTGTTGAAGTCACCGCCAGGTGAGTTCAGATGCAGGTAGATCAGATCGGTTTCGCTGGCCGTGCGCAAGGTGTAGAACAGCTCGGTGTAGTACTGCGGCTCCTTGATCTCGCCGCAGATGTAGTACGACACCTGGCGCACCGGCACCTGGCGCTCGTAGCGCAGCAGCCCTTGAAACGGCACCACTTCGATGTCGTCGGCCTCATCATCATCGCGTCGGGTGGCTACAGGCAAGGGGCACTCCTTGGTCAGCGAAAAAGATCATTATGCGCAAACTCAGCCACCAGCGGACACGTCATCGGCCAGCACCACGGCATGGCGCCCCTCGTCCTTGGCGCGGTACATGGCCGAATCCGCACGCTGCAGCAAGCGGTCCTCCTTGCCCACCTCGCTGTGAAACAGCACCAGGCCAATGCTGGCACTGCCCTCATGGGTCACGATCTGCACGCTGCCATCGTCCTGAGGCACGCTCAGTTGGTAAGGCTCAGACAGACTGCGCAAGACCTTGTCGGCCACACCGCGCGCGAGGACGAGTGAGGTTTCCCGGTCTTCATGCAGATCAGCCAACATGATCACGAACTCGTCCCCGCCAAAGCGGGCCACCGTGTCGGTCTCACGCACACAGTCGCGCAAACGCTGCGCCACCTCGATCAGCACCAGGTCTCCCGCCACATGGCCATGCGCGTCATTGACCGGCTTGAAGCGGTCCAGATCCAGGAACATCAAGGCGCCATAGCGCGGCACCCGCTTGTGACTGGCCAGGACCTGTTTGAGCCGGTCGCGCATCAACACCCGGTTGGGCAACTGCGTCAGGCTGTCGTGATACGCCAAGGAACGAATCTGACTCTCCATCTCCACCCGTTCCTGGATGTCGGTGAGGAAATTGAGCGTGGCAGGTCGACCCTCCCACTCGAACTGCGTCCCGCTGATCTCGAACCAGCACATGCCACGGTCACGGGTCAGCACGCGCAGCGGGTACTTCAAACCCTGAGCTCGCCCCTGAATGCGCAAGTTGTATGACTCGCGCACCCTGGCCCGGTCATCCTCATGCACGAAGTTCAGCAGTTCATGCCCCACCACCTCATCGGCTTCGAGCCCCAGCAGACACAACAGCATGGGATTGGCAAAGCGCACCCTGCCATCTTGCGCCACCACGATGCCCTCGCAAGCGTGCTCCACCAACAGTCGATACTGGGCCTCGCTGCGCACACGTGCCTCATTGGCCCGGATGTATTCGATGGCCACCGAGGCCAGATCGGCCGTCTGCCGCATCCAGTCCGCCACACTCTGTTCGCCCGCCCCGTCATCGTGCGTTGAGGGGGCCAACACCAAGGCGCCCAGCACGCGCTGGTCAGCTGTCACGATGGGATAGCACCGCCCCGACCCAGGCACCGTGTCCAACATGATCTGGCAGCGTGCGCCAGGCACCAGACGCTCAACGCCACTTTGCATGGTGTTCAGCAAAGGCTCCAGCTTGCACCCGGTCGTCAGCATGGCGAGCACCTCACTGCGAAACTGCCTGAACTGCTCGGCTTTCATGGTGGAGGTGATATCGGTATGCACCACCACTGCCCCGGATGTGCCATGCATGCGATTGACCGTGATCATGAACCACCGCATCGGTGGCCCCTGCACTGCCTGCTCGCAGGCAAACCCTTCACTGTGTCCGTCGAGCACGGCCTGAATGCCCGCCAACAAGGGCGTCGGATCACCGTCAAGCCACTGTGGCAGAAAACGCAGGTAATCCACCTGGCTCCAGCGAGGCTGATTGGACGTCACCACCTGCCCCCCGGGCGACAGCACCACGATCTGGCTGTGCATGGACGCCAGAATGTCCCTCGCAAAGGCATTGCTGCTGGACAGTGCCTTGGACAAGCGGTCTTCGCTCATCAACACCAAACCCAGCACCACCAGGGACATCCCTGCCGAGGCAGACATGAAGGTCAAGGTCTGCACCACACTGCCGGCCCCGAAAACCTGCGAAGGCTGCGTGGTGCTGATGGCGCCGAAAAAGCGAATCACAAAGATCAACAACACCAGCACAAAGCCGCTCAGCACAATGTTTCGCCCCCGACCCGGCAGTGCCGGATGGGGATGGCGCAGCAACCACATCACCCACGCAATCTGCGCCCCGAACACCACGCTGGCCATGGCCACGCGCAAGCCCAGGTACTGGCTCGACAGCAAGAAGCTGAAGATCAGAGGCAGCACGACCACCGGTGACCACAGCAGCCACCGCCGAGGACGGATGCTGAGCAGCCCCACAACCACCTCGGCCAACAAGACCAAAGACGCCGCGAGGGCACCATTGCCCAGTACAAAGGGAATGACGGGATGCGCCTTGCCGGCCTGGGCATAGCAGATGTAAGCCACGCCATGCATGGCCATGGCCAGCGCGCACAGAAAAAGATCCTTCTTGCGAGGGTAGGCCACATAGGCCAGTGCCGCAGCCCAGGCAAAGCTGCCCACCACGACAACCAGCAAGAGCGTTGGCACATGCATGCTGGTCATGTTACGCCCCCACCCTCACGGCGCCAAGACGGCGCAAGATCGTGGTCGATCCATGTCAGCGCACTCAGCCAGATCGATGCTGAAAATACGCTGACGGGACATATCAGAAGGTTTCCCAGTCCTGATCGTCACCCACGGTGGTCTTGGGTGTGGGGCGTGGCGCCGGTGCCTGCACCGGAGGCGCTGGCACCCTGGCGGGAGCCTTCGCCACCGCCGGTGACGACGGCACGGGCGCCACGGCAGGTGCAGGTGCAGGCTTGCGTGCAGATGCGGGTGCTGACGACTTGGTCACAGACGACGCCGTGGCGGGTGCCACAGCAGGAGCCGCGACGGCAACCGTGGCCAGCCGTGCAGGCAAGCCGGCACTGCCGCCACTGACCCTGAACAGTGACACCACTTCGCCCAGCTTGCGGGCTTGCGCGCTCAGGGCGCTTGCGGCAGCGGCAGACTCTTCCACCAAAGCTGCGTTCTGCTGCGTCATCTGGTCGAGATTGCCAACCGCCTGGTTGACCTGACTGATGCCTTGCTGCTGCTCACCCGCCGCTGCCGAGATTTCAGCGATCAGATCACCCACCCGCTGCAC
>CAYOJR010000045.1:0-3053 GCA_964404335.1 uncultured Aquabacterium sp.
ACCTTCATGCCGACCATCTGTGCGCTGGCCGGGTTGGTGCCGTGGGCAGACTCGGGGATCAGGCAGATGTCGCGGTGGCCTTCGCCGCGCGACTCGTGATAGGCCTTGATGACCAGCAGGCCGGCATATTCACCTTGCGAGCCGGCGTTGGGTTGCAGGCTGATGCCGGCGTAGCCGGTGGCCTGCGACAGCCAGGCGCACAACTGCTCGTTGAGCAGCTCGTAGCCCTTGAGTTGGTCACGCGGGGCGAAGGGGTGGATGAGGGCGAACTCCGGCCAGGTGATGGGGATCATCTCGCTGGTGGCGTTGAGCTTCATGGTGCACGAACCCAGCGGGATCATGGTGCGGTCCAGCGCCAGGTCCTTGTCGGACAGGGCGCGAATGTAGCGCAGCATTTCGGTTTCGCTGTGGTGGGTGTTGAACACCGGGTGCGTCAGGTAAGTGCTGCTGCGACGCAGGGCGGCGGGCAGGCCCAGGGGCATGCCGTGCTCGAAGGCGGCGAACGAGGGGAGGGCCTTGTCGCCAGCCAGCACCGTCCACAGGTCGATGATGTCGTTGCGGGTGGTGGTTTCGTCCAGCGAGATGCTGACGCTGTCGGCGCTGGCATCCCGCAGGTTGATGCCCATGGCCACCGCCTTGGCCATCACGGCTTCGCGGTCTTCGGCCAGCACGTGGACGGTGTCGAAGTAGGTGTCGTGGACCAACTTGCGGCCCAGTGCTTTGAGGCCTTCGGCCAGGATGGCGGTGTAGGTGGCCACGCGCAGGGCGATGCGCTTCAGGCCTTCAGGGCCGTGGTAGACCGCGTACATGCTGGCGATCACTGCGGGCAGGACCTGCGCGGTGCAGATGTTCGAGGTGGCCTTCTCGCGGCGGATGTGCTGTTCGCGGGTCTGCAGGGCCAGGCGGTAGGCGGTGTCGCCATGGCTGTCCACGCTCACGCCGACCAGACGGCCGGGCATGGATCGCTTGAACTCGTCCTTGGTGGCAAGGTAGGCGGCGTGAGGGCCACCGTTGCCCATGGGCATGCCGAAGCGCTGGGTGGTGCCCAGGGCGATGTCGGCACCCAGCTCTCCGGGCGGGGTCAGCAAGGTGAGGGCCAGCAGGTCGGCGGCGACGATGGCCAGCGCGCCCTTGGCGTGCAGGGCGTCGATCAGGGGGCGCAGGTCGCGGATCTGGCCGTTGACGCCGGGGTATTGCAGCAGGGCGGCAAAGCAGTCGTTGGCTTCGAGGTGGGTTGCCAGGTTGCTGGCGTGCACCAGGTCCACGGTGATGCCCAGCGGCTTGGCGCGGGTCTGGATCACTTCGAGCGTCTGCGGGAAGACATCGTGGCAGACAACGAAGCGGGTGGACTTGCTCTTGCCGCCACGGGCGGCCAGGGTCATGGCCTCAGCCGCAGCCGTGGCTTCGTCCAGCATGGAGGCGTTGGCAATGGTCATGCCGGTGAGGTCGGTCACCATGGTCTGGAAGTTGACCAGGGCTTCCATGCGGCCTTGGGAGATCTCAGCCTGGTAGGGCGTGTAGGCGGTGTACCAGGCGGGGTTCTCGAGGATGTTGCGCAGGATGACGCCAGGGATGTGCGTGCCGTAGTAGCCCTGGCCGATGAAGTTGCGCATCACCTTGTTTTGCTGCGCAATGGTCTTGAGCTCGGTCAGTGCCTGGGCCTCTGTGATGGGCGCGGGCAGGTCCATCGGGGCGGTGCGGCGGATGCTGGCCGGCACGATGCCTTCCATCAGCGCTTCACGCGATGCCACGCCGATGGCGCTGAGCATCTGGGCTTGTTCTTCGTCCCAGGGGCCCAGATGGCGGGCCTGGAATTCGGTCGCGTTCTCAAGTTCGGCGAGGGTGGGCAGGGCGGTGTTCGGCATGGTGGGCAACGGCGTCAGGCGGTATGTGCGGCCCCGCACAAGTGGCGTGCGGAGCGGAGGCCATCGCAGGGCGCGATGGCGTCAGACGAGGCTCAGGCGTTTTTGAGCAGGTCGTCGTAGGCGGTGGCGTCCATCAGGGCGTCGAGTTCAGCGGGGTTGCTGAGCTTGACCTTGAAGAACCAGCCGGCGCCGGTGGGGTCGGTGTTGGCCAGCGAGGGGTCGTCGCGCAGGGCTTCGTTGACTTCGGTGATTTCGCCGGTGACGGGCATGTAGACGTCGGCGGCGGCCTTCACGGACTCGACCACACCGGCCACGTCCTTGGGGTTGAAGGTGGTGCCCACGGCGGGCAGGTCGACGAACACGACGTCGCCCAGCGCGTCTTGTGCGTGGTGGGTGATGCCGACGATGGCGGTGCCGTCAGCTTCGATTTGCAGCCATTCGTGGTCGGGCGTGTACTTGATGGTCATGGGAGACGTCCTGAAAATGGAAAAGGTTGTGTTACCGAACGGGCATGAGTATCTCAGCCCTTCAGCGGGTTTTGGAATACAGAAGCAGGAACTGGCCTCAACCCCGGTAATAGCGGTTGGGCACAAAGGGCAGGGTGGTCACGGTCATGGCGACGCGCTTGTCACGCACGACGGCGAACAGTTCTGTGCCGACGGTGGCATGAGCCGGTGGCACGTAGGCCAAGGCGATGGGCTGACCCAGGCTGGGACTGGGCGAGCCGCTGGTGACCACGCCGATTTCGATGCCTTCGGCCGTGACGACCTTGGCGCCTTCACGCACGGGCATGCGCTCGTCGCTGATGAGGCCGACGCGCTTGCGAGCCGCGCCGTTGGCCAGTTGGGCGTCGATGATCTGGGCGCCGGGGTAGCCGCCCGCACGAGCGCCACCGGCGCGACGCACCTTCTGGATGGCCCAGGTGATGCTGCCTTCAACGGGTGTGGTGGCAGTGTCGAGGTCGTGGCCGTAGAGGCACAGGCCGGCTTCGAGGCGCAGGGTGTCACGTGCACCCAGGCCGATGGGCTTGACTTCGGGTTGCGCCAGCAGAACGCGGGCCAGCTGCTCGGCCTTGCCGGCAGGCACCGAGATCTCGAAGCCGTCTTCGCCGGTGTAGCCGGAGCGGGTGACGAAGCAATCGATGCCGTCCAGCACGACGTGGGCGCCGGTCATGAACACCAGCTTTTG
>CAYOJR010000045.1:3153-12225 GCA_964404335.1 uncultured Aquabacterium sp.
GCGCGGGTGTGCTTGTGTTCGTTGAGGATGCCGGTGGCGTACTGCACGGGCATGTCGTAGCCCCCGAAGGGAACCATCTTGGCGCCGAGTTCGATGTGCAGGGCGTGCAGGGGCGTTTTGAGCAGGTCAGCGGACATGGCGGTTTCTGGCGGCGAGGCCAGGCGAGGGCAATCTGAGTGGATCCAACATGCGCTGCGCTGGCCGGGCCAGTGCGTTGCCGGTCGGTGCTGCCCTCTCTGTCCGCTTTACCTGAGAGATTGACCCCTCGCCGCAATCGGGTTGTGGCGTTGTGGGCTTGCCCCTTCGGTGGTCTGGCTCGCTGTCACGTGGTGCCAGCCTCCGGACTCTCTCCAGTGAGGATCATGATGGCCCGAAAGCCGCCATGTCTGCCAGTCCTTTTGCCTGAGCGTTCGGGCCGTCAACTCGCGTTGTGGGGTCCTGCGCCTTCGGCGGCCTCGCTCGGGGCGCGGCTCTCTCCTGACAGCTTGTTATTGTAGCGTGCGCTCACGGGATGAGGTGTGACTTCAGGCCGAGATTGAGAGTGGCGTCACCTTTTCAGGGGGCAGAGTTGTAAGCGCATTCGGTTACATTCAATTGTTCAAATATGTGGTGCGGTTCTGGGACCGTGCCGCGTCATACGCACAAAAGGGATGCCGGGAATGAGTCGAATTGCAGCGGGCAGTTGGGGACGGTGGGCTTGTGCCTTGCTGGTGGTCACTTTTCTGGCTGGGTGTGGTTCACGCGGCATTGTTCGTTCTGAACTGGCCGGAGGCCGTGCGGAAGCTGCCAAGCGGGTGCTGGTGGTGCCGGCAGACTTCGTCATCACCGAGGTGACCTTCGGCAAGACGGAGGAGCGCGTGGTCTCGGCAGAGAAGAAAGCCTCCAAAGCCTTGGCTGCGCATGTACAGGAGCTCGGGGGGGCGCAGCAGAGCTTCGAGCTGATCGATTTCGACACCCTGAACGAGGAAGACCAGGAACTGGTTCTTCAGCACCGGGCGCTGTTTGCCACGATGGTCAGCCAGATGTTGTTGGTGAAGGAAAAAGCGGTGGGGGCCTGGTCGACCAAGGCAGACCACTTCGACTACACCCTGGGCAGCGGCATGGCCGACCTGGCTCGCCGTCACCAACTGGATACCGCCCTGTTGGTGGTGGGCAAGGACAAGGTGCGCAGCACCTCGCGCAAGGTGTTCGATGCCATCACCTCGGTGTTGCCGATTGGCGAATCGCTCAGCGCGCAGCCGGCAGCCGTGGTGCTGGGCGTGATCGACGTGGCTACCGGGAACGTGCTGATGTTTGACAGTGACATGGCCAATCGCAAGGCGCTGACCGATGAAGAGGATGTGAAGGACATGGCAGCAGCGGTGTTGTCCGACTTCCGTCAGTCCTTGAAGTCGCGCGAGGGGCGGTGAGCATGGCGGGGCGTTGGGCGCGGACCTGGGCGTTCGCAGCGATCTGGGGATTGAGCGCCGTGTCGGCGCATGCCGTCGTAGGCTACGACCCGTTTCCGGATGCAGCGAGCATTCAGACCTCTGACGAACTGGAAGAGCGTTTGTGGGACGAGGCCGAACTGTTGCGTGGCCAGTTCGTGCGTGGCAAACCATCGCCAGCGGTGGAGATCATGCAGCGCCTGGTGCGCGGTGTGCTGATGAAGCACTGGCCTGAGCTGTCGCGCAAGGTCAAGATTTACGTGATCGATCAGGCAGATGTGCTGGCCTTCACCAGCGCGAATGGGGACATCTTCATCAGCACGGGCATGCTGTTGCGCCTCGATTCCGAGGAGGAACTACAGGTCATTCTGGCTCGGGAGATTACTCACTTCACGCACCGGCACACGGTACGCACGGTGTACGCGGCGCGAGTGGGCGCCGGTGCCAAGGTGATTGCATCGACGGCGCTGGATGCGGCAGACATTGCGTCCAAGATCACCACCGGGGTGGGCGTGATGGATCTGGCCAAGAGTGTCGCCAGTCTGTCTCAGGAGGTTTTGCTGACGAGCGGGCGTGAAATCTTGCAGGACCGGCTGAACCGGCTCAAGGAGATTCTGGCCGACAGTTTTTTCCGCAGCATGTCGGTCACCGGTATCGGAATGGTCGTCAAGTCGTCCATCTTCGGCTTCAAAGATTCGCTGGAAGAAGAGTCGGATCGTTACGCGATGACGTTCATCGAACAGAAGCAGGGCTCTACCGAGGCCTACCGGCGCGTGATGCAGCGTTTGTACGATGAGGCTGTGCTGGATGAGAAGAAATTTTCGGTCTTCTACGCGAACGAAGATCGCCTGTCGGATCGTCTGAAGGCCTTGACGGAATTTGAGTCAGGGTTCGAAGCTCGCAAGTCGTCGCGACCACCAGAGACGCCGCAGGCAGCAGTGTCCGTGGCCGAGGTGGTTGCCGCCGGGGTGGCTGCACCGGCGTTGACGGCTTCGGCACCCCTGCCCACCGTCGACACTGCTCCTCCCGTCGTAAACGCAGCAGCCTCCGGGGCGGCACCGACGGCTGCGCTTGCCGCAGACACCCCCTCAGCGTCGGCGTCGGAGACCGGAGGTCAGGGCGTGAAACCCGATGTGGTTGTGGTGGTGTCGTCCAGTGCCGTGGTCGCGGTGGTGCCAGACGGTCAGGATGCTGGGGCGCCGGAGCCGATGCCTGCGCTGGTGTCCGCCGTGCCTGTGTCAGTCGCCGCCCCTGAGGTAGAAGGTGTCGGCTATCACCAAGCGATCGTGCCGCTGGTGATGCCTTTGCTCGAGAGTGAGTTGGAGGCGGGGCGATACAAGCGGTTGATGCGCAACATTGAGCGGCCTCGTCAGGCGTGGACCATGCCGGAGCGTGCTCGGGCGGTGTTGGCAGAGAGCTATGTGGCTACGGATGAGCCGGCCTTGCAGGACAGGGGCCAGTTGCTTGCCAAAGAGTTGCTGACGCAGCACCCGGAAGACGCACGGATGTGGCGTTTGCTGGGCAACCTCGCTTATCGGCGGGGGCAGTGGGGGGAAGCCCGCGAACACATGAGCCAAGCGCTGAAGTTCGCTCCCGAAGGTGATGAGCGTGGATTCATCGAGCAACACCTGCGACAGATTGACAAGAAATTGAGCGAGGTCTCGAAATGAGCATCAAGACATGGGTGGCGCTGTTGATGATCGCAGTGCTGAGTGCGGGCTGTGCGCCCAAGTGGCAGAACATCCGCAAGGAAGCGCGTTTTGAAGGGCCGGCGCGGGCCTATGTGGCCACCTTGCCGGAAGGATGGAAGCGCGCACCCACCGACAGCGACGTGTTGCTGATCACCCGTGATGGCCTGTTTTTGCAGCAGATTAGTGTGACGCATCACGAGCTGGATGAGGCCTTCGCAGGTGTTGAGCTGAAGCCCGATGCAGCGCCCAGCGAGTTGGCCGCACTGCAGCTGCGCAGCTTCCGCGAGAAAGAACAGGATCTGGCCCGTTATGAGGATGAAGAGAAGGAAGGCGTGCTGGCTCTGTTCCCGGTCGATCATGCCAAGCCTCTGCCCGGGACGGTGGAGCGCATTGCGATCAGACCTCTCACGCTGGATGGCGTGGATGCATTCAAACTGGAAACGCGTAGCTTCAACAGCTGGGGCCTGGAGTATGTGAGCCAGTCTGTGGGCTTCATCCACGAAAAGGAATACTGGCTGGTGCGTTACCTGGCACCCAAACTGCATTACGCCCAACTCGATCAGGGCACGTTTGACAAGTTTCTGGCCGATTTCAAGCTGAAGGCCAAGTGCCGCATGTTCTGCGGAGATTGACCTCCACCTGAAGGGCTTGTGCACGAATTCCTGTCGGGTGCGGTCGATTTGCCGGACAATCTCGCCCCATGAGTTCTGAACACACCACACCCACGGCGGCGGGCTCGACCGTGGCTCCCAAAATTGCCTTTGTCAGCCTGGGTTGCCCCAAGGCCCTGACTGACTCCGAACTGATCCTCACGCAACTGCGCGCGGAAGGCTACGAGACCAGCAAGACCTTCGACGGGGCCGACATGGTCATCGTCAACACCTGCGGCTTCATCGACGATGCGGTCAAGGAAAGCCTCGACACGATCGGTGAGGCTTTGACGGAGAACGGCAAGGTCATCGTCACCGGCTGTCTGGGGGCGAAGAGCGATGTCGATGGCGGCAACCTGATCAAAGGCGTGCATCCCAAAGTGCTGGCTGTGACCGGCCCGCATGCGACACAGGAAGTGATGGACGCGGTGCACCTCCATGTGCCGAAGCCCCACGACCCTTTCATTGACCTGGTGCCCGAGGCGCGTGGCGTGGCCGGCATCAAGCTCACGCCCAAGCACTTCGCTTACCTGAAGATCAGCGAAGGCTGCAACCACCGCTGTGCTTTCTGCATCATTCCCAGCATGCGGGGCGATCTGGTGTCGCGCCCGATCGGCGATGTGCTCAATGAGGCCAAGGCCTTGTTCGAGTCGGGTGTGAAGGAGTTGCTGGTCATCAGCCAGGACACCAGCGCCTATGGCGTGGACGTCAAGTACCGTACCGGTTTCTGGGATGGCAAGCCGGTCAAGACCCGCATGTACGACCTGGCCAAGCAGTTGGGCGAGATGGCGCGCGAGCACGGCGCGTGGGTGCGCCTGCACTACGTCTATCCCTACCCGCATGTGGACGAGATCGTCCCTTTGATGGCCGAAGGCCTGATCCTGCCCTATCTGGATGTGCCATTCCAGCACGCGCACCCCGATGTGCTCAAGCGCATGAAGCGCCCGGCCAGCGGTGAGAAGAACCTCGACCGTCTGCGTCGCTGGCGGGAGATCTGCCCGGAAATCGTCGTGCGCTCGACCTTCATCGCCGGTTTCCCCGGTGAGACGGAAGAGGAGTTCCAGTACCTGCTCGACTTCCTGCGCGAGGCCGAGATCGACCGTGCCGGCTGCTTTGCTTATTCGCCGATTGAGGGGGCACCGGCCAACGAACTGGAAGGTGCTTTGCCGGACGAGGTGCGCGAAGAGCGTCGTGCGCGCTTCATGGCCGTGGCCGAAGAGGTGTCGATCGCCAAGCTGCAACGCCGCGTCGGCGCCACCATGCAGGTTCTGGTCGACAGCGCCCCGGCGCTGGGCCGCAAGGGGGGTGTGGGTCGTACCTATGCCGATGCGCCCGAGATCGACGGCACCGTGCGCCTGCTGCCGCCCCAGAAGGCCAGCAAGACGCTGAAGGTGGGCGAGTTCACCAAGGCCCGCATCGTGGCCGTCGAAGGGCACGACCTGATCGGTCTGCCAATCTGATCGGTGGGTTCGATCGACCCCGCTGGATTGGCTGGGGTCCTGTTTCATGCGGCGGGTGCATTAGCATCCCCGCATGAGCACACCTGCCAACGCTTCCCAGTCTTTCCCGCCTACGGGTGATCTGGCCAAGACGGCCACCACCCTGATTCACCATCCTTATCAACCCCCTGGCGGGTTCGAAACGGTGCAACCGGGGGTGCACAAAGCCTCCACGGTGATCTTCGAGAACACCGCCGCCCTGAAGACGCGGCAGTGGAAGGACAAGAGCGGCTACACCTACGGCCTGCATGGCACGCCCACCACCTTCACGCTGGAGGAGCGTCTGGCGACGCTCGAGGGTGGCCTGCAGACCTTGCTAGCTCCCTCCGGCCTGGCTGCCATTGCACTGGTGGACATGGCGCTGCTGCGCGCGGGCGACGAGGTGCTGATCCCCGACAACGCCTACGGCCCCGGCAAGGACTTTGCGCGCGGCGAACTGGCACATTGGGGCATCACGCATCGGGTGTACGACCCGCAGGACCCGGCCTCCCTGGCAGCACAGATCACCGAGCGCACCAGGCTGGTCTGGCTGGAAGCAGCGGGCAGCGTGACGCTGGAGTTTCCTGACCTGGTCGGTTTGCTGGAGGTGACCCGCGCGCATCCGAACATCGTGACCGTGCTGGACAACACCTGGGGCGCCGGTTTGGCCTTTGATGCGTTCCACCTGGGACAGACACCAGAAGGTGAGGCCTTCGGCGTGGACGTGACCGTGCACGCCTTGACCAAGTACCCCTCGGGCGGTGGCGATGTGCTGATGGGCGCCGTGGTCACCCGCGATGCTGCCTTGCACCACCGCTTGAAGATGACGCACATGCGCCTGGGCTTGGGTGTGGGGGCGAACGATGCCGAGTTGGTCTTGCGCGGTTTGCCCAGTTTGGCAGTGCGTTACGCTGCTCACGATGCATCGACCCGCCAGATTGCGCAATGGCTGACCCAGCAGCCAGAGATCTCACAGGTGCTGCATCCCGCTTTGCCCGACTCGCCCGGGCATGCCCACTGGCAGCAAACCTGCTGCGCCGCTGGCGGCTTGGTGTCGATGGTGTTCGAGGCGCAGCGCTTCTCTCATGAGCGCGTGGAGGCGTTTGTCGATGCGCTGAAGCTGTTCAAGATCGGCTACTCCTGGGGTGGCCCGCTCAGCCTGGTCATGCCGTATGACCTGAAGGGCGTGCGTCAGCACGGCGCCTTGGCTGGAAAGCAGGGGATGTTGGTGCGCCTGGCTGTCGGACTGGAGAAGGTGGACGACCTGATTGCGGACTTGGCGCAAGCGTTGCGAGTCCTGCGCGACTGACTTTGTCTGCGTCACCGTGTCGGGGCTTTGTGGAGCGTTGCTGCCGGGGCGCTTGACCGGCTTCGCTCCCCCATTGGCGTCAGTCCTTCGGACTGGATGAGACTTTGTGTCTCATCAACCGGCCTTTTTCACGTTCCCAATCGCGGTCCTTGATGGTGTTGCGCTTGTCGTGCTCGGCCTTGCCCTTGGCCAGGGCGATGTCCGCCTTCACGCGGCCACCTTTCCAGTGCAGATTCAGCGGCACCAGGGTGTAGCCCTTCTGCTCCGTCTTGCCGATCAAGCGGCGGATCTGCTCGCGGTGCATCAGCAATTTCTTGATGCGGTCGGCCTCGGGCTTGACGTGGGTGGAGGCCGAGCGCAACGCATTGATGCGCAGCCCGATCAGGTACAACTCGCCATCCTTGATCACGACGTAGCCGTCGGTCATCTGCACCTGTCCCTCGCGGATGGCCTTTACTTCCCATCCTTCCAGCACCACACCCGCCTCGAAACGTTCCTCGATGTGGTAGTTGAAATGGGCTTTTCTGTTTTCTGCGATGGACATGTTGTGGCACGGCAAGTCGCCGGCATCTCTAAAATAACGACATTCTATGAAGCACGTTCACAAATCTGTCTTGCTTTGGTACTCACCCCGTGAAATGTATGGGCTGGTGACTGGTGTTCAAGACTACCCTCAATTTCTGCCCTGGTGCGACCGTGCCGAGGTGCTTGACACCCACGAAGACGGGGTGACCGCCCGCGTTCACATCGCATTTGCAGGTGTGCACCAGGCCTTCACCACGCGCAACGTCAACGAGCCAGGTCGCAGCGTGACCATGAACTTGGTGGACGGCCCGTTTTCCAAACTCGAAGGCACCTGGCGTTTCCTGCCTCTGCACAAACCCGGGCAGTCTGGCGAGCCCGCAGCCGACCCCATTGATGCGCCGGCGTGCAAGGTCGAGTTTTCGCTGAGCTACGCCTTCTCCAGCAAGGCGCTGTCGTTGGTGGTCAGTCCGGTGTTTGATCGCATCGCCAACACCTTTGTCGAATCGTTCGTCAAGCGCGCGGAGCAGGTTTATGGTCCCCGCTGATCCTGTTGTGGCCCACATGCCGTCGGTTGATCGCCCCCGCATCACGGTGGAGATTGCTGTCAGCGTGGCACCTCGCAATGTTCTGCGCGTGCGTCTGCAAGTGCCCGAGGGGTGCACCGTCCGGGAGGCCTTGTTGAGCAGCGGTTTGATGTCCCAGGTGCCAGGGCTGACATTCGAAGCTCTGGCAGCAGGCCAATGGGCTTTCGGGGTTTGGGGACACAAGGAGCGCCCAGGTCATGTTCTGTGCGATCAGGACCGCATCGAACTCGTGCGCCCCCTGGTGGTGGACCCTAAAGAGGCGCGCCGCTTGCGCTATCAGGATCACCTGAAGAAGTGGCCCAAAGGGTCGCAACGCCTGAACAAGGTGCGCCCAAAAAGAACGACCCCGTCAAACGGGGTCTGAGGAGCGAAAGTTCGCGTTCTGCTTACTTGCAGTTGGCGCGGATCGCGTCCTGCACGTGCCGCATTTCCTCGGCACGGCCTTTGTCGTCCAGGATCTCTCGTTCGCCCTTCGCGTTGGTGCGCGAGATGCGAATGCCCTCGTTCAGAGTGCGTTCGTAGGTCTTGGCGCGCTGACAGTTCTCGGCACGCTGCTTGGCCAGCTGCGCTTCCTCAGCTTGCAGCTTGGCCTTTTCCTCTTCTTCATTCTTGCGCCGTTTGGCGTCCAGCTCACTCTCGCTGGCCTTGGCGGCTGGGGCAGCGGCACGGTTGCCTGCCACAGGCGCCGATGCGGCTTCGACCGGTTTGACGACAATGCGCGCCGTGCTGGCACGGGGTTTGGCCAGAATCGCCGATTCCGGAGTGCCTTGCGGTGGTGGACGGTCGCTGTACTGGATCGAGCCGCTGGCATCACGCCATTTCCATTGACCGCTGGCCAGGGCTGGCGTGCACACGACCGCACCAGCGGACAGGAGTACAGCCAGAACGTGAGGGGTGTAACGCGCAAGTTTCATACTGACCAGTTTAGCCAATGAGAGCGAGAACATCCATGTGTATGAGTGTAAAAGCACCGATATCGACGCTCTGGCGCGGGGGTGCTGCCTCCGCGTATAATCCGCTTTTGCGTCTGGAGCCTGTTCATGCGCCTGCTTGGTAAAGCCCTCACGTTTGACGACGTGTTGTTGGTGCCCGCGTATTCTGAAGTGTTGCCCCGCGACACATCGCTGGCCACCCGTCTCACCCGTAACATTCAGTTGAATTTGCCGCTCGTGTCCGCCGCGATGGACACCGTCACGGAAGCCCGTCTGGCGATCACCATCGCCCAGGAAGGCGGCATCGGGATCATCCACAAAAACATGACGGCCCGTCAGCAGGCCGCCGAAGTCGCGCGCGTTAAGCGCTACGAATCCGGCATCCTGCGCGATCCGATCACCATCTCCTCGGGCGTCAAGGTCCGGGAAGTGATCGAGCTGTCTCAGCAGCACGGCATCTCCGGCTTCCCCGTCGT
>CAYOJR010000045.1:12325-14770 GCA_964404335.1 uncultured Aquabacterium sp.
CGCGTGCGCTGGGTCAAGCAGAACTTCCCGCAGGTCGACGTCATCGGCGGCAACATCGCCACCGGCGCGGCTGCGCTGGCTCTGGTCGAAGCCGGTGCCGATGCGGTCAAGGTCGGTATCGGCCCTGGCTCCATCTGCACCACCCGCATCGTGGCCGGTGTGGGCGTGCCCCAGATCATGGCCATCGACAACGTTGCCACCGCCCTGCAAGGTACGGGCGTGCCCCTGATCGCTGACGGCGGCATCCGCTACTCTGGTGACATCGCCAAGGCCATCGCCGCTGGTGCCAGCGCCGTGATGATGGGCGGCATGTTCGCTGGTACCGAAGAGGCACCAGGCGAAGTCATCCTGTTCCAAGGCCGCAGCTACAAGAGCTACCGTGGCATGGGCTCGATCGGCGCCATGAAGGACGGCTCGGCCGACCGCTACTTCCAGGAAAACGACGAAGGCGCCAACCCCAACGCCGACAAGCTCGTGCCGGAAGGCATCGAAGGTCGCGTGCCTTACAAGGGCTCGGTTATCACCATCATCTACCAGATGGCCGGTGGCTTGCGTGCGTCCATGGGCTACTGCGGTTGCGGCACCATCGAAGAGATGCGCAACAAGGCCGAGTTCGTCGAGATCACGTCGGCTGGCATCCGCGAAAGCCACGTCCACGACGTGCAGATCACCAAGGAAGCGCCCAACTACCGCATGGAGTGATGGGCTCTGGCCCTTGCCGGCCGCCTTTCTGAACCACTGACAGGATGCCAATGGGTTCTACAAGCGGCCGCCGGGCGGCCATGCCATTCATCATGGTGACGGTCCTGATCGACATGATGTCGATCGGGCTCATCGTGCCTGTGCTTCCCAAGCTCATTGGGTCCTTCATGAGCTCCGAGGCCGGCACAGCATTCGCGTATGGCGCTGCGCAACTGGTTTTTGCCATTGCGCAGTTTTTCACCGCGCCCGTTCTGGGTGCCTTATCTGATCGTTACGGACGCCGCCCGGTGCTGCTGCTGGGTTTGGTGGGCATGGCCGTCAACTTCTTTGTCACGGCGCTGGCCAACGCGCTGTGGATGTTGTTGGCGGTGCGGGCGATGGGCGGCGCCCTGTGCGCCAACGTCGCGGTGGCCAACGCCTATGTGGCCGATATCAGTGAGCCCAAAGATCGGGTCAAGAACTATGGTCTGTTGGGCGCCATGTTCGGTTTGGGCTTCATCCTCGGGCCTGTGCTCGGTGGAGTGTTGGGCAATATAGATGTGCGCTGGCCTTTCTTCCTGGCCGGCAGCCTGACGCTCCTCAACTCCGTCTATGGCTATTTTGTGCTGCCCGAGTCTTTGCCGGTTGAGCGGCGCCGTGCGTTCGATCTGCTGCGCGCCAATCCCTTCAGTTCGCTGGTGCGATTGCGACAACTGAAGGGCGTCGAAACGCTGCTGTGGATCATGGGGCTTTCCATCCTGGCTCAGTTCTGTTTGCACACAACCTGGTTTCTCTTCACCGAGTTCAAGTTTGGCTGGACACCCAAGGACAATGGCTATTCACTGTTTGCGGTCGGCCTCATGGTGGTGATCGTCCAAGGTGGTTTGCTGCGGGTGTTTCAGAAACTCATTCCGCTGCATGTGCTGGTCAGGGTCGGACTGGTTTCATCAACCTTGGCCTTTGCGGCGTACGGCGCTGTGCCAGAGGGCTGGATGATGTACGTCATCATCGCTGCGAACATTTTTGGCTACATGGTGCAGCCTGGGCTGCAAAGCCTGGTGGCCAATGCAGTGGATCCGAGTCGTCAGGGCGAGAGCATGGGGGCCGTGTCCTCGCTCAACAGTGTTGCTGCCGTCGTGGCCCCTTTGCTGGCCACACCATTGCTCGCAGCGGCATCTGTCTATCCGCAAGGCGACTGGCGCATCGGTATTCCGTTTTACCTGTTCGCCTCCATTCAAGCTGTGGCTACCGTGATCGGTTTTCGTCATTTCAGCCGAGCACGTCATGCCAATGAAGCGGCGTCGGTCGGGCCCGCACAGGTCTGAGCCCGTATCCGCTGCACGATCCGCATCCACATCGCGTCAGATTGATTCCCAGAGATTCCACCATGCATGACAAGATCCTGATCCTTGACTTTGGCTCCCAGGTCACCCAACTCATCGCCCGCCGCGTGCGCGAAGCCCACGTCTACTGCGAGATCCACCCCAACGATGTGTCGGACGAGTTCATCAAGTCCTTCGGCGCCAAGGGCATCATCCTGTCGGGCAGCCACGCCAGCACCTACGAAGACCACCAACTGCGCGCGCCGCAGGCCGTGTGGAACGCTGGCGTGCCCGTGCTGGGCATCTGCTACGGCATGCAGACCATGGCCGTGCAACTGGGTGGCGAAGTCTCGTGGAGCGACACCCGCGAGTTCGGCTACGCCGAAGTGCGCGCCCATGGTCACACCACGCTGCTCGACGGCATCCAGGACTTCGCCACGCC
>CAYOJR010000046.1:0-14746 GCA_964404335.1 uncultured Aquabacterium sp.
ACGCGGCGGCGCAGGCTGTCCTTGAAGTCGGTGATCTCGCCGCGCATGGCCGCCTCGGTGATCGCGGCCACCTCGGCCTTCTTGCCCACCGCGTCAGCGATCTCGTCGATGCACTCGATGCTGATCAGCGTGGAGTCCATGTCAAAGGCAATCGCCTTGAACTGGGCCAGGGCCAGAGGGGGGGTGAAGCGCTGGATGACGAGGCCGGGGGCGAATTCTTGGGCAGGCATGAACGGCGTTGGGCGAGGGTGCCCGTCAGATCGAAGAACCCGTGATTATCCCAGTTTGAGATAATCCCGCACCATGCTGCGAATCACCGAACTGCGTCTGCCCCTGAACCATGCCGAGGACGACTTGCGTCCAGCCGTGGTGGCCAGACTGGGCATTCAGGATGCCCAACTCCTGAACTTCACCGTGTTCAAGCGCAGCTGGGACGCGCGCAAGAAATCGGCCATCGTGCTGATCTACACGGTCGACTGCGAACTGGCCACGCCCGAGCTGGAAGCCAGCGTGTTTCAGCGCATGGCTGGTGACACGCACATCCGCCCCACGCCGGACACCACATACAAGTTCGTGGGCCATGCCCCGGCAGATTTCCGTGCGCCGGATGACCTGCGCCCCCTGGTGGTCGGTTTCGGCCCCTGCGGCATCTTCGCCGCCCTGATCCTGGCGCAGATGGGCCTGCGCCCCATCGTGCTGGAGCGCGGCAAGGAAGTGCGTCAGCGCACCAAGGACACCTGGGGCCTGTGGCGCCAGAGCGTGCTCAATCCCGAATCCAATGTGCAGTTTGGCGAGGGCGGGGCCGGCACCTTCTCCGACGGCAAGCTCTACAGCCAGATCAGCGACCCACGTCACCTGACCCGCAAGGTGCTCACCGAGTTCGTCAAGGCCGGTGCTCCGGAAGAGATCCTGTATGTGAGCAAGCCGCATATTGGCACCTTCCGTCTGGTCAGCATGGTCGAGAAGATGCGGGCCGAGATCGAGGAGTTGGGTGGCGAGATACGCTTTGAACAACACGTCACCGATGTGCACATCGAGGACGGCCACATCCGTGGCGTCACGCTGCAAAACGGCGAACAGATTCGCGCCGACCATGTGGTGCTGGCGCTGGGCCACAGCGCCCGCGACACCTTCACGATGCTGCACGAGCGTGGTGTCTTCATGGAAGCCAAGCCATTCGCCATCGGCTACCGGATCGAGCACCCGCAGAGCCTGATCGACAAGGCCCGCTTCGGGCCGAACGCCGGACACCCCATCCTTGGCGCGGCCGACTACAAGTTGGTGCATCACGCGAAGAACGGCCGCGCAGTCTACAGCTTCTGCATGTGTCCGGGTGGCACCGTGGTGGCCGCCACGTCCGAGCCCAACCGCGTCGTCACCAACGGCATGAGCCAGTATTCCCGTGCCGAGCGCAACGCCAACTCGGGCATCGTGGTGAACATCAGTCCGCAGGACTACCGCCAGGATGGTCAGGCCGAGGGCCCGGTCAACCCGCTCGACGGCATCGCCTTTCAGCGTTTCTGGGAGTCACGGGCGTACGAGTTGGGCGAGGGTGGCTACAAGGCCCCCGGCGCTTTGGTGGGCGACTTCATCAAGCGACAGCGCAGCAAGGTGCTGGGCAATGTCGAACCGTCCTACAAGCCTGGCGTGACCATGACCGACCTGGCCCAGCCAGGATTCGGCAGCCTGCCTGACTACTGCCTGGACGCCATCCGCGAAGCCTTGCCTGCGTTCGACAAGCAGATCAAGGGCTTCTCGATGAAGGACGCCGTGCTGACCGGCGTGGAGACCCGCACATCGTCACCGCTGCGCATCACGCGGGGGCGTGATTACCAGAGCCTCAACATCCAGGGCCTGTACCCCGCCGGAGAAGGCGCTGGTTACGCTGGCGGCATCATGTCCGCCGGGGTCGACGGCATTGAGGTGGCCGAGGCCGTGGGCGCCAGCATCCTGGGGGTCACGCGCGCCACACGCTGATCTGACCTTGGATGGGCGTTTGTCCGTCCATGCGCAGTGTGGCGCTTTCCGAACTCAGAATCGTGAACGCGTGCTGTGCCGCCTGTCGCGCCAGTGCATCTGGTGCATGGCAGTAACGGCCCGTTTCCCGAAGTCGGTATGGTTCAGACTCGGCGGAATTTGCCAGTGTTTCGGTTGTGAAGATGAACAGTCCATCAGGACGTAGCAATCGTCTGGACTCCTTGATGAGTTCATCAAGTTGCCCGATGTAAACGAAGACATCTCCGGCCACAATCAGGTCGAAACTGGCTGAAGGGGCAGCACGCATCATGCTCAGCAGATCTGCACAGATCAACTCCTGATACAACTGTCGATCCTGTGCTTTGGTCAGCATCTTGCTGGAGAGGTCGACCCCCACCAGCTTGCCAGACCATGGTGCAATGACCTCACCGACCAGTCCCGTCCCACAGCCGAGATCGAGAACGTCCCAGTTGCCACGTGGCTCCGAGGCGTGTGAGGTCAACGCACTTTGAATCAGAGTTGGCACCTGATACTGAAGGACACCGGTGAGGTGCTGGTCAAAGTGCTCCGCGTACTCATCAAATGTGCGACTGACGTAGTCGGCGGGTGCGCTAGAGGTCTGTTGACCGCTGAGCATGGCCACGAGGTGCTGGGTGTGCCCATCATCAGGCGTGAGGCTCAAGCGGCGCTGGAAGGTTTTCAATGCGGCCTCGGTTTTTCCGAGTCGACGCTGAATGTCTCCAAGCGTGTCCAGTGCTTTCAGGTTGTCAGGTGACAGCAGCAATGCCTGAGTGAAGCAGGACTCTGCTGCACTCAACTTACCCAGTGCCAAATAGGTGCTGCCGAGATTGACGTGGGACTGCCAGTCATTGGGGAGGAGTCGCGCCGCGATCTGCAGCGCACTGACGGCCTCTGCGTCTCGGCCTTGCATCTTGATGGCCAAACCGAGGAGTTGCCATCCGAAGCCGTCTTTCGGGTGCTGCTTGCTGAGGGCCTGGCAACAGGCCTCCAGCTGCTCAAACTGCCCTTGCTTGAAGTAGTTCAGCGCCAGGTGTTTTTCCAATGGACTGATGCCAGTGGCAGGGCTGTTTGCCTTGGCTTTTGCATAGACATGGGGCGTCTGCGACATGGTGACTCTCCGTCAACTGGGTGCGCTGCAGTGTAGGGCGCGCAAGCACAGACTGATGGAAGAACCCCTCAATTGAGCGGCAGGAATCTCCTCATGTCTTCAAAGGCTGCCCCAACTGCCGCAACAGATCCCGCACGTACTGGGCCCTGTCCTTCGGATCCGACAAGGCCTTCTCGATGCGCAGCTTGTCGTTGCCCGCCAGCTTGATCTGCTTGTTCTTCTGCACCAGTTCGATGATACGCAGCGGCTCTACCGGCGGGTTGGGACGGAAGGTGATGTTGATGATGCCCGGCGCAGCATCAATCTTGATGACCCCGTAAGGCTTGGACTGCACGCGCAGCTTGTGCGTGTCGAACAGCGCCTGGGCCTGTGGCGGCAGCTTGCCAAAGCGGTCCACGATCTCTTCCAGCATCCCGTCGATCTTGTCGAGCGAGTCTGCCGTGGCCAGGCGCTTGTACAGGCTCAGGCGCACATGCACGTCGCCGCAATAGGCATCGGGCAGCAGAGCAGGCGCGTGCAGGTTCACATCGGTGTTGCTGCCGAACATGCCCAGCGGGGACAGCAGATCGGGCTCCTTGCCCCCCTTCAGCGAGCGCACCGCTTCGCTGAGCATCTCGTTGTAGAGCTGGAAGCCCACTTCCATCATGTTGCCGCTCTGGTTGTCGCCCAGCACCTCGCCAGCGCCACGAATTTCCAGGTCGTGCATGGCCAGATAGAAGCCCGAGCCCAGCTCTTCCATGTTCTGGATCGCATCCAGACGCTGGGCCGCCTGCTTGGTCAGGCCTTCCACATCCGGCACCAGCAGGTAAGCGTAGGCCTGGTGGTGCGAACGCCCCACGCGGCCGCGCAACTGGTGCAACTGTGCCAGGCCGAACTTGTCCGCGCGCGACATGATGATGGTGTTGGCGCTCGGCACGTCGATGCCGGTCTCGATGATGGTCGAGCACAGCAGCACGTTGTGGCGCTGGGCCACGAAGTCGCGCATCACGCGCTCCAGTTCACGCTCGGGCATCTGGCCGTGGGCGATGCCAATGCGGGCCTCGGGCACCAATTCGGCCAGCTTGTCGCGCCGGTTCTCGATGGTTTCCACCTCGTTGTGCAGGAAGTAGACCTGACCGCCGCGCTTGAGTTCGCGCAAGATGGCTTCGCGGATCACGCCGCTGCTCTCGCTGCGCACAAAGGTCTTGATCGCCAGACGACGCTGCGGTGCGGTCGCGATCACGCTCAGGTCGCGCAGGCCTTCCATGGCCATGCCCAGCGTCCGCGGGATGGGGGTGGCGGTCAGCGTCAGCACGTCAATTTCAGCGCGCATGGCTTTCATCGCCTCTTTGTGGCGCACGCCAAAGCGGTGTTCCTCATCGATGATCAGCAGGCCCAGGCGCTTGAACTTCACCGACTCACTCAGCAACTTGTGCGTGCCCACGACGATGTCGATGGTGCCGTCCTCCAGCCCCTGCATCGCCGCCTTGATCTCCTTGGCGGAACGGAAGCGCGACATCTCGGCCACCTTCACCGGCCACTGTGCGAAGCGGTCGGCGATGTTCTGGTAATGCTGCTCGGCCAACAGCGTGGTGGGCGCCAGCAGCACGACCTGCTTGCCGCCTGTCACGGCCACAAAGGCCGCGCGCAAGGCCACCTCGGTCTTCCCGAAACCCACGTCACCGCAGACCAGACGGTCCATCGGGCGCGGGCTGATCATGTCCTGAATGACGGCGTGGATGGCCGCGCGCTGGTCGGCGGTCTCCTCGAAGCCAAAGCTGGCGGCAAAGGCCTCGTAGTCCTGCGCCGAGAAGCGGAAGGCAAAGCCCTCGCGCGCGGCCCGGCGGGCATACAGGTTCAGCAACTCGGCCGCGGTGTCGCGCACCTGCTCGGCGGCCTTGCGCTTGGCCTTGTCCCACTGAGGCGAGCCCAGCTTGTGCAGCGGCGCTTCTTCCGGGCTCACGCCGGTGTAGCGGCTGATCAGGTGCAGTTGCGACACGGGCACGTACAGCGTGGCCTTGTCGGCGTACTCCAAGTGCAGGAACTCCGATGGCCCGTCACCCAGGTCCAGGTTGATCAGCCCCTGGTAGCGCCCGATGCCGTGGTTGCTGTGCACCACCGGGTCGCCCACATTCAGTTCGCTCAGGTCCTTGATGAGCGAGTCGACGTCCGTGGCCTGCTCGTTCTTGCGACGGCGCCGCGTGGCCGGCGTCGCATCGAACAGTTCGGTCTCGGTCACGAACTGGATGCCCGCACCCGCGCTGCCGTCGTGCCAGATGAAGCCACCTGCCAGCGGCGCAGCCGTGATCGCATGCCGGTGATCACCTCGCACAAACGCTTCCAGCGTGTCCACGCTTGGCAGGTCGATGCGGTGGTCGCGTAGCAACTCCATCAGGTTCTCGCGGCGGCCGGCGCTTTCGGCCACCACCAGCACCCGTTGACCGGCACGGTCGGTCTGGGCAATGTGTTGCTCCAGCTTGCGCAGCGGGTCCTGGCCGCCGCGCTCCACGCTCAGGTCGGGCAGCGGGCGTGCCCACTCGGTCGGCTCCTTGCCGCGCACGGCCAACTGCGCATGGGCATTGGCCTGGTTGAAGAACTCCTCCACCTTCAGGTAGATGTCTTCCGGCGGCAGCAGCGGACGCTCCGGGTCGTGCTGCAGGAAGCGATGGCGCTCGCGCGTTTCGTTCCAGAAGCGCTCCAGCGTCTCGGTGATCTCACCATGCAGCACCAAGGCCGCATCTGCGCCCATGTGCTGAAACAGCGTTGAGGTCTCGTCAAAAAACAGCGGCAGGTAATACTCGATGCCACCGGAGGCCACGCCCGTGCCCATGTCCTTGTAGATGCGGCTCTTGGTCGGGTCGCCCTCCATGCGCTCGCGCCAGCGGTCGCGGAAGGCCGCACGCGACGCCTCGTCCATCGGAAACTCGCGGCCCGGCAGCAAGCGCACCTCGGGCACCGGATACAGGCTGCGCTGCGAATCCGGGTCGAAGGTGCGGATCGAATCGACCTCGTCGCCGAACAGGTCCACGCGGTACGGTACGGGCGAGCCCATCGGGTACAGGTCGATCAGCCCACCGCGCACCGCGTACTCGCCGGGCGACACCACCTGGCTCACATGGTTGTAGCCCGCCAGCGTCAGCTGCGATTTCAGTGCGGCTTCATCCAGCTTCTGTTTCTGCTTGAAGTGGAAGGTGTAGGCCGCCAGGAAAGAGGGCGGCGCCAGACGCGTCAGCGCGGTCGTGGCCGGCAGCAGCACCACATCGACGCCGGTCTCGGCTTTCACGCCTTGCTGCATGCGCCACAGCGTCGCCAGCCGCTCCGAGATCAAGTCCTGGTGCGGCGAGAAGGTGTCATACGGCAGCGTTTCCCAGTCCGGAAAGATCGCGCAACGCAGTTCCGGCACGAAGAACGCCATCTCGTCCATCAACCGCTGCGCATCCGCCGCATCCGCCGTCAGGATGGCCGTCAGCTGGCCTTGCGCCTTGCGCGCCTGGGCAAAGTGCGCCAGCAGCAGCGCATCGCCCGAGCCGGCCGGACGGGGCACGGTGTAGCGTTTGCCAGGGGCGATCGAGGGCAGGGGCAGGGCGGGCAACATGACGTTCAGAAATGACAAAGCGCCCGTTCACCAAGGTGGCGGGCGTGTTGAATCCAAAACGCACATTCTAGGTGGGGGACAATCTCCCCATGTCCTTCCCGATTGCTTCACACGAGTTCAAACCCCGGGCGTTCGCCCTCGTGCCCTGCGCTGGCGTGGGTGAGCGCGCCGGTGTTGGTGGCCCCAAGCAATATCACCCGGTGGCGGGTAACGCCGTGGTGGCGCACACCCTGGCGGCCTTCGCGGCGGTCCCTGGCATCGACGCCACCCTGGTGGTGCTCTCCCCCGACGATACCCAGTTCGAGCAGCATGTGCCCGACTTTCAGGGCGATCGCGCCTGGGTGGCACGCGTCGGCGGCGCCTCACGCGCCGACAGCGTGGCCAACGGCCTGCAAGAGTTGCTGGCGCGGGGCGCCCAACCGCATGACTGGGTGCTGGTGCACGACGCCGCACGCTGCCTGATCCAGCCCGACTGGGTGCAACGCCTGATGGACGCGTGTGAGCACGACGAAGTCGGCGGTTTGCTCGCCTTGCCCCTGGCCGACACCCTCAAAGCCGCCATCAGTGGCCCCAGCGGTGAACCCCGTGCGCAGCACACCGTGGACCGTGCCGGCAAGTGGGCCGCGCAGACTCCGCAGATGTTCCGTCTCGGCTTGCTGCAACCGGCTTTGACAGCCGCTTTGGCCGACCCGGACACGGCCGCCGCCATCACCGACGAGGCCAGTGCCATCGAGATGCTGGGCCACCAGCCCCGCCTCGTGCCCGGCGCCTACGACAACTTCAAAGTGACCTGGCCTGGCGATTTCGCCTTGGCCGAGCGGCTGCTGTCCACCCGGCCCTGACCACGGATGCCCGTGGATGATGGCTCCTGCCCAGACGTCCAGAGGCGTGGATGGGCGACAATCCCTGGCTTGCTCACTCTTGCCTTGCGAGACCCACATGACACTGCCCGCCTTGCGCGTGGGGGAGGGCTGGGACACCCACGCTCTGGTGCTCGACCGCCCCCTCATCCTCGGTGGTGTGACCATCCCTCACACCCACGGCCTGCTCGGCCACTCCGACGCCGACGCTTTGCTCCACGCCATCACCGATGCGCTGTTGGGCGCAGCAGCCCTGGGCGACATTGGCCGCCACTTCCCTGACACCGATGCGCAGTTCAAGGGCGCCGACTCCGTCGTGTTGCTGCAAGAAGCGGCACGGCGCGTGCGCGCTGCGGGCTGGGACATCGGCAACCTCGACGCCACCATCGTGGCGCAGGCACCCAAAATGGCCCCGCACATCCCGCTGATGCGCGCCCGCATTGCCCAGGCCCTGGGTCTGAGCGAAGACCAGGTCAACGTCAAGGCCAAGACTGCCGAAAAAATGGGACCCGTGGGCGAGGGGCGTGCCATCGAAGCCCGCGCCGTCTGCCTGCTCTACAAGGCCTGAAGCGGCCTGTCTGGATGCGACCCGACCCGCCCTGGGCGAGTCGCTAGCGCTCAGGGCGCCCGCTTCAGCTTGATGTGTGCCACCAGGCCTCCGCCATCGGCGTTGGTCAGTTCAAAATCGCCACCCATCCGCTGCAGGGCCTTCTCCACAATGGCCAGACCCAGTCCGGCCCCGGTAGCCGCCGTGCGGGCGGCATCGCCCCGGAAAAAGGGTGTCGTCAAGTCCGCCAGTTTCTCGGCAGCCACGCCCGGGCCATGGTCGCGTACGCTCAGTACCACCCATGAGCCCACACGCGCATAACTCACCTCCACATTGGTCACCCCGGTGTAGGTGTTGCGCCCATAGCGCCGCGCGTTCTCGAACAAATTGGTCAGCACCCGGCCCAGCTCTGTTTCGTCGGCCATCACGCGGGTGTCGATCGGCAGCTTGCTGGTGATGCGGATGCGCTGCGTGTCGCGGAACTGGCTGATCGCCTTGTCCACCACCGTCGCCACGTGCACAGGCACCAACTCCACCTCACCCGGGCGCGCGTAGTCCATGAACTTGTCGATGATGGCGTCGAGTTGCTCGATGTCAGCCACCATGTTGCGCCGCGCCTCCTCATCGGCCACGCTCATTTCGGTTTCCAGCCGCATGCGAGCCAGTGGTGTGCGCAAGTCGTGCGAGATCCCGGCGAGCATCACCGCGCGGTCTTCCTCCACCTTGGCCAACTCGCGCGCCATCCGATTGAAGCCCTGATTCACTTCACGAATCTCTCGGGTGATCATCGTCTCATCGAGGCGCGAGTCATACTCACCTTCGCGAATCCGGCTGGCCGCAAACGACAACTCCTTGAGTGGCTTGTTGATCAGGCGCGCAATCACGATCGAGCCCAGCAGCGTGGCCACCAGGGCAATGCCCACCCAGACAAACCAGGTGCGACCTGTCATGGTGCCAAAGCGCCGGCTGTCGGTTTGCAGCCAGTAGGCGTCACGCTCGATCACGAAGCGCACCCACAGGCCCGGCACACCGTTGACACTGCTCGCGACCACCGTTTCTTGGCCCAGACGCTTTTGCAACTCCGACGCAATCGTGCGGGAGAAGCGATTCTGCTCAATTGGCAGGAAGGTGTCGCTTGGTTCGCTCGGTTTCAGCGTGATCGACTCCTGATCGAACAAGGTCTTGATCAGGGTGACGCGGTTGATGCTGTCGGCATAGCGCAAACCGGCTCGTGACAGGTTCACCAGGCTGGCAATCTGCTGAGCGGACTGAACCGCGCGCGGCTCGAACTCCAGCGCCCGGAAAGTTTGCACCCACGCCACGATGCCCACCGTGAGCAAGAGCCCCAGCAGGATGAAGGTGCGCCAAAACAGGCTGAGCGCCAGACGGTTCTCGGGCATCAATCAGGTACCGCCGTCCGGCACGAACACATAACCCACGCCCCACACCGTCTGGATGTAGCGGGGTTGCGCCGGATCGGGTTCGATCATCTTGCGCAGGCGGGAAATCTGAACGTCCAGACTGCGATCAAACGGCTCAAACTCGCGGCCGCGTGCCAGTTGGGCGAGCTTGTCGCGTGACAACGGTTGACGCGGATGGCGCACCAAAGCCTTCAGCATCGAGAACTCGCCCGTGGTCAACGCAATCGGCTCGCCGTCCTTGCTCAGGCGACGCAAGGTCAGGTCGAACTCGAACGGCCCGAAGTTGACACTCTGCGCATCCTTGGCTGGGGCACCAGGGGCCTCCTGCGCAGGACGACGACGCAGCACCGCATGAATGCGGGCCAGCAACTCGCGCGGGTTGAAAGGCTTGGGCAGGTAATCGTCGGCGCCCACTTCCAGCCCCACGATGCGGTCCACGTCTTCGACCTTCGCAGTCAGCATGATGATCGGGGTGACGTCGTTGGCCGCGCGCAGGCGACGGCAGATCGACAGGCCATCTTCGCCAGGCAGCATCAGGTCCAACACGATGAGGTCCACCGTTTCGCGCGTCAGCAAGCGGTTGAGCGCCTTGGCGTCCTCGGCCAGCAGCACCTCAAAACCTTCCTGGCTCAGATAGCGGCGCAGCAGGTCGCGAATGCGTGCATCATCATCGACCACGAGCACGCGATCCGGACGCTGATTGGGGGAGGGAGACGACATCGGCATTCCTCGAAATTTGTAACAGAGGCGGATTGTGCGCAGTTTCGAACCCGGAAAGTCAGGCTGCTGACCACCTGTTACAAATCTTGCGGCTCTGTGTCGAGACCGTCAACCCCTTGAAACCACCGGTCAGCCATGCTGGCGGCTCGCACGTTCAATGGGTACAACCATTCTTTGAAAGGGATGTTTTCATGCACATGCACACCGTTTCTCCTCGCTGGCGCCGTAGCCTGAGCGTGTTGGCCTTCAGCCTGTTGGCTGGTGCGGCTCAGGCCGAGGCGCCGCGTCAGAACGCCTTGTCGTTCAGCGCCAGTGCCACCGAAGAGGTCACGCAAGACTTGTTGGTGGTCACCCTGCAGGCGACCCGAGAAGGCAGTCAGGCCTCCGAGGTGCAGACGGCGCTCAAGCAGGTCATGGAGTCGGCCTTGGCCGAGGCGCGCAAAGCGGCGCAAGGGCAGTCGGGCATCGAGGTCCGCACGGGCTCGTTCTCGGTGCAGCCTCGCTACACCAATGCCGGGCGCATCAGCGGTTGGCAAGGCACAGCGCAGTTACTGCTGGAGGGCACGGATACCACGCGCATTTCTCAGACGGCCGGCAAGCTCACCCAACTCAACGTGGTCAATATGCAATACGGTCTGTCGCGGAACCTGCGCGAGCGTCACGAGGCCGCACTGACCAACGAAGCCATCGAGCGTTTCCGTTCGCGTGCCAGTGCCATGGCGCAGGCCTTCGGTTTCAAGGGTTACACGCTGGGTGAAGTTTCAGTGTCGTCCACCGAACCTGGTTTTGAGCCACGTCCCTACATGATGGCCGCGCGGGCCAAAACCATGGAAGCAGCGGACGCCGCCTTGCCGGTCGAGCCAGGCAAGGGGCGCCTGTCTGTCAGCGTCAATGGTCAGGTTTACCTGACACCCTGAGCCCCGCTGGGATCTTGCCACACCCCGTCCAGCCAAATCTGGTGCGGGGTGAACTGGGACTTGTAGACCATCTTGGGGCTCTCGGCAATCCAGTAACCCAGGTAGAGGTGGGGCAGCCCCAATTCCTGAGCCTGTTGAATCTGCCACAGCACATTGAAGGTGCCGTAACTGGCGTGGTCATCGGGCTCGTAAAACGTGTACACCGCAGACAGCCCATCACTCAGAATGTCCACCACCGACACCATCTTCAGGGCGCCCAGAGTACCGTCGGTGTCCGCCGGCGCCCGGAACTCGATCAGGCGCGAGTTCACCCTGCTTTGCAGCAGGAACTGGCTGTACTGATCCACCGAATCCAGATCCATGCCGCCGCCCTGGTGTCGCTTCTGTTGGTAGCGCAGGTACAGATCGTAGTGTTCGGGGACGAAACCCAGGGGCAACACCCGCACTTGTAGATGCGAATGTGCTTTCCAGGCGCGCTTCTGGCTGCGGTGAGGCGCAAACTGCCGCACCAGCACTCTCAGCGGCAGGCAGGACTGGCAGTGATCACAATGGGGGCGATAGGTGAACAAGCCACTGCGCCGAAACCCGTTGAGCACCAACTCGGAGTACACGTCCGCATGAATCAACTGGTTGGGGGTGGCCACCTGGGAGCGCGCCTCACGGCCTGGCAGATAGCTGCAAGGGTAGGTGGCGGTCGTGTAGAACTGCAGCGATGCCAGGGGGAGTTCTTGAAGTTGGCTCACGGTGCAGGAACCTCAGACGGTGCATCCAGGTAAGACCACAGCGCTTCATCATAGGCCCAGGCCTTCACAGGCGGTAGATCTACCACCGTGCGCAAATGGGCTTCAAAGTCTGCTCTCGGCCAGGCGCGCGCGCCCAGTGAGGCCAGGTGTGCAGTTTGTTGCTGGCAGTCTATCAACGTGATCTCATGGGCCCTGCAGAAACACACCAGCGCGGCCAGTGCAATCTTCGAGGCATCGGTGCGGTGCGCAAACATCGACTCACCAAAGAACATGCGTCCCAGGCTCACGCCATACAAGCCCCCCACCAACTGACCATCCACCCAGGTCTCGAACGAGTGGACCGCGCCCTTGGCATGCCAGGCTGCATACACTGCCTGCATGTCCGGCAAGATCCAGGTTCCGTCCTGTCCCTCTCGAGGTGTGGTGGCGCAGGCTGCCATCACCTGCTCGAACGCACCATCGATGCGAACCTCGCACGCTGGCGTGCGGCGGAACTTCTGAATGGTCTTGCGCAGTGAGCGACTCAGTTTGAACTCGGCAACGGGCAGCACCATGCGTGGGTCTGTCGTCCACCACAGTACTGGTTGACCCTCGCTGAACCAGGGGAAAATGCCCCGCCGATAGGCCTCGGTCAGTCGTGCAGGGTTCAGATCGTGTCCGGCCGCCAGCAGACCGGGTGCGTCAGACTGCGGACCCAAAGCCCGTGCCGTATCGGGAAGGGGGTCATCAGGTTCGAGCCAGGGAATCATGGCTACATCATAAAAAAAGCCCGATGGCGAACCACCGGGCTTGAAGGGTACCTTAGAACAAGGCTCATGAGGTACCGAGGAGACAACCTCCCAGGAGGACCGTTCGTCCAAAACGGTCACCTGTCGGATTGCAGCAGCGCGTCAAAGTTCCATGCAACCTTTCCAACTCTGTAAAGTTGTGCCGGCTGCGGTCACAAAACCGCGCTGCAAGTTGTTCGATCAGGCCGACTTGCGAGCCTTGCTGGTAGCAGCCTGGGTGGCCTTCACAGCGGTGTTGGTGATGGCTTGGAAGTTGGCTTCGGCGACGTCAGCGGCTTGCTTGGCAGCCTTTTGCACGGAGTCGAAAGCGTTGTTGGCGGCGGCCACAGCCGACTTCACCAGAACCACAGCGTTTTCGGTGCCGGCGGGCGCGTTCTTCACGGCGTTGTCCACCACGGAAGCAAACTTGTTTTGGGCTTCGGCCATTTGCGATTCGGCCAGCTTGCTGACTTCGGCGCTGGTGCCCGAAGCGATGTCATACAGATGACGGCCATAAGCGGCAGCCTTTTCAGCGGCGGGTTGCAGCAGCGAAGCTTGCAGAGCCAGCAGTTCCTGGGCGTCCTTGACGGCCAGCACAGCCTTGGCGTGCTCGGAGACCTCTTCCAGCGAGGTCTTGGCCACTTGCAGGTTCAGCTCCATGACCTTTTCGACGCCTTCGAAAGCCTTTTGGCCCAGGTCGAACAGGGTTGCGAGGTTGGCCTTCTGGGCGGCGAGCATTTGTTCAGCGGTCAGCATGGTGAGATCTCCAGTGAGTGATGACAGGTAGGTAAATTGCATCCTGCGGCTGCCTCAATCGGCTTTGCTGCGTTGCAACATGGCACCAAGTATAGACAAGACGCCGAGGATTGCAAGCGCTTTTTGTGCGCTGCAGCAAAGTAGTCGTTACGGTCTGTAAAAGGCGGCTCGCCGCATCGCCTACACTTGCGCATCTTTCCAACCTTGTGATCGAACCATCATGAGCCTGCTCAATGTTCCCGCCGGTGCCAAGGCACCCGACGTCTTCAACGTCATCATCGAAATCCCCGCCAACGCCGATCCGATCAAGTACGAGATCGACCATGAGACCGGTGCGGTCTTCGTCGATCGCTTCATGGGCACGGCCATGCACTACCCCTGCAACTACGGCTACGTGCCTCAGACCATTGCCGCCGACGGCGACCCTGTTGACGTGCTGGTGGTGACGCCATTTCCCTTGCAGCCTGGTGTGGTCATTCCCTGCCGTCCGCTGGGCATCCTGAAGATGGAAGACGAGGCGGGCGGTGACTCCAAGCTCGTGGCTGTGCCGACCGAGAAGATCTGCGCCATGTACAAGGGCATCCAGAAGCTCGAAGACCTGCCGGAGTTGCTCGTTCAGCAAATCAAGCACTTCTTCGAGCACTACAAAGACCTGGAGCCAGGCAAGTGGGTCAAGGTGGTTGGCTGGGATGGCATTGACGCCGCCAAGGCCGAAGTGACCGCCGGGCTGGCGGCTTTCGGCAAGGGGCATTGATCAACGAAGCCTGCAGGACGCAGGGCGGCCAGACTTGACGTCGCCGTTTGGCATTCCAGCACCCCCCGCGCGGGGGTGTTGTCAATTCGCAGCATTTCATCTTTCATGCGGTCTGCTGCTGAAGAGTCATGTCTTATATAAGACATAAGTCTTTACCAAAGATGACAAATCGCGGTAGAATCTCAGACTCTGAACCGTTCAACCAACCCTCCCCGGAGATCTCGTCATGACGAACCTCACCCGTGAACAGCAAATCGCTGCCCTGGAAAAAGACTGGGCCGAAAACCCCCGCTGGAAGCTTGTCAAGCGCGGCTATTCCGCTGCTGACGTTGTGCGCCTGCGCGGCAGCCTGCAGCCTGAGTACACCCTGGCCAAGCGCGGCGCTGAAAAGCTGTGGGAAAAGGTCAACGGCGGCGCCAAGAAGGGCTACGTGAACGCTTTCGGCGCCATCACCGCCGGTCAAGCCATGCAACAGGCCAAGGCTGGTCTGGAAGCTGTGTATCTGTCGGGCTGGCAAGTTGCTGCCGACGGCAACACTTCCGAAACCATGTACCCCGACCAGTCGCTGTACGCCTACGACT
>CAYOJR010000047.1:0-14668 GCA_964404335.1 uncultured Aquabacterium sp.
GCCGACAAGGCCGACATCTTCGTGACCACCACCGGCAACCGCGACGTGATCACCTATGAGCACATGGCCGCGATGAAGAACAACGCCATCGTCTGCAACATCGGTCACTTCGACAACGAAATCCAGGTCGCCAAGCTGGAAGAGAAGTGCCAGTGGGAAGAGATCAAGCCCCAGGTCGACCACGTCATCTTCCCCGATGGCAAGCGCATCATCCTGCTGGCCAAGGGCCGTCTGGTGAACCTGGGCTGCGGCACCGGTCACCCCAGCTATGTGATGTCGTCGAGCTTCGCCAACCAGACCATCGCCCAGATCGAGCTGTTCGCCCACAGCGACTACTACGAAGTCGGCAAGGTCTATGTGCTGCCCAAGCACCTCGATGAAAAGGTGGCCCGCCTGCAGCTGACCACGCTCAACGCCCAGCTGACCGAGCTGACGGACGAGCAGGCTGCTTACATCGGCGTGCCGAAGCAGGGCCCTTACAAGCCCGACACATACCGCTACTAACCCCCCTACGGCCTGACGGCCGCCCCCCAGGGGGCACCGCTAGCGGCCCGGCGAAGCCGGTTCCGCGGCGGTCGCTGGATTTTGGCCTCGGGCCGCCACACAGGATTCACCATGCCACGCGCAGACCAACTCATTGTTCAACAAGGGCACGCGCCCACCCGCTCGGCCGCTCATCGTTTGATCGATGCGCGGGCGGTGCAGTGGCTTGGCCCCAAGGGCTGGACCGTGCTGCGCAAGGCAGGGGAAGACCTGCCGGAAGAGGCCCAGTTCCGCGTCACCAATGACGAGGAGCTGCGCTGGGTGTCGCGCGCCGGGCTCAAGCTCGAAGGCGCACTGCAGCAGATCGACCTCGATGTGACGGGCATGACCTGCCTGGACATCGGCCAGAGCACCGGTGGCTTCACCGATGTGCTGCTGTCCCAGGGCGCCACCCGCGTCGTGGGCGTGGAAGTGGGCCATGGCCAGATCCACGAGAAGCTCAAGACCGACGAGCGCGTGGTGGTGCTGGAGAACGTCAACGCGCGTGAGCTGGAAGACAGCCCGCTGCGCGAGCACGCCCCGGCCGAAGGCTTCGATCTGATCGTGGCCGACCTGTCCTTCATCGCCCTGTCCAAGATCGTGCCCCACCTGGCGCCGTGGCTCAAGCCGGGCGGGCAGGTGCTGATGCTGATCAAGCCGCAGTTCGAAGTGGGCAAGGACCACGTGGGCAAGGGCGGCGTCGTCAAAGACCCGGCCCAGCACGCCCGCGCCCGTGACATGGTGCGCCGCGCCTGCACCGACCTGGGTTGGACCGTCCATAAGGGCTTTGCCAGCTCCATCTCCGGTGGCGACGGCAACCTCGAATTCTTCATCTGGGCGCAGTCGCCGCAGGCCTGATCGGCCCGGCGGGCTGAGTTGCCCACCTTGAAAGACCCACACATGACGAAGTCATCCCCGAACCCCCTGCCGGTGAGCGTGGAGTTCTTCCCGCCCAAGACCCCGGAAGGCGTCGAGAAGCTGGCCGCCGTGCGCCTGCAGTTGTATGCGATCCGCCCCGAGTACTGCTCCGTCACCTACGGGGCCGGCGGCAGCACGCAAGATGGCACCCTCCAGACGGTGCGCGCCATCCTCAGTGAAGGCTGCGACGCGGCGCCGCACTTCTCGTGCATCGGTGCCAGCAAGGCCAGCGTGCGCGAGCAACTCGCCCAGTTCAAGGCCGATGGCATCAAGCGCATCGTCGCGCTGCGCGGTGACCTGCCCAGCGGCTACGGTGGCTTTGGCGAGTTCAAGTACGCCAGCGACCTGGTGGCCTTCATCCGCGAGGAAACCGGCAGTCATTTCCAGATCGAGGTGGCAGCCTACCCCGAGATGCATCCCCAGGCCCGCAACATGCAGGCCGACCTGCAGGCCTACGCCACCAAGGTCAAGGCTGGCGCCGACGTGGCCCTGACGCAGTACTTTTTCAACAGCGATGCTTACTTCCGTTTCGTCGACGAGGCCGAGGCGCTGGGCGCGACCATCCCGGTCGTGCCGGGCATCATGCCCATCCTCAACAGCAGCCAGTTGCTGCGCTTCTCCGACGCCTGTGGCGCCGAGGTGCCGCGCTGGATCCGCACCCGTCTGGAAGGCTTTGGCGACGACAAGGCCTCCATCCAAGCCTTCGGTCTGGACGTGGTCACGGACCTGTGCGAGCAGTTGCGTGCCGGCGGCGTGCCGGGCTTGCACTTTTACACGATGAACCAGTCGGAACCCGTGCTGGCGCTGTGCGAGCGCCTGGGGTTGACGCTCCCCTGAACCTGGGGGTGGGGCATCATTTCGTCAGCAAATGCTCCCATGGCTCACTGGATGACCTCCCCCGCTTGGGGGGTGTTTAAGGGTCTTCGCTAGAGGCCACTTGGCGTTGCGCTTGCAAGATCAGGGTGTCTGCGGTGAAAACCGCGCCCTTCACATCTCCGCCTTACCCTCGAGGTGACACCATGCAAGCACGCTCTGCAATTCTGAAGTCCACCGCCTTGGCCGCGTTGCTCGCGACCAGCCTCACCGCCGCACAGGCCGCCACCTTCACCGCGCCGACTTCGGCCGTGTTGTCCCTCGGTGGATTGACGGGTCTGCTGGAATCGGCCACCTTCACGAGCCTCGGTGGCGCCAGCTTCGATGCGGCCACCAGCACGTTGACTTCGGCCTTCACCTCGGTGACCATGAGCAGCGGTGCGGCTTCCGATCTGATCGGCCTGGCCAGCGCCAGCGACGGTCTCCGTCTGATCTCGGGGGCGGACATCGTCGACATCACCGGCCTGAAGTACAGCAACGCCACCAAGTCGCTGAGCGCCGTCGTGACGATCAACGGCGCGCAGGCGTACAGCGGCGATTTCCTGAAGGCGAGCACCGCCTCCGTTTCGGAAACTTTCAATGCCACGAATGGCACCGGCCTGCTGACCACCGGCGCCATGAAGCTGACCAGTGCAGCTGCCACGCCGCTGCTGAACGCCTTCAATGCGGGCGGCTACATCGGCCTCGTCGGGTTGTTTGAGATCGGCAACCTGCAGGTGGATGTGCTGTCCCCCGCTGTTGCCGCTGTGCCCGAGCCCTCCACCTACGCTCTGATGGGCCTGGGTCTGGTCGGCATCGGCTTCGCCGCACGCCGCCGCCGCGCTGCCTGATCCGCATCAGTTCTCTGCGTGGGCCCAGCCAGACCTGTGGTTTGGTGAGGTTTTTCGGGGGCGCCATCCGTGGCGCCCCACTTTTTTGTGACCGTGGCCCACGTCAGCAAGCCGGAACCTGCAGGAGTAGACTGGCGGATTCCATCCCGCATCTGCCCTTTTCCGGAGTCGTTTCGATGTCGACCGCGCGTACCGCCGCTTCGTCCACCCCTCGCCGCACCGCCTCAACTCAGGCCAAGCCGGCGATCAAGGCCAAGGCCGGACCGCTGACGATTCAGGACTACCTGCAAAAGATCCTCACCAGCCGCGTCTACGACGTGGCGGTGGAGACCTCGCTCGATCTGGCGCGCAACCTCTCGGCCCGCCTGGGCCATCAGGTCTACCTCAAGCGCGAAGACCAGCAACCGGTGTTCAGCTTCAAGCTGCGCGGGGCCTACAACAAGATGGCCAAGCTCAGTCCAGCTGCCCGCGACAAGGGCGTGATCTGCGCGTCGGCCGGCAACCACGCTCAAGGCGTGGCCCTGGGGGCGCGTCGCCTGGGCTGCCAGGCCACCATCGTGATGCCGGTTACCACACCGCAGGTCAAGATCGATGCCGTGCGCCGCTTCGGTGGTGACAAGGTGCGCATCGTCCTGCACGGCGAAAGCTACTCCGATGCTGCCCAGCACGCCAAAGTCTTGGAGAAGGCCGAGGCCTTGACCTTCGTCCATCCCTTTGACGATCCCGAGGTCATCGCGGGCCAAGGCACCGTGGCGATGGAGATCCTGCGCCAGCATGCCGGTCCCATCGATGCGGTGTTCGTGGCCATCGGCGGCGGCGGCCTGATCAGCGGCGTGGCTGCCTACATCAAGGCCGTGCGCCCCGAGATCAAGGTCATCGGCGTGCAGATGAACGATTCCGACGCCATGGTGCGCTCGGTGCAGGCGGGCAAGCGCGTCACGCTGCACGACGTGGGCCTGTTCTCGGACGGCACCGCCGTCAAGCTGGTGGGCGAGGAAACCTTCCGTCTGGCGCGCGAGCTGGTCGATGACTACGTGATCGTCAACACCGATGCGGTGTGCGCGGCCATCAAGGACATCTACGAAGACACCCGCTCCATCGTCGAACCCGCCGGCGCGATGGGCGTGGCCGCGCTCAAGCAGTACGCCGCCCAGCACGGTGGCGAAGGCCAGACCTACATCGCCATCAACTGCGGCGCCAACATGAACTTCGATCGCCTGCGCTTCGTCGCTGAGCGCTCCGAAGTGGGTGAAGAGCGCGAGGCGCTGATGGCCGTGACCATCCCCGAGGAGCGCGGCTCCTTCAAGCGCTTTTGCGAGCTGATCGGTCCGCGCAGCGTCACCGAGTTCAACTACCGCATCTCCGACGAGAACGTGGCCCATGTCTTCGTGGGCTTGAGCACCAAGCGCAAGGGCGAGTCGGCGCAGATTGCCGAACAGTTCGAGGCCCAGGGCTTCGGCACGGTGGACCTGACCGGTGACGAGTTGGCCAAGACGCACATTCGCCACATGGTGGGCGGGCGTTCGGCGCTGGCCGAAGGCGAGCGTCTTTACAGCTTCGTCTTCCCTGAGCGTCCGGGCGCGCTGATGACCTTCCTGACCAGCCTGCCACCGGGCTGGAACATCAGCCTGTTCCACTACCGCAACCAGGGCGCCGACTACGGTCGCATCCTGGTGGGCCTGCAGGTGCCCAAGGGCGAGGCCAAGGCCATCAAACCCTTCCTGTCAGGCTTGGGTTACGCCTATGTGGACGAAACCAACAACCCGGTGTATCGCTTGTTCCTGCGCTGAGGCGGCGCCTCAACCGGCCTGCCTCAGTCTGTGGTCTGGGCGCCGGGCTCGAGTCCAGCAGGCTCTTGGGTCAGGCTGACACCGGTGGGCGCTGGCAGGGTGCCGGTGGCCGGGGCGGGCAAGGTCGGCAGTGCCAGGGTCAGCACGGCCGGACCATCGGCCGGGCCGATCTGGGCGCCTGCTGCGTCCACACGTTGCAACACCAGGGCGCCGTCCACCGTCTGACCCACGCGCACCGCACGGGCGGGTTGCCCATCGACGGACAGCAGGGCGACGCCGCTGCGTCCGCTGGCATCGCCGCCTGCAAACGCGCCTTGCAGTTGGATGCGACCGGCCAGCGCCGATTGCATGCCGGCATCCATCACAGGGGTCTCCGGTGCGTGCGGGTCCGTCAGCAGGCGACGGAAGTCGCCTCGGGTGCCGCTGTCCATCGAGACCGAGACGGCATGGGCCGGCACGGCGATCGGCTGGCCGAGCCAGCGCAGACCCCAATAGGCCAAGCTTGCCGCAACTGCGGCCCAAATGAGGAGGGCGGACAGACGTGATGACATAGAGGACCATTATGATGGGTCTTCTTCATCCCCTGTGTGACGGGTCAGGCCTTTAAACCTGGGGTTGATACCACCGTGTCGGGTGTCGCGTGCCATGCATGCTTGGGGCATGCGGTGCCAATACCGCGCGGTGGGCGAAAGCCTTTCTCGGACTGTTTCGGAATCTGACATGAAGATGTGTGCGCGTATCCCCCACGGGGTTCGGGCGCTGACGCGGAGCGTGCAGCGTGGTTTCACCCTCATCGAGTTGATGGTGGTGCTGGTGATCATCGGCCTGCTGGCGGCCCTGATCGTGCCCAACGTGATGGACCGGGCCGACGACGCCCGCGTGACGGCGGCCCGCACCGACGTCAGCAACCTGATGCAGGCGCTCAAGCTCTACCGCCTTGACAACCAGCGCTACCCCACGGCCGAACAAGGCCTGCAGGCGCTGGTGGCCAAGCCCACCGCCGGCCCGATTCCGCCCAACTGGAAGCCTTACCTGGAAAAGCTGCCCAACGACCCCTGGGGTGCGCAGTATCAATACGTGAATCCCGGCGTCAAGGGTGCCGTCGATGTGTTCAGTTTCGGCGCCGATGGCCAAAGCGGTGGTGAAGGCCGGGATGCGGACATCGGTTCCTGGCAGTAAGTCGCGCCTCGCCCGAGGTTTCACCTTGCTCGAACTCATGGTGGTCGTCGCCATGATCGGCGTGGCTTCGGCCGTGGTGGCCTTTGCGCTGCCTGACCCGTCCAGCACGCGACTGGAGCGCGAGGCTGCCCGCCTGATTGCCTTGCTGGAATCGGCCCGCACGCAAGCGCGGGCCGGTGCCATGACGGTGCTGTGGGTGCCTCAGCCCAAGGGCCCGGAGGCCGATTTCCAGTTCCTCGGTTTGCCGCCCGCCTTGATGCCGCCGCTGCAGTGGCTCACGCCCGAAGTGCGGGCCGAGGTGGTGGACGGGTCCAGCATCGTGCTCGGGCCGGAGCCGGTGATCGGTGCGCAGAAGGTGGTGCTGCGCCTGGGCGAGCGACAACTGGTGGTGGGCACCCAGGGCTTGGGGCCTTTTCAGGTGCTGACGGGCGAACCCACGCTCGATGACGTGTCCTTGCTCGAAGGGATGAGCCGTGCCGCCACGCCTTGAGTTCCGTGCGCCCGGCGTGCGGCAGCGTCGTGGCATGACCCTCATCGAGGTGCTGGTGGCACTGGCCATCGTCGCCATCACCTTGTCGGCGGGCATCAAGGCCGCTGGCGGGCTCACCGTCAATGCACAGCGCATGAGCGACCTGGTGCTGGCGCAGTGGTGTGCCGAAAACCAGATCACGGCGCTGAAGCTGAGTCAGACCTTTCCCACCGTGGGTGACCGTGATTTCAGCTGCCAGCAGGTCGGTCGGCAGTTGCCGGGGCGCATGGCCGTGCGGCCGACGCCCAATCCCAATTTCCGTCGTGTGGACGCACAGGTGTTCGATGAGGCCAGGCAGCCCATCGTCAAGCTGTCCACCGTCTTGCCGCGCACCCGATGATGTGTCGCCCCCGCGCCTCCCTGCCACACCGACCCGTGCGTCGTGGCGCGCTCACGCGCCAGCGTGCCGGGCGCGGCTTCACCCTCATCGAGGTGCTGGTGTCCATGCTGATCCTGTCGGTGCTGGCCGCATCGGCCTGGAAGGGGCTCGATGCCATCAGCACGGCACGACAGGTGTCCGACGACAACCTGCAGCAGACCTTGCGCCTGCAGGCGGTGATGACCCAGTTCGAGACCGATCTGGCCCAGGTGCTCGACACCCAGGTGGTGCAGGGTTTTCAGTTCGATGGCGCCGCCCTGCGCATGACCCGACGCAGCCCGGCCGGGGTGCAGGTGGTGGTGTGGTCGCTGCGCGAGGGGCGCTGGCAGCGTTGGGCCAGTGCCGAGAGCACCGGCGTGGGTGGTTTGCAGCGGGCCTGGCAGCAGTCGCAACAACTGTTGGGACGCGAGCGTGGCACGCTGGTGGCCCTGCGCGGGGTGTCGCAGTGGCAGGTGTTCTGCTTTCGCAATGGCGCCATGAGCAACTGCCAGTCCTCGGGTGATGTGCTGCGGGGCGCCTTGAGCGGCTTGCGTGAGCAACTTCCTCAGGCGGTGCGTCTGCAACTGGTGATGGGTGAGGGCAGCGGCTTTCAGGGCACGCTCAGCCGCGACCTGATGCTGGCCCCGCAGCCTCATCAGGACTGACACGATGCAAGCCCCGATGACACGCCCTCCACTGCGCTCGTCCATGTGCTCGCCTGCCCGGTGGGGCGCATCGCCGGCCGCGCCACGTCGACAGCGAGGGGCTGCTTTGCTGATGGCCATGGTCATTGTCACCCTGGTGGCCACCTTGTCGGCCTCGATGGTGTGGCAGCAGTGGCGTGCCGTGCAGGTGGAAAGTGCCGAGCGGGTGCGCACGCAGGCCACCTGGGTGCTCAGCGGCGCCCTGGACTGGGCCATGCTGATCCTGCGCGAAGACCAGCGCAGTGGCGGCCCTGATCACCTGGGTGAGCCCTGGGCCATCCCGCTGGCCGAGGCACGCCTGTCGACCTTCCTGGCTTCGGACTCGGCCAACAACGCCAGCGATGAAGCAGGCACGCCCGAGGCCTTCCTTTCCGGGCAGGTGGAAGATGCCACCACGCGCTACAACCTGCGCAACGTCCTGTCTGCCGAAGGCGATCTGGTGCCCGAGGAGGTGGCGGTGTTGCGGCGCCTGTGCGCCAACGCAGGCCTGTCGCCGGCCTTGGCAGAGGGGCTGGCTTCGGCGTGGCGGCGTGCCACCCTGGCCACCCTGGCCGATGACCCCACCATGCTGGAGAAACTGGGGGGCGAGCAGGCCCGCAGCCAGGCACCGCTGCAGCCTCAGCGTCTGGACGATCTCACCTGGCTGGGCATGGACGCGGCCACCGTCGAGCGCTTGCGCCCGGTGCTGACCGTGCTGCCCCTGCGCACCCAGGTCAATGTCAACACCGCCTCGCGCGAGGTGCTGGCGGCCGTGGTCGAGGGGTTGGATGTGGGCCGGGCCGCGCGCCTGGTGCAGGTGCGCCAGCGCAGTCCCTTCAAGAACCTGGAGGAGCTCAACAATGTGCTGGGCTCGGGCAATTGGCGTTTCGAGCGCCTGTCTGTCGGCTCGGACTTCTTCGAGGTGCGCGGGCGCTTGCGGCTGGAGGACAACGTGATCGAGCAGCGTCACCTCGTGCAGCGGGTGGGCAATGAAGTCGTGGTGCGCAACCAGTCACGCTTTTCAGGACTGGAGCGCGCCACTGCACCCGGAGGTCCCCCATGATCAAGGTGTTGCGCGCCGTCCCGTGCAGGTATCAATCCTTAAGGGGTGAGCCTGATCGCCCTCCTACAATCACTGAGCACCCGGCTGGGGTGTGGCAGATCACACTGACATCTGAACTCCGGGCATGAGCATCCTCATCATTCAACTGCCAGCGCGCCAGCGCGCGAGCGCGTCAGAATCCGAAGCGGCGTCGGCCACATCGGCGGCGACGTCGTGCGCCTTTGTGCTCAGTGCAGACGGCGAGACCCTCAGCCGCCAGGGCCGCTGCGAGCTCAGTCAGATGCCTGCGGCCGACAGCGTGGTCGCCGTGCTGGCCCCGACCGATGTGAGCTGGCACCGCCTGACCTTGCCCAAGGCGCCGCAGTCGCGCTTGCGTGCCGCGCTGGCCAGCTTGCTCGAAGACGTCCTGCTCGACGAGCCGGAGCAGCTTCACCTGGCCGTGGCCCCGCAGGCCAAGGTTGGGCAGCCCACCTGGGTGGCAGCGTGTGACCACACCTGGCTGACGGCGCAGCTCATGGCGCTCGAAAAGGCCAAGCTGCGCGTCGATCGCGTGGTGCCTGGCGCCGCTCCCGACGAGCCTGCCACTGTCTTCTTTCACGAGGCGCTGGAGGCCGGGCAGGGCAGCTCCGAGTCCGGGCATGAGGTGCTGGTGACCTGGGCCGGGCCCGATGGCGTGTCCACCTGGCCGTTGGGTGGCAGCCTCTCGCGTGGCCTTCTGCCCGACCCCTTGCCCACTCAGGGGCGCTTTCTGGCCACCCCGCCGGTGGCCTCGCCTGCCGAGCGCTGGCTGGGGCGGGCCGTGACCGTGCAAACCCCGGCCGAGCACATGCTGCTGGCCTCGCGTTCGCTGTGGAACCTCTTGCAGTTCGAGCTGGCGCCGCGCAGCAAGGGCGCTCACGTCCTGTCAGACCAGTGGCGCCGTGTCATGTCGCCCGCCTGGCGGCCGGTGCGTGTCGGCGTGGTGGCCCTGGTGGCCGTGCAGGTGCTGGGGCTCAATTTGTGGGCCTGGCATCAACAGCACACGCTCAAGGATCGTCAGATGCAGCGCGTGCAGTTGCTGCAACAGGCCCACCCGCAGGTCCGCGTGGTGCTGGATGCGCCGGTGCAGATGCAGCGTGAAACCGATACCTTGCGCATGCAGGCCGGTGAGCCGGGCGCGAACGACCTGGAGTCGCTGATGGCCCTGGCGGCCACGGCCTGGCCGCCCGATACCGCCAGCGCCTCCTTGCGCTATGACGGCCAGTCCCTGACCGTCGCGCCGCCAACAGGCTGGGGCCCGGGCGAGATCGAACAGTTCCGTGTGCAACTCGGCGCAGCCGGAGTCCAGGTGGACACCGAGGCCGACGGTCACCTGACGCTGCGCCGCAGCCCTCGCAGTTGAAACGTCCATGAAAGCCGTCTGAATGAGTGCCCTGTCCGAACGTGTTCAATCCCTGCGCCAGGCCTGGCAGACCCAGTGGTCTGGCATGTCGGTCAGCGAGCGGCGCTTGCTCACCGTGGCGGCCTGGCTGGCCGGACTCACGCTGCTGGTCATGGTCGGCGTGCGGCCGGCCTGGCGCACGCTGCAAACCGTGCCGACCCAGATGCAGGCGGTGGAGGCTGAACTCGTGCTGATGCGTCAGCAGGCCGATGAGGCGCAGGCCTTGCGCCAGCGTCCGTCGGTGCCGCCCGTGCAAGCCGACGCCAGTCTGCAGGCGGCCACCAGTCGCCTCGGGGCCGGGGCACGGCTGAGTCGCCAGGGCGATCGCGCGGTGCTGAGCTTTCAGGGAGTGTCGGGCGAAGCCCTGGCCGCCTGGCTCGAAGAGGTGCGGGTGGGCGCGCGGGCGCGGCCACTGGAGGCGAGTTGGCAGCGCGGGCCCCAGGGCGGTTACCAGGGCTCGGTCACGCTGTCTTTGGGCATGGGAGGTGCACAGTGACGTCATTCCCGACCACCGCGCAAAGCACGATGCAACTGTGGCGTTTGCGTTGGGCGCGCCGTCCTCGCTGGTTGCTCGGCCCTGAGGCCTATGTCACCCGCAGTTTCGAGTCCACGCTGGAAGTGCTGCGCTGGGAGAAGGTGCGCAAGGCAGGCCGCCGCTGGGCCTGGGCGGGCGCCGTCATTGGCGGCGTGGTGGGCGTGGTGGCCTTCGCGCCGGCCAGTTGGCTGGCCCACAGCGTGTCGCGCTTCACGGGCGAGCGGCTGTTGCTGGCCGATGCCCAGGGCACCATCTGGCAAGGCCAGGCGGTGGCGGTGCTGACCGGGGGCCCCGGCAGCCGCGACGTGCGCGCCTTGCCCGGACGGTTGAACTGGACCCTGCGCTGGCAGGACCGGGGCGTGCGGGTGGTGCTGCAGCATGACTGCTGCCTGCCGCAGCCCGTGGCCGTGCAGGTGCGGCCGGGCTGGGGTCGCACCCGGGTGGACATCGGTCTGGTGCCCGCAGACCAGCCGCGCGGCTGGCAGACGGTCGGCACGCTCGGACATTGGCCCGCCGCATGGTTGAGTGGCCTGGGCACTCCCTGGAACACCCTGCAACTGGGCGGGGTGCTGCGCGTGTCGAGCAACCAGCTCGCCGTGGAATGGGCGGGCGGGCGCGTGCGCGTGAGCGGCCAGGCCGACGTCTGGCTGGACAATGTGTCGTCACGTTTGACCACGCTGGATCGCCTGGGCTCCTACCATCTGGGCCTGCGTGCCGACGAACAAGGCATCGTGCAGATGTCGCTGGACACCGTGGACGGCGCGTTGCAGCTGTCGGGCCAGGGCACCGTGGACGCCGCAGGCACCCATTTTCAGGGCGAGGCGCAGGCCACCGAGGCCGAGCGCGGGGCGCTGGACAATTTGTTGAACATCATCGGCCGCCGCTCGGGCGACCGGTCTGTCATTTCGATCGGATAAGGCATGAAGACCCATCCTCTCCTGACTCGTCCCCGCGCCACAGCGCTGGTCATGGCTCTGGCCCTGGGCTGGGGGCCTGGCGGTTTCCTGAATGTCGGTCAGGCCCTGGCCGCACCGCAGGCGGGTTCCCGTGAGGCGATGGTGACGCTCAACTTCGTCAACGCCGAGATCGAGGGCGTGGCCCGCGCCATGGCCGCCATCCTCGACCGGCAGATGCTGGTCGATCCGCGCGTCAAGGGCACGATCACGCTCTACAGCGATCAACCCATGAGCACCCGTGCCGCCTACCAGAACTTCCTGGCTGCCTTGCGTGGTCAGGGTTTCAGCGTGGTGGACGTGGCAGGGCTGCTCAAGATCGTGCCCGAGGCCGAAGCCAAGCTGCAGACCGGCACCGTCGATGTGGGTGCGGTGCGCCGCTCGGGCGATCAGGTTCTGACCCAGATCTTCCGCCTGCAAAACGAGAACGCCAACAACCTGGTGGCGGTGCTGCGTCCGCTGATCAGCCCCAACAACACGATCAACGCCAACCCATCGAGCAACACCCTGGTCATCACCGACTACGCCGACAACCTGCAGCGCCTCGGCCAGATGATCGCGGCCCTCGATGTGCCGACAGGTTCGGATCTGGAAGCGATTCCCTTGCAGCATGCCGTGGCCGTGGACCTGGCCCCGGTGGTGCAGCGTCTCGCCGATGGTGGCGGCGCACCGGGTGCGCCGGGGGCGGCCGCAGCAGCGGGGGGCACCCTGGTGATGGCCGATGCGCGAACCAACACCCTGATGATCCGGGCGGCCTCGCCCGCGCGGCTGACCCTGGTGCGCAACCTCGTGCAGCGTCTCGACCGCCCTGGCACGGCCGGTGTGGGAGGCAGTGGCATCCACGTGGTCTATCTGAAGAATGCCGATGCGGTGAAGCTGGCTCAGGTGCTGCGCGCCGCCTACCCTGGTGCAGGTGGCGCCGGCGGCAGCGGAGGCGGCAGTGCGGGGGCCGCAGCGCCCACGGGCAGTCCGACGGCGCGAGGCGCCCTGGCTGGCGCCGGGGCAGGCAACGCCGGTGGGGCCGCCACCCAGGCCACCTCGCCGGTGGCCGAGTCTGCGCAGCCCTCGACCGGGGGCTTCATCCAGGCCGACCCCAGCACCAACTCGCTCATCATCACCGCCTCCGAGGGACAGTACCGGCAGTTGCGTGCGGTCATCGACCAGCTCGACGGCCGCCGTGCCCAGATCTACATCGAGGCCATGATCGTCAAGGTGGACGCCGAGAAGGCCGCCAGCCTGGGCGTGCAATGGGCCGGTGGGGCCGGCAGCAAGACGCTGGTGGGCGCGGGCGCCAACTTCACCGGCTTTGGCAAGATCCCGGCGCTGACCGATGTGCTGAGCAGCGCGGCCAACAATGCCGTACCTGCCCTCAACGGTTTCAACGTGGCCCTGGCACGCCGCCTGAGCGACGGCAGCATCAGCCTGGGCGCACTGGCCACCTTCTTGCAGACCGAGGCGGGTGGCAACATCCTGTCTTCGCCCAACTTGGTCACCCTCGACAACGAAGAAGCCAAGATCGTCGTGGGCGAGAACGTGCCCTTCGTGACAGGCAGCTACACCAACACCGGTGCGAACTCCGGCTCGGTCAACCCCTTCCAGACGGTCGAGCGCAAGGACGTGGGCCTGACCCTGCGTGTGCGTCCGCAAGTGGGCGAGGGCGGCTCCGTGCGCCTGACCATCTTCCAGGAAGACGCCAGCGTCAAGAGCGCCACCGCCTCGGCCGCGAACGGGCCGACCACGTCCAAGAGCTCCATCGAAACCTCGGTGGTGGTGGACGATGGCGAGGTGCTGGTGCTGGGCGGCCTGATGAAGGACGAGTATGCCGACGGCCAGTCCAAGGTGCCGCTGCTGGGCGACATCCCCTACCTGGGCAACCTCTTCAAGAGCCAGGAGCGCAGCCGCAAGAAGACCAACCTGATGGTCTTCCTGCGCCCGATCGTGATGCGCAACCAGGACGCAGCCAACGTGCTCACGCTCGACCGCTACGACTACATGCGCCAGCGTCAGATCGAGAGCCAGCCCAAGGAAAGCACCTTGCTGCCGATCAACGAGGGGCCGGTGCTCGACCCGCTCAAGCTCAGCACCCGCATGACGCTGCCCTCCACCCAGCAGCCGCTCGACGACCCGGACACCCCGGTGACCAACGTCTTGATGCCTGCCGGTTCGGGGTACGCGCCCAAGCTGGCCCCAGCGCCTGCGGCGCCTTGAGCCGGGGAGCACGCACACCATGGGCGCACGCCACCCCCTTCCCTACGCCTTTGCCAAGGCGCACAACCTGCTGCTGGAGCAAGACGGCGAGCGCGCCACGCTGTGGGCCAGCCTGAACGTGTCGCACGCAGCGCTGTCCGAGGTGATGCGCCTGTACGCCGTGCACCGCATCGAGCATGATCCGCCGGACACGCTGGCGCAGCGCATCGCGGCCGCCTATTCGGGCGGTGAGGGCGGCGCCGCCGCCGTGGTCGGCGAGGTCGAAAGCGCGGTGGACCTGTCGCGCATGCTGCAAGAGCTGCCGGCCGTCGAAGACCTGCTCGAATCGAGCAACGACGCGCCCATCATCCGCATGCTCAATGCGCTGCTGACGCAGGCGACCAAGGACGGTGCCTCCGACATCCACATCGAACCCTACGAGCGTTCGTCGGCCGTGCGCTTCCGTGTGGACGGCACGCTGCGCGAGGTGGTGCAGCCCAACAAGGCTCTGCACGCCGCGCTGATCTCGCGCCTGAAGATCATGGCCGAGCTCGACATTTCCGAAAAGCGCCTGCCGCAAGACGGTCGCATCTCCTTGCGCATCGGTGGCCGCGCGGTGGACGTGCGCGTCTCCACGCTGCCTTCGGCCCATGGCGAACGCGCCGTGCTGCGGATCCTGGACAAGGGCGACACCAGCAAGTTCACGCTCGAATCGCTGGGCATGAGCGGCGAGTCGCTCGAGCGCTTCAAGCGCCTGCTGCGCCAGCCGCACGGCATCGTGCTGGTCACCGGCCCCACCGGCTCGGGCAAGACCACCACGCTGTATGC
>CAYOJR010000048.1:0-14157 GCA_964404335.1 uncultured Aquabacterium sp.
TGGACGTGGTTGACAAGATTCTCGCCACAGCCACGACGCGCAAGGGCCCCTACAGTGACGTCCCAGCTACCCCCATCTTCATCAAACAAGCCTCCATCGAGAAATAAGCATGACCAAGACTGTTGAACTGCAAACCACCGCTGGCACCATCCGCCTGGAACTGGACGACGCCAAGGCCCCGATCACTGTGGCCAACTTTCTGGAGTACGTGAAGGCCGGCCATTACGACGGCACGATCTTCCACCGCGTCATCAAGGGCTTCATGGTTCAAGGCGGCGGCTTTGAGCCCGGCATGAAGCAAAAGCCCACCAAGGGCGAGATCCAGAACGAGGCCAACAACGGCCTGAAGAACGACAAGTACACCATCGCCATGGCCCGCACACCTGCGCCTCACTCGGCCAGCGCCCAGTTCTTCATCAACAGCACCAACAACGACTTCCTCAACTTCAAGTCCGAGTCTGCTCAAGGCTGGGGTTATGCCGTGTTTGGCAAGGTCGTGGCAGGCACCGAGGTGGTTGATGCCATTGAAAAGGTGCGCACCGGCAACAAGGCGGGTCACGGCGACGTGCCCCTTGAAGACGTGGTGATCACCAAGGCCGTCGAAGTCTGACCCATGGGGAAGCCTCCCTTCCCCTCGTCGAGCACCTTCAATGCACCGCCCTCGTGGCGGTGCATTGATTTCATCTCCGACCTGCACCTTCACGAAGAACTGCCACGCACCACGGCTGCGCTTGCGCGGTACCTGCGCGACACCACCGCCGATGCGGTGTTCATCCTGGGTGATCTGTTCGAGGCCTGGGTGGGCGACGACATGCGCCACCAACCGTACGAGCAAGGCTGCATGCGCATGCTGCGCGAGACAGGTCAGCAGCGTCACCTCGGCATCATGGTCGGTAACCGTGACTTCCTGTTGGGTGCCGACATGCTGACGGACTGCGCAGCCCACCCTCTGCCCGACCCCACCGTGCTCTGCGCCTGGGGGCAACGTGCCCTGCTGGTGCATGGTGACGAACTGTGTCTGGCCGACACGGCCTACCTGCGCTTTCGCTCTCAAGTACGCCAGCCCGCATGGCAGTCGAGTTTCTTGGCTGCGCCACTGGAGGCTCGACTAGCCCAAGCGCGTGAGATGCGCGCGGTCAGCCAAGCACATCAGCAAAAACAGTCTCCCTCAGACTGGGCGGACGTGGACGAGTACCTCGCTGGCGAGTGGATGCGCGCCGCTGGAGCGAGCTGGCTCATTCATGGCCACACTCACCGACCGCAAAGCGAGGCTTTCGGCTTTGGGGGTGGTTTTCGGCATGTGCTCAGCGACTGGGATCTGGATCACGGACACCCACGCGCCGAAGTGCTGCGCTGGCAAGCCAGCGGCTTTGAGCGCATCTCGCTCGGCTGACACCACGGCGGTCGGTCCGCCACTGATCAGATGCACAACCAATACATAGGGCCAGCGTTGCTGGCCCTTTGCTTGAAGCGGCGTTCAGTTCACTGAGCGCCAGTACCTCACCACATCAAGCCGCAGTGGCAGGCTCCGGTTTGGCCTTGTCGCTCTTCTTTCCAGAAGCATGAATGTCGAGCTTGATCTCGGCGTCAGCATTCGGCTTCTCAAGCACATCGACCGTCAGGCGACCACCGTCAACCAGCTTGCCAAACAGCAACTCATCGGCCAGGGCGCGCCGGATGGTGTCCTGGATGAGACGCTGCATTGGCCGTGCGCCCATCAAGGGATCAAAACCACGGTTGGCCAGATAACGGCGCAAACCATCGGTGAAGGTCACTTCCACCTTCTTCTCGACCAGTTGGCTTTCCAGTTGCAGCAGGAACTTGTCAACCACACGCAAGATGATTTCCTCGTCCAGCGGCTTGAAGCCCACAATGGCGTCCAGTCGGTTGCGGAACTCCGGCGTGAAGGTGCGCTTGATGTCCGCCATTTCATCGCCCGATTCACGCTGCGTGGTGAAACCGATGGTCGACTTCTGCAGGGTTTCGGCCCCGGCATTGGTCGTCATGATGATCAGGACATTGCGGAAATCGGCCTTGCGTCCATTGTTGTCGGTCAGGGTGCCGTGATCCATCACCTGCAGCAGGATGTTGAACACATCCGGGTGCGCCTTCTCGATTTCATCGAGCAGCAGCACAGCATGGGGCTTCTTCGAGATGGCTTCGGTCAGCAAACCACCTTGGTCGAACCCGACATAGCCTGGAGGCGCGCCGATCAGACGGCTCACCGCGTGACGCTCCATGTACTCCGACATGTCGAATCGGATCAACTCAATGCCCAGGATGTATGCCAATTGCTTGGCCACCTCGGTTTTGCCGACACCCGTAGGACCGCTGAACAGGAAGGAGCCAATTGGTTTGTCGGGCTTGCCCAAACCAGAACGCGCCATTTTGATGGCCGACGCCAGCGCATCAATGGCAGCATCCTGGCCAAAGACCACACTCTTGAGATCACGGTCAAGGTTCTTGAGCTTGGAGCGGTCATCGCTCGACACACTGGTTGACGGGACACGGGCAATCTTCGCCACGATCTCCTCCACCTCCGTGCGGGTGATGGTCTTCTTCTGCTTGCTCTTGGGCAGAATGCGCTGCGCTGCGCCTGCTTCATCGATCACGTCAATCGCCTTGTCAGGCAGGTGACGGTCACTGATGAACTTCGCCGACAACTCCGCTGCTGCCTGCAAGGCATTGAGCGAATACTTGACGCTGTGGTGCTCTTCGAAACGCGACTTCAACCCCTTCAGGATTTCGATGGTCTGCTCCACGGAGGGCTCGGCCACTTCCACCTTCTGGAACCGCCGAGACAAGGCGGCATCCTTTTCAAAGATGCCACGGTACTCGGTAAAGGTGGTGGCGCCAATGCACTTGAGCTGGCCGGAGCTGAGCGCGGGTTTGAGCAGATTGCTGGCATCCAGCGTGCCACCCGAGGCCGCACCGGCACCGATCAGCGTGTGGATCTCGTCAATGAAGAGCACCGCACCTGTCTGATCCTTCAACTGCTTGATGACAGCCTTCAAACGTTGCTCAAAATCACCACGGTACTTGGTGCCAGCCAGCAGCGCCCCCATATCGAGGGCAAACACTTCGGCATCGGCCAGCACGTCGGGCACATCATTTTGAGTGATCCGCCAGGCCAGTCCTTCTGCAATCGCCGTCTTGCCGACGCCTGCTTCGCCCACCAGCAAGGGGTTGTTCTTGCGACGACGGCACAGGACCTGAATCACACGCTCAACCTCGGCATCGCGACCGATGAGGGGGTCGATCTTGCCGTCACGGGCCTGCTGGTTCAGATTCTGAGTGTAGAGCTCCAGTGGCGAAGCCTTGGTTTCGGTGTCTTCGCGCTCACCCTCATTCGCACCACCCGGGCCTGACTCGGGCGCCGAACGTGATGCCTCGGGCGGATCGATCTTGCGAATGCCGTGCGCGATGAAGTTGACGACGTCAAGACGCGTCACCCCTTGCTGGTGCAGGTAGTACACCGCATGGGAATCCTTCTCACCAAAAATGGCCACCAGCACGTTGGCCCCGGTCACTTCCTTCTTGCCATTACCGGAAGACTGAACGTGCATGATGGCGCGCTGGATCACGCGCTGGAAACCCAGTGTCGGCTGTGTATCGACCTCTTCGTTGCCCCCCACCGTGGGCGTGTTGTCTCGAACGAACTGATCCAGACTCTTTCTCAGTTCGTCTGAATTGGCGGCACAAGCTTTCAACACCTCGGAAGCAGAAGGGTTGTCGATCAAGGCCAGGAGCAGGTGCTCGACCGTGATGAACTCATGGCGCTGCTGACGGGCCTCGACGAAGGCCAGATGCAGACTGACTTCCAACTCTTGCGCAATCATGCGGTCTCCATAATGCACTGCAAAGGATGCCCGGCTTCGCGGGCGACGGCAAGAACGAGTTCAACCTTGGTAGCCGCAATGTCCTTGGTATAGACACCGCACACACCACGGCCCTCGTGATGGATTTTTAGCATGATTTGAGTAGCCGATTCGATGTCGTGGCGAAAATGAACCTGCAATACGCCAACAACGAACTCCATTGGCGTGAAATCATCATTGAGCATCACCACCTGATAGAGCTTCGGTGGCTCAACCTTCTGCGCCTGCTTCTCGACAACGGCCGCGCCATCGCCATCCCTGCCGGGAACAGAAGGCGAGTTGGAGGCGCGAGGGTGTGAAGAAATGATCATGGCCGGATTTTACGAGCACGGCGAAATTGCGCTTGCCCCCAGCGCGGTCGCCCCTGCGGATTCAAGGTTCATCACCCCCTCTCAGGTTTGATTCACCAAGGGATTACACGCACACATTCGTCACATTTCGAGGCTTGACATTGGCGCGCAGTGGCTCAGAAAATGTGAACAAATTAACAGGAGGGCTGCGAAATGGCCACAGGGATTGTCAAATGGTTCAACGACGCCAAGGGATTCGGGTTCATTGAACCTGACCAAGGTGGAGGCGATGTCTTCGCTCACTTTTCCGCCATCCAGATGGATGGCTTCCGTACGCTGAAGCAAGGTTCGCGCGTGCACTACGAGCTGGTCGCCGGCCCGAAGGGGATGCTCGCGCAGAACATACAGCAAATTGATGGTGGGCCTGCAGACACAACACCCGGCGGTTTAGATGATCTTCACTTTCGGGAGCATCCGGCTTCGGTTCACAGCCTGCCACACTGATGCGCCTCGGACGTGTGCCTGTCGGCCACGATGACAAAAACCCGCCAGTGGCGGGTTTTTTGTTTCAGCCGCCAAATCGGTTAGCCTTTTCCCATATCCGTTACGCGTTGCGTTATTGAGGCCCGCAGATGTTCTATGTCTACAGCCCCATTGGTCAGGTTTTTTCGGGAACGCTGGAGCAACTCCGCAAGACTCAGGCCTTGACCCCAGCGGCCAAGACCCGCGCGGTGAACCCTGTGGCACGCGGACTGGACGAGCCCTCCCCCGGCCAAAGTGAACCTGAAGCCCTCCCGGCTGTGCGCCAAGCCCTGAACGCGTATGCGCAACCGACACGCCAACCCCTGAGCGTTGTGGGCGATGTGATGCAACGTCCTTCTCACGTCGTTGCTGCCGATGCCTCGGTTCGCGAGGTGTGGACCATGTTGAGGGACAAGAGCATCGGACAGGCGCCGGTGGTTGATGCGCAAGGGGCTCTGGTGGGTTTGGTGACGCGCGCCGAATTGATGCCCCCACTCTGGCTGGAATCATCTGCAGCGGACGCGGCAGCATGGCAGGCAAATCTGGCTCGCCCTGTCAGCGCCATCATGTGGTCCCCTGTCCCTAGCGCCCACATTGATACCGACCTGCGGCGCGTGGCATCCCTGCTGCTGGAAGTCGGTTTACCCGGACTGCCGGTGACAGAAGGCGCAGGACAAGTGATCGGTTTTGTCTCGCGTTCTGACCTGTTGCGCGCCCTGGCCACCGATCCGCCGCTGGACTTGTGGAGCTGAGCCGTCGCCCGGCACAGTCCCGGTCAGGTCAAAAAAAATCCCCTGGCACGCAGCGCGCAGCAGGGGATTCAGTCGAAGGGGTGGCACGCGTCATCGCGGCCACGCGCACATCACATGTGCTCGATCATGACCTGGCCAAAACCGGAGCAAGACACCTGAGTGGCGCCGTCCAGCAAGCGAGCGAAGTCGTACGTCACGCGCTTGCTGAGGATCGACTTCTCCATGGAGGAGATGATCAGGTCGGCAGCTTCCACCCAACCCATGTGACGCAGCATCATTTCAGCCGACAGGATTTCAGAACCGGGGTTCACGTAGTCCTTGCCTGCGTACTTCGGTGCCGTACCGTGGGTGGCTTCGAACATGGCCACTGAATCCGACAGGTTCGCCCCTGGTGCAATACCAATGCCGCCGACCTGTGCGGCCAGCGCATCAGACACGTAATCGCCGTTGAGGTTGAGGGTGGCGATCACGCTGTACTCGGCCGGACGCAGCAGGATCTGCTGCAAGAAGGCGTCGGCGATGGCATCCTTGACGATGATGTCCTTGCCCGTCTTGGGGTTTTTGAACTTGCACCATGGTCCACCGTCGATCAACTCGGCACCGAACTCCTTCTGCGCCAGTGCGTAACCCCAGTCACGGAAGCCACCTTCGGTGAACTTCATGATGTTGCCCTTGTGCACCAGGGTCACACTGGGTTTGTCGTTGTCGATGGCGTATTGCAGGGCCTTGCGCACCAAACGCTCGGTCCCCTCTTGCGACACGGGCTTGATACCGATGCCCGATGTATTCGGGAAGCGAATTTTCTTGACGCCGAATTCATCTTGCAGGAACTTGATGAGCTTCTTGGCCTTGTCGCTTTGGGCCTCGAATTCGATGCCGGCGTAGATGTCTTCCGAGTTCTCGCGGAAGATGACCATGTCGGTCTTCTCGGGTTCCTTGACCGGAGAAGGCACGCCCTTGAAATAGCGCACCGGGCGCAGACAGACGTAGAGATCCAACTCTTGACGCAGGGCCACGTTCAGGGAGCGAATGCCACCACCGACGGGCGTGGTCAGCGGCCCCTTGATCGAGACCACATAGTCTTTCAGCACCTGCAGGGACTCTTCAGGCAACCAGACATCAGGGCCATACACGCGGGTGGATTTTTCGCCGGCGTAGATCTCCATCCAGTGAATCTTGCGTGTGCCGTTGTAGGCCTTTTCAACGGCCGCATCGACCACCTTGATCATCACGGGTGTGATGTCATAACCGGTGCCGTCACCCTCAATGTAGGGAATGATGGGGTTGTTGGGAACATTCAGGGAGAAGTCCGGGTTCACCGTGATCTTCTGCCCGCCTTCGGGCACCTTGATGTGCTGATACATGATGTAGGTCTCCGCGTTTGGCGTTATCCATGCGTCTGGCACCATGGATGTCGGCGCCAGTCCGCCTTGATTCTACTGCGGCCTGGTGCCACAACGCATCAGCGCACTAACACCAGTGTCGTGATGAGAGTGTCATGCGCACCACGCCTTCCACTGCGCCACCAACTGATGCCATACGGCCCATGCTGCCATCACGGTCAGGCTCAGCCCGGCAAGCCGAACAGCCCAGCGCGGATCCACCAGGGGTGACGCAACAGGTGTGCCCTGCCCTTTCGACTCTGCGTTGCAAGACGGGGGCTGTGCCGAACCATCGGCGGTTTTGATCCACAGAATGGGCACCACGGCCGAAGGAGCGCCCGACCCAGTGGTCGAACCTTGGGTGAGCCCGCTCAGACGTCGGAGCAAGGCAGGCGCTGCCCAGACTCCGATTGCACTGGGAAGTGCAAAACACAGCATCACCACCGCACCACCCCAGGGCTCGGACGCGAGTGCGGCCACAACCAACGCGGCATAAAGCAAGCCACACGGCATGAGCGCCCACCCCAGTCCCGCCAGCAGGGGAACGATCGGGCGGGACATCCGCAGCCAGCGCGGCGCATGGCTGCCCATCAACTTTTCTTGTGCATGGTGGTAGGCCTGCTGTCCCCAGTCGTTGATCTGACGCGGGATACACCCCGTCCAGAGAAGCCAAACCCCCAGTATCAAGGCCGCGAGTTGCAGCATCACCCATAGAGGTTGCAGCATGCTGATGCGCTGCCCCCAACTGGACACCAGTCCTGCGCCAGTTGATGCGGCCAATCCCAGCAGCATGTAGGCCATGCAACGCCCCACGAGCGCCATCAAGGGCACACCACGCGGCATCGCGGCCGCGCAGGGTGCGCCACACATGGCGGCGCAATGTGCAATGCCTCCCAGGCCCATCAGAAAGGCCGTCAACATCAACCCGCTCAGCATGCCTCCTCCCGGAGGGAGTGCACCGGATCAGATGATGCGTGAGAACCGCTCCAGGGTCTTTTCGGCCTGGATGTAGCGATCGAACACCATGCCAACCGCTCGCACAAAGTACCACCCAAGGGGCGTGACGCGTACACCGTCAGACTCCATTTGCACCAACCCCGACTCGACGAGCGGCTCCAGTTGACGCAATTCAGCCTCGAAGTATTGCCTGAAATCAATGAGGTAGGCGAGTTCGATCGATTCAAAGTCCACCCGCCCCTGGCACATCACGGCCATGATCACCGCACGGCGCACAAGGTCGTCGCGCGACAGATTCAGACCGCGCACGATCGGAAACTCGCCTCCCCGCAGTGCGTCGTAGTACTCGTCAAGCGTCTTGGCGTTCTGGCTGTAATGCGCGCCCACCTTGCCGATGGCCGACACACCGAGGGCAATGAGGTCGCTGTCCGGGTGGGTGCTGTAACCCTGGAAATTGCGATGCAGGAGCCCCTGGCGCTTGGCGACAGCGAGACTGTCGTGGTGCAGCGCAAAGTGATCCATGCCGATGTAGTCGTAGCCAACCTGACCAAACACCTCAATGGCCGTTGACAGCATGCCGATCTTGTCTTCCGCCTTGGGCAAGTCTGCGGCGTGGATACGGCGCTGCGGCTTGAATCGCTGCGGCAGGTGCGCGTAAGCATACAAGGCAATGCGATCAGGCTTGAGGGAGCTGACTTGCTGCAGCGTGCGCTGGAAGCTTTCAGCCGTCTGCTTGGGCAGGCCGTAGATCAGGTCCATGTTGATGGACATGAAACCTTCATTGCGGGCAGCCTGCATGAGTTCGGCCACTTGCTCGAACGGCTGAACACGGTGAACCGCCACCTGAACGTCCGGGTCAAAGTCCTGCACCCCAAAACTCAGGCGATTGAAGCCCATGGCCGCGAGGCGCTTGAGCCGACCGGCGTCAATCGTTCGCGGATCGACCTCAATGGCGTACTCGCCACCATCCACAAAGCGAAACGCCTTGCGAAGCGTGGTCATCAGGCCATCAAGCTCGTCGTCCGTCAGGAAGGTGGGGCTGCCCCCACCAAAGTGGAGTTGAGACAGGGGTTGACCAACACCCAACTGTCCGGTGACCAGTTGAATTTCTGTGGTCAGCGCTTCGAGATACTCGGTGGCGCGCTCGTGGTGCTTGGTGATGACTTTGTTACATGCACAGTAGTAGCAGAGCGACTCGCAGAATGGAATGTGGACGTACACTGACAAAGGCGTTGCCGCGCCGCCAATGACACCGCCGCCTTCAGCACGCTGCTGCAGCGCCTGTCGGTATTGCGCAGGCCCGTAGGCTTCCACAAACCGATCTGCGGTTGGATAGGAGGTGTATCGGGGGCCCGTGACGTCAAGACGCGACAGCATGTCGCGGGATACAACGGGGGCGCTGGGCGCCACTGAGATCATGATAGGTTCACGCATGTGAACTAATGTGCCAAACTCGGGGCCATCAGGGTTGATCCAACTCAATTCCCCGGCCGTCTTTATGGCAACAATCGGGCACACTTTGAGGTTTCTCATGTTGAAGAGTATTTTTCCGATCACCGACGCCAGCAGCGGTTCCACCAAGCAGTCCAACGCTGTGTATGACGATGGTGCGGATGGCCAAGGTTCTTGTGGCGGCCTCAAGCTCGACAGCTTCAAGGTCGCTTGCTCCAGTTGCAACCTCCGCGAGTTGTGCCTGCCTGTCGGCCTGACACAGCCACAGCTCAGTCACCTTGACACGCTGATCGCGGCGCGCCGTGCCGTGAAGCGAGGTGATGCCCTCTTCCACACAGGTGACCCATTCCGCTCTGTGTACGCCGTGCGCACCGGTTTTTTCAAGACGCGCGTCTCGTCTGAAGACGGGCGCGATCAGGTCACCGGATTTCAGATGGCTGGCGAATTGCTGGGGCTCGACGGCATCAGCACCGATCGACACGCGTGTGATGCCATTGCACTGGAAGACTCCCAGGTGTGCGTGATCCCCTATGCGCAACTGGAAGAGTTGTCTCGCGAGTTCTCGGACCTGCAGCACCAGTTTCACAAGATCATGAGCCGGGAGATTGTGCGCGATCACGGTGTGATGTTGCTGCTGGGCAGCATGCGCGCCGAAGAGCGGCTGGCTGCCTTTTTGCTCAATCTGACTCAGCGCCTGCATGCGCGCGGGTTCTCGGCCTCGGCGTTGGTGCTGCGCATGACGCGTGAAGAGATCGGCAGCTACCTGGGGCTGAAACTGGAAACCGTGAGCCGAACCTTCTCCAAGTTCCAGGACGAGGGACTGCTGGAGGTCAAGCAGCGCGACATTCGCATCACGGATGAGGCGGGTTTGCGCGCACTGGTAAACAGCGTTAAGGGTTGAGATTTTGCGTTGCCTGACAAAAAGCCCGCTTCGAGCGGGCTTTTTCAATGGGCGTTCAGTGCTGCGTGGGCAAACAGAATCAGGGCGTTGAGGGATCACCAGCGGCCGAGGCGCCTGAGGTGGAAACCGCATTGCCCGGTGTGGCATCTTCGTTCGCGTGGTTGCGGGCTTTGGATGCAGGTGCCTCTTTCTGAGTCGGGGCAGTGGCAGTGTCCAGCACCGGATCCACATTCTTGACGGCCACACCCACTGTGATCAATGAAGCGACCACGACCAGAGCAGGCCCCCCGATGACCATCCAGACGATGGGCAGGCGGTACCAAGGAGGGTTGTCCACGGGAGAGGTCTTGTCGTGGGGCGAGGAAGTGGATGTCATGCCTTTTCAAACCTTGTGTAAGTCAGCGTGGGACCATGAAGGTGGTCTTCTCACGCACATCGACCTGAGGCGCATCGCCTTGGCGAAGTTGCTCGACCAGGATGGTGACACCAGCGGCGCCTGATCCCATCCGGGCCCCGACTTCGGGAGGAATGCGCACTGCGATGGGCACCCAGCGCGCCTCGGCCGGCCCCAGAACGATGCTCTCGCCACCCTGCACCGATGCCTGGCTCAGTTGCTCGACACCGACGCGATAGCGTTGAACGCGTTCGCTGGCGTTCATCAACTGTACGCGGTAGACATTCTCGATGTAGCCGTCATCCACGACACGCGCCAGAGCACCCCGGTCACGCACGATGTCAACCCGGAAGGTCGGACGACCATACAGGCTGGCGACAAAGGCGACCAGCACGAGCACCAGCACGCCGCTGTAGAGCAACACCCTGGGGCGGGTCACGCGGCCCCACATTTCGCTGCTTCCCCAGCCCTTCTCCATCGCGTTCTGTGTGGAGTAGCGGATCAGTCCGCGAGGTGTGCCCATCTTGTCCATGACGCTGTCACACACGTCGATGCATGCAGCGCAACCAATGCACTCGTACTGCAAGCCTTTCCGGATGTCGATGCCGGTGGGACATACCTGCACACACAAGGTACAGTCAATGCAATCGCCCTGCCCCAGGGCCTGTGCGTTGGCTTTGCGAGAACGGGCACCGCGCGGCTCACCGCGCTTCTCGTCGTAACTGATGATCAGGGTGTCACGGTCAAACATGGCGCTCTGGAAGCGCGCATACGGACACATGTATTTGCAGACCTGTTCGCGCATGAAGCCGGCGTTGCCGTAGGTGGCGAAGCCGTAGAACAAGATCCAGAAGGTTTCCCACGGGCCGAGGCCCAACGAAATCACCGATTGCCAGAGTTCACGGATGGGCGAGAAGTAACCGACGAAGGTATAGCCCGTCCACAAAGCGACAGCGAGCCAGGCCGTGTGCTTGGCCGTTTTTCGGGCGATCTTGTCTGCGGTGGCCGCTGACTTGTCCATCTTCATGCGCTTGGCGCGACTGCCTTCAATCTTGTTCTCGATCCACATGAACATCTCGGTGTAAACCGTTTGTGGACAGGCATAGCCACACCACAGGCGCCCGGCCACCGTGGTGAAGAGAAAGAGACCGTAGGCTGATATGACCAGGAGGGCCGTGAGGTACACCAGATCCTGGGGATACAGGACCAGATTGAAGAGATAGAAACGGCGGGTCTCGAGATCGAACAGTACAGCCTGGCGGTTGTTCCAGTTCAACCAAGGGGTGACGTAATAAACAAGTTGGGTCACCCAGACCATGACCCAACGCCAGTTCGTGAACCAACCCGTCACCTCGCGGGCGTAGATCTTCTCGCTCTTTTTGTAGAGCGAAACCACCTCCTCACGACGAGCCGCTTTGGCGGCATCGGACATTTCCCCCTCTGCCTTGATGGGAATCACGCGTGAGGATGCCTGCGGGGTTTTGTTTGGGTCAGTCATGGCGCAAATGAGAAAGCGGAGGGTTTAAGCCTCATACCCAAAAGGGTATCAAACTTCAACCATCTCCGCTTGAATGAACGACTCGTCTTGTTGGGCATCGAGCACCGCTCGTTCACCCGACAAGCCAAGGGCGTTTACTGGGCCTGAGCGGTCTGGGTGGGCCGCGAGAGCCCCCAGACATAGGCTGTCAACACTTTGATCTGATCTTCGGTCAGACGCCCTGCCTGCGCAGGCATGACGTTGGTCTTACCGTTGTTGATCATGTTGACGATGGCTTCCTCACCCCAGCCGTGCAACCAGATTTTGTCGGTCAGGTTGGGCGCACCCACCGCCTGCATCCCCTTGCCGTCGGCACCGTGGCAGGCTGCGCAAGCGGCCTTGAACTTCTCCTTGCCCAGTTCAGCCAGGATGGAGTTGTGACCGCTACCGGACAGGCTCAGGACATAGTTGGCGACCTGACGAACTTCATCAGGTCCACCGACAGCAGCCCCCATCGGAGGCATCATGCCTTGACGCCCCAGATGCAGGGTCTCGCTGATCTTCTCGGGAGAACCACCGTGCAGCCAGTCGCCATCAGTCAGGTTGGGGAAGCCCTTGGAGCCCTTGGCATCCGAGCCGTGGCAGGTGGCGCAGTTATTGAGGAACAGACGCTGGCCAATCGCTTGAGCCTGCGGATTGCTAGAAAGGTCTTCGACGCTGACCTGACGGAAAGCAGAGTAGATCTTTTCCTCTTCCACCTTCGCCTTGGCGATTTCCTTGTCGAGCTGGTCTTTGGAGGACCAGTTCAAGGTACCTTTGGCGGAACCCATACCAGGATACAGCACCAGGTAGCCTACCGCGAACACGATGGTGCCGACGAAGAGGAACAGCCACCAGCGAGGCAGCGGGTTATTCAACTCACGCAGGTCACCATCCCAGACGTGCCCGGTGGTCTTATCTACATTGCCCTGCGCGTCATACACGACCTTGTGTCGGGCTGCACCAATGAGCACGAAGGCGCAAAAGAGCAAGCCGAACACCACGATCCCGATGACATACCAGGACCACCCACTGGAAATGAAGTCGCTCATGTCTGAGCCTCCAATCAATCTTCTGCGAGAGGCAGGCGACCTGCCTCTTCAAACTGAGTCTTGTTGCGGCGCGAATAGGCCCACGCAACAATGCCCACGAAAACGCACAGACACACCACAGTGAAAATGCTTCTTGCAACGATGATGTCCATGTGCGTCGCTCCTTATTTGACTGCGGTACCCAGCACCTGCAGGTAAGCGATCACGGCGTCAAGTTCGGTCTTGCCTTTGACCTCTTCGTCAGCTGCCTTGATCTCGGCGTCCGTGTAAGGCACGCCCACCTTGCGCAGGGCTTCCATACGGGGAGCCACCTTCGGGCCGTCTTCAACCTTGGTCTCAGCCAACCACGGGTAGGCAGGCATGTTGGACTCAGGCACCACGTCACGAGGGTTGATCAGGTGAACGGCATGCCACTCGTTCGAGTACTTGCCACCCACGCGGTGCAGGTCAGGACCGGTGCGCTTCGAGCCCCATTGGAAGGGGTGATCGTAGACGAACTCACCGGCCATGGAGTAGTGGCCGTAACGCAGCGTTTCCGCACGGAAGGGGCGAATCATCTGCGAGTGGCAGCCGTAGCAGCCTTCGCGGATGTAGATGTCGCGCCCCACCAACTGCAGCGGCGTGTAGGGCTTGAGGCCCTGCACCGCTTCCGTGGTGCTGCGCTGGAAGTACAGCGGCACGATCTCGACGAGCGCACCGACCGACACGACCAGCAGGGTCAGCACGATCATCAGGAAGTTGCTGGTTTCAATCTTCTCGTGGGAGAAGAGCTTGGGCTTGTGATTGTTGTCAGCCATGTTCTTGTTCTCCTCAGGCGTGAGCCGGCTGGGCGATCGGCGCATTGACAGCGCGACCAGCCATGGCCGTCATCACGGTGTTCCACAGCATCAGGATCATGCCGCCCAGGTAGAGCAGGCCGCCCGCGACGCGGATCACGTAGAAGGGATAGGTTGCCTTGACGCTTTCGACGAAGCTGTAGACCAGGGTACCGTCCGGGTTGACCGCACGCCACATCAGACCTTGCATCACGCCGGCAATCCACATGGCGGCGATGTACAGCA
>CAYOJR010000049.1:0-7823 GCA_964404335.1 uncultured Aquabacterium sp.
TCGAACATGGCCTTGGCCTGGGCGATGGCCACATACAGCAGCTCGTCCTTGTTGGCCACGATCACGTCGCCGTCGATCAGGTAACCGAACTTCTTGGCTTCGACGGCAGAGGTCGCCACCTTGGCCATGGCCGCAGCCTGGAAGCCTTCCTTGATGAAGCCCATCAGCTCGCCACCGATCTGGCCGGACACGCCCTTGGACGGCTCCAGCAGCTCGGCTGCACGGCGGGCCAGGTAAGCCAGGCCACCGCCACCGGGGATCAGACCCACGCCGACTTCGACCAGACCCACATAGCTTTCCATGGCGGCGACACGCTTGGCAGCGTGGACAGCCAGCTCACAGCCGCCACCCAGGGCCAGACCGTGCATGGCAGCCACGGTCGGGACGTTGGAGTAGCGCAGCGACAGCATGAAGTCCTGCAGTTGCTTCTCGAACGGGGCGATGGCCTTGCCACCACCGCTCATGAAGGCAGGCATCATGGACTGCAGGTCGGCACCAGCCGAGAACGGACCGTCTTGCGTCCAGATCACCAGGCCCTTGTAGCCAGCTTCGGCGATTTCCAGGCCCTTGGCCAGACCGGCGGTGACTTCGGCGCTGATGGTGTGCATCTTGGACTTGATCGAAGCGATGACCACTTCGTCGTCCAGGGTCCACAGACGGATGGCAGCGTCTTCGAACAGGGTCTTGCCAGCGGTGGCGGCGTTCGGGGCGTTGGAGCCCAGCACGCTTTCACGGAAGTACTGACGCTTGTAGACGGGCAGGTCACGTGCGGGCACATACTTGCCAGCCTTGGGCGACCAGGAGCCTTCGGCGGTGTGCACACCGTCGCGGCCGTCGAACACCCAGGCGGGCAGCGGTGCCGACGACAGGGCCTTGCCCGCATCGATGTCGGCCTGCACCCATTCAGCCACTTGCTTCCAGCCGGCTTCTTGCCACAGCTCGAAGGGGCCTTGCTTGGCGCCGAAGCCCCAGCGCATGGCGAAGTCGATGTCGCGAGCCGATTCGGCGATGGACTCCAGCGTGACGGCGGCGTAGTGGAAGCCGTTGCGCAGGATGGCCCACACGAACTGGGCTTGCGGGTTGCTGGACTCGCGCAGACCCTTCAGACGCTCGGCAGCGGGCTTCTTCAGGATCTCGGCGACGTCCTTGTCGCACTTGCCGCCAGCAGCGACGTACTCACCCGTGGCAGCGTTGAACTGCAGGATGTCCTTGCCGACCTTCTTGAAGAAGCCAGCCTTGGTCTTTTGACCAAAGTTGCCCAGCTCCAGCAGCTTGGTCAAGGCAACGGGGGTGTCGAACGCGCCAGAGAACACGTCGTCACGGGCACCGTTTTGCAGCGTCTTGATGACGTGCGCCATCGTGTCCAGACCCACCACGTCGGCGGTACGGAAGGTGGCCGACGAAGCGCGGCCCAGCTTCTTGCCGGTCAGGTCGTCAACGATGTCATAGCCCAGGCCCGAACGCTCGACTTCGCGGAAGGTCAGCATCATGCCGGCCACGCCCACGCGGTTGGCGATGAAGTTGGGGGTGTCGTAGGCGCGGATCACACCCTTGCCGACCACGGAGGCCGAGAAGGTTTCCAGCTGGTCGACCACCTCGGGAGCGGTGAACTCCGTGGGGATCAGCTCCAGCAGGTGCATGTAGCGGGGGGGGTTGAAGAAGTGGATGCCCAGGAAGCGCGAACGCAGTTGCTCGGGCAGCACATTGGCCATGGCCGTGATGGACAGACCGGAGGTGTTGGTGGCCAGGATGGCGCGGTCGTTGACGAACGGAGCGATCTTCTTGTACAGATCTTCCTTCCAGTCCAGACGCTCGGCGATGGCTTCGATGATCAGGTCGCAACCACGCAGCTCTTCGAGGTGCTCTTCGTAGTTGGCTTGCTGGATCAGGGCGGCGTCTTCGGCCACGCCCAGGGGGGCCGGCTTCATCTTCTTGAGGTTGTCGACAGCCTTGGTGACGATGCCGTTCTTCGGGCCTTCCTTGGCGGGCAGGTCGAACAGCACGACCGGCACCTTGACGTTGACCAGGTGGGCCGCAATCTGGGCACCCATCACGCCGGCGCCGAGCACGGCCACCTTGCGCACGTTGAATTGACTCATGTTCTCTCCTAGGGGAACTCAAATGAATGGAGATGGATAAAGGGAGGTGAGCACCCCACCCCCCTTGAACAGCCTGCCGATTAGAACAGGGCTTCGTCCATTTCCATCAGAGGCTTCAGGCCAGCCTTGGCGGTGACCATCAGGGTCTCGACTTCAGGCAACAGCTTGGCGAAGTAGAAACGGGCGGTTGCCAACTTGGCGGCGTAGAACTTGTCGTCCGAACCTTGCTTTTCCAGCGCCACTTGGGCCATGCGGGCAAAGAAGTAGGCGTAGACCATGTGGCCGACGACACGCAGGTAGTCGAAAGCGGCGGCGCCGACTTCGTCAGGGTTCTGCATGCCCTTCATGCCGATTTCCATGGTGAAGGCCTGCACCTTCTGGCCCAGATCGGCCAGGGGCTTGGTGAACTCCTGCATGGCAGCGTTGTCGGCGTTTTCCTTGACGAGACGGCCCACCAGCTTGCCGAACTTGGTCAGCTTGGCGCCACCGTCGCCCAGCACCTTGCGGCCCAACAGGTCCAGCGACTGCACGGTGTTCGTGCCTTCGTAGATCATGTTGATGCGGGCGTCGCGCACAAACTGCTCCATGCCCCACTCGTGGATGAAGCCGTGGCCGCCGTACACCTGCTGGCATTCCACCGTGGCCTTGAAGGCGTTTTCGGTGATGAAGGCCTTGACGATCGGGGTCAGCAGAGCGACGGTGTCGTCGGATTCCTTGCGGACGGCTTCGTCGGGGTGGTTGTGCGACTTGTCGAGCTCGACGGCAACGTAGTACACCAGGGCGCGGGCGCCTTCAGCGTAAGCACGTGCGGTCAGCAGCATGCGACGCACGTCGGGGTGCACGATGATCGGGTCGGCAGCCAGGTCAGGGCGCTTGGCACCCGACAGGGCACGCATCTGCACGCGGTCCTTGGCGTAGGTCACGGCGTTTTCGTAGGCCACTTGGGTCAGACCCAGCGACTGGTTGCCCACGCCCAGGCGAGCGCCGTTCATCATCACGAACATGGCAGGCAGACCACGGTGGGGTTGGCCCACCAGGGTGCCGATGGCGTTGTCCAGCACCATCTGAGCCGTGGCGTTGCCGTGGATGCCCATCTTGTGCTCCAGGCCACCGCAGTAGATGCCGTTGCGCGAACCCAGCGAGCCGTCAGCGTTGACGTTGAACTTGGGCACCACGAACAGCGAGATGCCCTTGGAGCCCGCAGGAGCGTCCGGCAGACGGGCCAGCACCAGGTGAACGATGTTCTCGGCCATGTCGTGTTCGCCGGCAGAGATGAAGATCTTCTGGCCGGTGATCTTGTAGGTGCCGTCGCCCACGGGCTCGGCCTTGGTGCGCAGCAGGCCCAGGTCGGTGCCGCAGTGCGGTTCGGTCAGGCACATGGTGCCGGTCCACTCGCCCGAGGTCATCTTGGGCAGGTAGATGGCCTTTTGCTCAGGCGTGCCATGCACTTCCAGGCAGGCGTGAGCGCCGTGGCTCAGGCCGGGGTACATGGTCCACGACTGGTTGGCCGCGTTGAGCATTTCATAGATGGCCTGGTTGACCAGCTGGGGCATGCCTTGGCCGCCGTACTCGGGGTCGGCCGACAGGGCCGACCAGCCGTTTTCGATGTACTGCTTGTAGGCTTCCTTGAAGCCATCGGGGGTCTTGACTTCGTGGGTGCTCTTGTCAAGCACGCAACCCTGCACGTCGCCCACGAGGTTCAGAGGAGCCACCACCTTGGATGCGAACTTGCCGCCTTCTTCCAGCACGGCATTGACGGTGTCGACGTCCAGATCGGCGTAGGCCGGGATCTGCTTGAGGTCATCGACGGCACCCAGCACTTCATGGATGACGAAGTGCATGTCGCGCAGTGGGGGGTTGTAAGAAGGCATCGTGAAGCTCCTCGGTCAGAAAGGCACGTTAAGAAAAAAATACCTGATCTTTAAGCCAGGCGATCGGGGGGTCAAACAGAGGTGGCGCCCGCAGGCACCACAACAGGAGAAAGGGCGTTCGGCGCACCTTGCGCGTAGTGCTGCACCACGCGCTCGAACGCCACACGGGCACGGTCCACAGCGCCAGCCGAGCGCAGGAAACGCGCATCGTGGTGGAGCGAGAGGATCAGCCCATGAATTTCAAACAACATCTGCATCGGGTCGGTGTCGGCACGCAGGTGGCCCAGGTCAATGGCCTGCTGGATGGCCTTGTTGAGCGCGCCGTGCCACAGCAGCACCATGCTGGCGAGGGCATCACGCACGGGACCGGGGCGGTCGTCGAACTCGACGGCACCGCTGATGTAGATGCAGCCGGAATCGATTTCCGTGGCGACCTTGCTCACCCAGTTCTTGATCAGCGCGCGCAAACGCGGCAGACCGCGCGGCTGACGCATGGCCGGACGGAACACCTCTTCCTCGAACCGTTCGTGGTACTCGCGGATGACGGAGATCTGCAACTCCTCACGGGAGCCGAAGTGCGCAAAGACGCCGGACTTGCTCATGCCGGTGACTTCGGCCAGGGCGCCAATCGACAAGCCTTCGATGCCCATCTGGGCCGCCAGGCTCAAGGCCGCGTCCAGGATGGCAGCGCGAGTCTGCTGGCCCTTGTGCGCACCACGCCCACGCTCACGCCCAGCCTCATGGGCTGACTTGACGTCGAGCGGGGTCACAGCGGTCACAGTGTTTCCTCAAAATAAAACGAACGGTCGTGCTATTTTGCAGAAAATGATGGCGGCTGTGTGAAGTCCGTGAAAAAAAAATGGGCTCTGCGGGTTTCGCCCCCCATCCTCGGGGTGCGTCCACCCGGGAACACCCCAGGGTTGCCCCTCAGTTGCCGCCCCGTGCCTCGAACCGTCGCCATCGTCTTGAGAATGTCACGCAAGATGTTCTATCCTGTGGCCATCACTCTCTTGGATGAGGGCTGTATGGACGTGCCGCAACTGCAACGGCCGCAAAGGCAACCGCACGCCCGATGAGCTGAACTGGTCGCTGTACTACCTGCCCTATGTGCCCAGCCTGCACGAGGACATGATCCTGCGCGGTCGCCGCATCCTGGCCGACCAGATGGACTTCCTGCTGGCCAGCGTGCCGCCTCACAGCCGCCTGCGACTCACCCTTTGCTGAGCGCTTCAGCTGGATCAGGCTTTGCGCGGACCGGGCTGGCCGCGCTCGATCACATAACGGGCCTGGGTGCGCAGTCGGCTGTCCGCGCGCACCGGATGCGGGGTGCTGCGGAACTCGCACATCACCTGCCGGGGCGTGATGTCGAGCAAGACGTAGCCACGCTCGTCGCCGCGCACGTGCAGCAAGTCGGGGTTACCGCGCTTGACCCAGCTGCTCATCAGCTCGCTCAAGCCTCGGCTGCTCACCGAGCTGGTGACGATCTCACTGGCCACGATGGGGGAGACCGGATCGTTCGGGTCCAGACGCAAATTGGCCGCCACGTGGCGGTGCACATCACCACTGAGGCACACCACATCGGGCACGCGCGGCTGGGCAATGGCCTCGGTCAGGCGGCGGCGCTCGGCCGGGTAGGCGTCCCAGCCATCGGCATACACCAAGGGGCCCAGCGGCGAGCGCAGCACGCCCGGCGAAATCTGGGTTGACTGCACGATGAACTTCCAGTCGCCGGCACTGGAGGCCAGTTGCGCCGCCAGGTCATAGCCCTGGCTCTGGCCCAGCATGGTGCGCTCGGGCGCCTGGGCCGCCTCGCATTGCCACAGCAGCTTGCCGTTCAAAGGCGCGTGGCGCCCCTCACAGACGGCCGGGTCACGGAACTGCCGGGTGTCCACCGTCATCAGGTCCACCAACCGACCCCAGGCGTAGCGGCCATGCAAAGGCATGCTGCCGGCCACCGGCGCCCGGTGTGGCGAAAACGGCAGGTGCTCGAAATAGGCCTGGTAAGCCGCCGTGCGCACCGCCAGGAAAGCCTGCGGATCGGGCAGGTCAGGACTGTGACGGCCGGTGTAGTCCGCCGTCACCTCGTGGTCGTCCCACACCATCAACCAGGGATGGGCGGCGTGGCAGGCGCGCAGGTCCGGATCGAGCTTGTAAGACGCGTAGTGCAATCGGTAGTCGGCCAGCGTGCGCTCATGCAGGTCGGGCATGACATGCGGATGGCGGCGCACCCGCATGTGCGGTTTGGCCTGCGTGCCATAGATGTAGTCCCCGACAAACAGCACCAGGTCCACATCGCTGGCAGCGATTTCACGGTGCACGGTGTAAAAGCCCGTTTCATAGTGCTGACACGATGCCAGTGCCACACGCATGCGGGTGTTGCGTTCATGGAGAGCGGGTGCCGTGCGGGTGCGCCCCACCGGGCTGCGCTGGCCCCCCGCCTCGAAGCGGTAATAACAGGTCGCCCCCGATGGCAGGCCCTTCACCTCGACATGCACGCTGTGTGCAGCCGCCGGATCGGCCACCGCGCTGCCGCTTTGCAGCACGCGACTGAAGCGCGCATCGGCCGCCACCTCCCAGCGCACCGGCACGGCCTGCGCGGGCATGCCGCCATCGACCTGCAAAGGCTGAGGTGCCAGGCGGGTCCAGATCACCACCGAATCGGGACGCGGCTCGCCGCTGGCGACACCGAGGGTGAACACCTCGGCAGCAGTCTGCCAGGCACCAGGCTGGGGTGCCTGTCCACGCGCCTGGGCACGGGTGACACACACTTGTTGCCAGGCCATGGCGGCGGCAAGACGACTGAGATGAGAAAACAGGGCGCGACGTTGCATGAAGGCGCCGATTATGCGATGGTCGTTCGAGCCGCTGCCAAGGCCGTGCCACAAAGGCACAATGAGACCCACCTCAGACCCAACAAAGGAGACCGCCATGACCACGCGACCCCAAGGCAACGACGCTTCCGGCACCCAGGCCCCGGAGTCCCATGCCTTTGCAGGCCTGGGGGCCGGTCTGGGCTTTTTTCAGGAATGGATGAAGGCTGCAGGCGCTGCCCTCCCTGGCATGGGCGCGCAAGGCGGCACGGCCATCCCGGGCGTGCCTGCCTGGTCGGTGCCCACCCTGGACCCTGAAGAGTTGGACAAGCGCATCCAGGAGCTCAAGACCGTGCAGTTCTGGCTGGAACAAAACAGCCGCATGATCGCGATGACGATTCAGGGACTGGAGGTGCAAAAGATGACCCTGTCGACACTGCAGGGCATGAATGTGTCGATGGACGCCCTGCGGGACACCCTGAAAGCCCAACCCGACACCGCCAAGCCGGCTGCCGCCCCGTCGGATGAGGCGCCTGCCGCATCGGCCACCGACCAGGCAACCCAGGACCTGATCAACCCGATGCGCTGGTGGGATGCCCTGACGCAGCAGTTCTCGCATCTGGCCAACCAGGCCTCGCAGACCGCCCAGACCATGGGACAGAGCGTCGAGGCCTCCATGCAAGACATGGTGGCCAAGGCGCAGGCGGCCACCACCGCTGCCGCCACCCCTGCCGCAGCCGAGGCCCGCCAGCCCGCCTCCCCCAAGCCCCGCGCCCGCAGCATGGCCACCAAGGCCCCGGCACGCAAGCAGCCCGCCAGCAAAGCGGCGCGCAAGAACCCATCTCAAGCCTGATGCCCTCGGCCGCGCACCCGTTGGGCCTGCGCTGCCTGCAGGCCCACGCCACCCACCCTCAGCCCGATCTCGCGCTGGAGCTGGTGTGGGCGCAACTGGCGTCGCAAGGCGCGCGTGATCTGGGCGCCACGCTGGGTTGGTGCTATCTGAGCGATGCCCTCGCCCACGGCGCCGAATCGATCTTGTGCGG
>CAYOJR010000049.1:7923-13067 GCA_964404335.1 uncultured Aquabacterium sp.
GGTTTGTCGGGCGTGGCATTCCATGCGCGGACACGTCTGGTGTCCAGGGTCACGCAGGGCTGCACGCCGGTGGGCCCCCGCCGCGAGATCACGGCGGCCGACCGCCATCTGGTTTACGAACTGGACGGCCAGTCTGCCCTGCAATGCCTCATGGACGACCTGGGCGTGAGCACCTCGCTGCACTCGCCCCGCTGGCAGCACGAAGCACTCCCGAGGGTCCGCATGACCTTGGCCGGCCTGAGCGACGCACACGAAACCCTGCTCAGCCACGGCGCCCACTTTGGCGCCGATGGCCGCATGCGCCACCTGGTCGGGCTGGACCCGGCACGCCAGGGCGTGGCCCTGAGCGAGACGGTCAAGCCCGGCATGCAACTGGCCTTCTGCCAGCGCAACGCCCACGCAGCCCGACAGGACCTGGTGCGCATTTGCGCCGAAATTCGCGAAGAATTTGACCCGAGCGAACACCCCGACAGCCGTGCCGTGGGGGCGATTTACGTCAGTTGCACCGGAAGAGGCGGCCCTCACTTCGGGGGGGCACATGCGGAGGCGGCGCTCATCGCCCACGCACTGGGCGACATCCCGTTGGTGGGCTTTTTTGCATCAGGCGAAATTGCCCACCACCATTTGCACGGCTACACCGGGGTTTTGACCGTGCTGGGCGGGTGAACCCGCACGCAGCAGAACGCCGCACGCTCGCCAGCCCTGAAGGGGCATCACCTTCGCACAAGCGCCCGTCCTGCGCAAGCCTCGGGTGGCGCCAGACAACCCCAGGGATCACCCGAGAGGTGTTTCCCTGATCGCGACATTCGTCACGAATTCCTAGACTGCGCCATCCCCAGAGCCTGGACGCATGCACGTCCGCCGGGACCCACTCGCTCAGACACCGTTGGAGAGACTCCCATGCGCAAGTTCGCCGTCAAAGCCCAGATCCTGGCCCTGGCCAGCCTCCTGCCCGTGGCCGCATCAGCCGGCTACTTCCAATGGGAAGCCGTCGAGCTGCCCGCCAGCAGCGGCGCGGCGTGCGGCGACGGTTCGCCCTACCGCTTCTTCGTCAACAAGACCCCGTTCAGCACCAAGACCGTGGTCGTGTTCGAAGGCGGTGGCGCCTGCTGGGATCAGAACGCCTGCGCCGGCAAGGGCGAAGGCCCGCTGGGCCTGTCCATCCTGTCGGCCTCCAATCCCAACGGGGTGCCGGCCGACTACATGACCAATGTGTTCAACATCCTCAACGGCGGCCTCTCTGGCCTGGCCCTGGGGGGTTTGATCACCCCGTTCTCGATGCGCCTGCACCCGCTGCAGTCCGTGCAGACGCAAAGCTGGAACATCGTCTACGCCCCCTACTGCACGGGCGACGTGCACACCGGCAACAAGGTCACCGCCTACACCGATGCCGACCCCAGCAAACCCCGCGTGCAATACCACCGCGGCAGCGTCAACGGCTACGCGATGGCCCAGTGGCTGGGCAAGAACTTCAAGCAGCCGGCCCAACTGCTGGTGACCGGCTTCTCGGCTGGCGGCGCAGGCTCCACCGCCAACTACAGCTGGCTGCGCACGGCCATGAACCCCAAGAAGTCGGCCCTGCTGGCCGACTCGGGCCCGCTGTTCAACGTCAACCGCACCGACAGCCCCGAGGTCTCGCCCTCGGTGCACCTGCACAACAAGATCCGCAACGTGTGGGGCCTGGACGGCAGCGACGGTCTGGTCACCAAGCTGCTGACGATGTACCCGACCGCCGGCACCGCCGAGAACCTCGGCTCGCTCAGCACCGGTCTGGCCAAGATCTTCCCGCAAGACCGCTTCAACTTCAGCACCTTCCAGCGTGACGGCATCTACTCGGCCTTCTCGTACACCTCCTTCTATCCTGAGATCGCTGCCACCGAATCGGGCGTGCCACGCGACACCCTGCTGAACCAGAAGTGGGTGCCTGAGGTGCAGAAGTGGGTGAACGCCATGAAGCCTTACCCCAACGTCGGCTACTACGTGCCCTATCAGCGCGATCTGCTGAAGTCGCACACCTTGACCACCCTCACCTTCTCGGGCACCGCCATCAAGGAAGCCAACCACGCCAGCCTCAAGGTGGTGGTGGACGACCTGATCGATGGCAAGGGCACCCCGATCCGCGCCTACGAAACCCAGAAGAACGAGCAGAACACCAAGACGCCCGGCACCTTGGACTCGCTGCTGCAGCCCATCTACAAACTGCTGGGCCTGTAAAACGGCCCGAATGGGCGCAGGGCCCTCCTGCCCCCGCTCCCCTCAGCCCCACCTGCGCGTGGGGCTTTTTCATGGCGGTGAACTGCCGCACCCCGGACGCCACAGCCCCACCCAATCGAGGGGGAAACCCCGTCAACATCGGTCCAAACGCCCCACAGGCCGACACCCCTGCGGTATAAACACGGCAATTCGAACGGTCGTTTGAAAAGGTCGTTCGAAATCCCACAGACCCACATACCGAGGTGACCCATGCCGCAATACAAGGCCCCTTTGCGCGACGTGCGCTTCCTGCTCAACGAGGTGTTCGACTACCCGGCGCACTACGCCCAGCTGCCCAGCGCCGAAGACGCCACCCCGGACATGGTGGACGCCATCCTGGAAGGCTGCGCCACCTTCTGTGAAGAGGTGCTGGCCCCGCTGAACCTGTCGGGCGACCAGGAAGGCTGCACCATCGCCGACGGCGAGGTCACCACCCCCAAGGGCTTCAAGGAAGCCTATGCCGAGTACGTGGCCGGCGGCTGGCAAGGCCTGTCCCACCCCAAGGAATACGGCGGCCAGGAGCTGCCCATGTCCATGAACCTGCTCAAGGCGGAAATGATGGGCACGGCCAACTGGTCGTTCACCATGTACCCCGGCCTCAGCCTGGGCTGCATGAACACCGTCTTCCAGTTCGGCAGCACCGAACAGAAGAACACCTACATGCCCAAGCTGGTGAGCGGCGAGTGGACCGGCACCATGTGCCTGACCGAGCCCCAGTGCGGCACCGACCTGGGCCAGGTCAAGACCAAGGCTGAGCCCGCTGGCGACGGCACCTACAAGATCACCGGCACCAAGATCTTCATCTCCGCTGGCGAACACGACCTGGCCGAGAACATCATCCACATCGTGCTGGCCCGCCTGCCCGACGCCCCCAAGGGCACCCGTGGCATCTCGCTGTTCATCGTGCCCAAGTTCCTCATCAACGCCGATGGCTCGCTGGGCGCGCGCAACACGGTCAAGGCCGGCGCGCTGGAACACAAGATGGGCATCCGTGCCTCGGCCACCTGCGTGATGAACTTCGACGACGCCGTGGGCTACATGATCGCTGAGCCCAACAAGGGCCTGGAAGCCATGTTCACCTTCATGAACACCGCCCGCATCGGCACCGCCGTGCAGGGCCTGGCCCACGCCGAACTGTCGTACCAAGGCTCGCTGCCCTACGCCAAAGAGCGCCGCTCCATGCGCGCCCTGTCTGGCAAGAAAGACGCCGACCATGTGGCCGACGCCCTGATCTGGCACGCCGACGTGCGCCGCATGCTGTTGACCCAGCGCGCCGTGGCCGAAGGTGCCCGCGCCATGATCTACCACGCGGCCAAACTGGCCGACATGATGGTGACCGGCGTGGCCCTGGGCAACCAGGCCCAGTATGAGGAATACGACGACAAGCTCGGTTTCTACACCCCCATCCTGAAGGGCTTCATCACCGAGATGGGCCTGGAATGCGCCAACCTGGGCATGCAGGTGTTCGGTGGCCACGGCTACATCAAGGAACACGGCATGGAGCAGATCGCCCGCGACGCGCGCATCTCCACGCTGTACGAAGGCACGACCGGCATCCAGGCCCTGGACCTGCTGGGCCGCAAGGTGCTGCTGCAAACACGCGGCAAGTGCATCTTCAACTTCACCAACGAGATGATTGCCCAGGCCAAGCCGCACCTGCTCGCAGGCGGCCCCATCGGCAAGATGGCCCGCGCCTGCTTCAAGCGCGCGATGCAATGGAAGTGGCTGACCCTGCAGATCATGCTGCGCGCCAACAAGGACCGCGACATCGTCAGCTCTGCCTGCTACGACTACCTGATGTATTCAGGCTTCGTGATGATGGGCCACTTCTGGCTCAAGCAGGCCCTGGTCGCCCAGGACAAGCTGACCTGTGGCGGCAAGGAAGCCAAGGAGTTCTACACCGCCAAGCTGCAGACCGCCGAGTTCTACTTCGAGCGCCTGCTGCCCCGTGCCGACGGCCACAAACGCACCATGCTGGCCCCCACCAGCTCGGTCATGCAGATGGACCAGGAAAACTTCACCTTCATCTGAAGCAAGCCTGACACACGCACACAGCGTTCACAACTGCTTGCAACTTGGCGGCATCGCCAGCACCCCTGTTGGAGGGGGCTGCGGCGATGCCGCTGTCCTTTTGCGCTAACGTTTCGGGTTCTGCGGCCGCGCGACACGACGGGGCCGATACACACAACTCTGGGATGGACACATGACGGATCTTGCCGGCATTCAGGCGGCTGTGGCCGGTTCGGCCCGCGAGCTGATCAGCAGCTTGCTGGCCGAACTGGGCCTCACGGGCCCGAACCAGCACACCCGATTGCTGCGCCTGCACACGCCCCTGGGTCCGGACACCTTGCTGGCCGAGCGCGCCACCATCACCGAAACCCTCGGCCCTGGCAGCACCTGCCTGCCTGCAGGCGCCGCGCCCCACGGCGCGCCCGGACAACTCACCGGCTTCGGCATCGAGTTGCTGGCCGTGAGCCCGCGCACCGGCCTGCACGCCCCCGACCTGCTGGGCCAGCCCGTGTTGCTGGAACTGCTCACCGCCCACAGCACGACCGAACTGCGCCCCTTCCACGGCCACGTCACCCGCTTTGAACTGATGGGCGCAGACGGTGGCCTGGCGCGCTACCGCCTGCACATCGAACCCTGGACCGCCTTCCTCGCCCAGCGAACCGATGCCTGGGTGTTCCAGGACCAGAGCGTGCTCGACATCACCGAAGCCATCTTCGCCGACTACCAGAGCCAGGGCCGGTTGATGCCGCAATGGCGCATCGACGTGGCCGACCGCGAGGCCTTCGCCAAGCGCTCCCTGTGCACGCAGTTCAACGAAACCGACCTTGCCTTCTTGCAGCGCCTGTGGGCCGAAGAAGGCCTGTTCACCTGGTTCGAGCACC
>CAYOJR010000050.1:0-13017 GCA_964404335.1 uncultured Aquabacterium sp.
TGGGGATGATGACCGACACGCCCGGCTTGGCCAGGTCGGCCCAATCCTTGATGCCCTTGGGGTTGCCCTTGCGCACCAGGATCACGGTGACCGACGTGGTCGGGGCGCTGTTGTGGGGGAAGCGCTTGGCCCAGTCCACGGGCACCAGGGCACCGCGGTCGGCCAGGATGTCGATGTCGCTGGCCTGGTTCATGGTGATCACATCGGCTGCCAGGCCGGCGATGACGCTGCCCGCCTGCTTGCTGGAGCCGCCGTGCGACTGGTTGATGTTCACGGTCTCGCCGGTGGTCTGCTTCCAGTGTTTGGCGAAAGCGACGTTGTAGGCCTTGTAGAACTCGCGGCTGACGTCGTAGCTGACGTTGAGCAGGTTGGTGTCGGCTTGGGCACCGGCGCTCAGGCCCGAGGCGATAACCGCCACCGCGGTCAGACGAAGCAAGGAGGTCTTCAAAGAAAACAGCATGACAAAGCCCTTTCTGGATGCAATGGGCGCATGTTAGGGAGTGGCCCTCATTCAACAAACAACTGATTTCTTACTTGCTTATGCGCTAAACGACAAAGTGGCGCGAAAAAAGGGGCTGCCCCTGTGTGAAGCAGCCCCCAAGATGCAGCGGCGCGACCTCCATCCCTGCGCCGGCACCACCCCACTGGATGTTGATGCGTGTGCCTGATCCTGACTTCTTTACTTCTTCACGTAGATCTGGTCGAAGACACCGCCGTCACCGAAGTGCGCCTTCTGCACCTTGGTCCAGCCCCCCAGTTCCTCGATCTTGAACAGATTGACCTTCGGGTACTGCGCGGCGTACGTGGCCGCCACCTTCGGATCGGTCGGACGGTAGTAGTTCTGAGCCGCGATGTCCTGCCCCTGCGGCGAGTACAGGTACTCCAGGTAAGCCTGTGCCACGGCACGGGTGCCCTTCTTGTCAACCACCTTGTCGACCACCGTCACCGGGGGCTCGGCCAGGATGCTCAGCGGCGGGGCGATGATGTCAAACTTGTCCGGCCCCAGTTCCTTGATGGCCAGCAGGGCTTCGTTTTCCCAGGCCAGCAGCACGTCGCCAATGCCACGTTCGACGAAGGTGGTGGTCGAGCCACGGGCGCCGGAGTCCAGCACCGGCACGTTGGCAAACAGCTTGCCCAGGAATTCCTTGGCCTTGGCTTCGGACTGGGTTTTCTTCAGCTCATAGCCGTAGGCGGCCAGGTAGTTCCAGCGCGCACCGCCTGAGGTCTTGGGGTTGGGCGTGATGACCGCTACGCCCGGCTTGACCAGATCGTCCCAGGTCTTGATGCCCTTGGGGTTGCCCTTGCGCACCAGGAACACGATGGTCGAGGTGTAGGGCGAGCTGTTGAGCTGGAGGCGCTTTTGCCAGTCCTTGGCGATCAGGTTCTTCTCGGCGACGGCGTCGATGTCGTAGGCCAAAGCCAGCGTGACGACGTCGGCATCCAGGCCGTCGATGACCGAGCGGGCCTGCTTGCCCGAGCCCCCGTGCGAGGTCTTGATGGTGACGTTGTCACCGGTCTTGGTCTTCCAGTAAGACGAGAAGGCCTTGTTGTACTCGGCGTAGAGCTCACGGGTCGGGTCGTACGACACGTTGAGCAAGGTGATGTCCTTGGCGTGGGCGGCCACAGGCGCCAGGGAACCGAGGGCTACCGTGGCGGTGAGGGCCAGAGAACTGACCACGCTCAGCAGGTGACGACGCGTAGAGGGGTGTTTGACAGAGTTCGACATGGTGACAGCGGTGTGTTGTGAATCAGTGGGTTCACTGTAGAAAAACCCCGCGCTGTCGTGAACGAAGCAAATCGCCCACTCATATGCAGCGCGCAACTTTCGCAGCGACATAGTCGGGGTTTGATCACACGCATCGATGCGGGCCATGCAGATGCCCACCTGTTTCGCAGCATCGCCACCGCCCGTCCCGCCTTCGCGCATGCGTTCGACCCAAAAATCACCCACTCTCGCACCTTAAAATCCACAAAATAGAAGAGGATTTACCCCAAAATCACCGCTCATTTCGTTGTCGAACGTCGACGCTCGGCAACGGGATCACCCCATTTGGTTGACCCACATCAAATCCCCCCGGGTGCCCTCGAATTTCTTAATGTGGTTCAAGGATGTCCGAGGGATTCACTTGGACACTCAGGCGGCCCATTTGGAAGCTCTGGTCGGTTGACCTCAGCGGTGGGTTTTTGGGATTGAATGTCCAGGAGGTTTCCATGAGTCAGGGTGCCGGAGGTGGGTTCACCAAGCAGATGGCCCGCAATATGTTCTACGGGGGGACGATGTTTTTCATCCTCCTTTTCGCTGCCATCGTGTTTCACAGTGAGCGAGAGATCCCCAAGCGGTCGAATGCACAAGCGATCACGCCTGCAGTGATTGAAGGCAAGAAGATTTGGGAAACGCGCAACTGTATCGGTTGCCATACCCTGCTGGGAGAAGGTGCTTACTTCGCGCCCGAGTTGGGCAACGTTTACCAACGTCGTGGCCCTGATTTCATCAAGGCCTGGATGAAGGGGCAGCCGACCAATGTGCCGGGCCGTCGCCAGATGCCTCAGTTCAATTTGACTGACAAGCAACTGGATGATCTGGTCGAGTTCCTGAAGTGGACTGGCGAGATCAACACCGAAAAGTGGCCACCCAACATCGAAGGCTGAGGTGAAGATCATGAAGACATTGAAATACCAATCACAATCAGTCGCCAAGCTTTACTTCATTGGCGCCATCGCTCTGTTCGTCGGTCAGATCGTCTTCGGCCTGGTTTTGGGCTTGCAGTACGTGATCGGGGATCTGGCGTTCCCCTACATCCCCTTCAATCAGGCTCGCATGGTTCACACGAACCTGCTGATCGTCTGGCTGCTGATGGGTTTCATGGGCGCCGCCTACTACATGATCCCAGAAGAGGCTGAAACCGAGCTACACAGCCCGAAACTGGCCATTGCGCTGTTCTGGATTTTCCTGATCGCAGGTGCTTTGACCATCGCAGGCTACCTCCTGGTGCCTTATGCCAAGTTGGCTGAACTCACCGGCAACCACCTGCTGGAAACCATGGGACGCGAGTTCCTGGAACAGCCCCTACCCACGAAACTGGGCATCGTGGCTGTGGCCTTGGGCTTCCTCTACAACATCACCATGACCTTGCTGAAGGGCCGCAAAACAGCCATTTCGCTGGTGCTGCTGATGGGCTTGTGGGGTCTCGCCCTGATGTTCCTGTTCAGCTTCGTGAACCCTCACAACCTCGTGCGTGACAAGATGTACTGGTGGTTCGTGGTTCACCTGTGGGTGGAAGGCGTGTGGGAGTTGATCCTCGGCGCGCTGCTGGCCTTCGTGCTGATCAAGACCACCGGTGTGGACCGTGAAGTCATCGACAAGTGGCTGTACGTGATCATCGCCTTTGCACTGATGACCGGCATCCTGGGTACGGGTCACCACTTCTACTTCATCGGTCTGCCTGGCTACTGGCACTGGATTGGCTCGATCTTCTCGGCCATGGAACCCATTCCGTTCTTCATGATGACGGTGTTTGCCTTCAACATGGTGCAACGTCGTCGTCGTGAACACCCGAACCAGGCCGCCGTGCTGTGGGCGGTGGGCACCTCGGTGCTGGGCTTCCTGGGCGCAGGTCTGTGGGGCTTCATCCACACCCTGAGCGCTGTCAACTACTACACCCACGGTTCGCAGGTCACGGCCGCCCACGGTCACCTGGCCTTCTACGGTGCCTATGTGGCAGTGGTGTTGACGCTGATCTCGTACGCCATGCCCACCCTGCGTGGTCGCATCGCCAACAGTGCACGCGCTCAGAGCTGGGAAATGTGGTCGTTCTGGATCATGTCCATCGGCATGGCTGTCATCACCTTGGCCCTGACCGGCGCAGGCATCCTGCAAGTCTGGCTGCAACGCATGTCCGAGACGCCCATGGGCTTCATGGCCACGCAAGACCAGTTGGCCTTTTTCTACTGGGTTCGTATCGGTGGTGGCGTGATGTTCCTGCTGGGTCTGCTTGCCTACCTCGCCAGCTTCTTCATCGGTGGCGAGCACGTGACCGACCTGAAGCAGAACGAGTCAGCGCAACGCGCCTGATGCGGAATCATCATGTCTGACAGTGCCCCGTATTACCAGGCACAGGGCCAGGAGTGCGAGTTATTCGAGCGCGCCTGGTCCCACCAACTGCCCTTGCTCATCAAGGGCCCCACGGGCTGCGGCAAGACACGATTCGTCGAACACATGGCCGCCCGCCTGGGGCGGCCTTTGTTCACGGTGTCGTGCCACGATGATCTCAGTGCCGCAGACTTGGTCGGTCGGCACCTGATTGGTGAAGGCAACACAGTCTGGGTGGATGGACCGCTGACGCGTGCCATTCGCGCGGGTGGCATCTGCTACCTCGACGAGGTGGTGGAAGCCCGCAAGGACACCACCGTGGTGTTGCACCCTCTGGCCGACGATCGGCGCATCCTGCCGATTGAGCGCACCGGAGAGGTGGTGCATGCGCCTCCTTCGTTCATGCTGGTGGTCAGCTACAACCCTGGCTATCAGAATCTGCTCAAGAGCCTCAAACCCAGCACACGCCAGCGCTTCGTGGCGCTGACCTTCGACTATCCTGCTGCGGCAGTTGAAGAGCAAGTGGTGGCGCGAGAGGCGCAGGTCGACGCGTCCACCGCGCAGAATCTGGTCAAGCTGGCTCATTCGCTTCGGCGTCTGACCCACCATGATCTGGAAGAAAGCGTGAGCACGCGTTTGCTGATCTACGCAGGCAAGCTGATTCGCGCAGGCTTCACGCCTCGCCAGGCCTGCCGCGCGGCCATCGTCGATGCCCTCACCGACGATCACGAGACCGCCACCGCGCTGGATGAGGTGGTACATGCCATCTGGCCTACCTAGACAGACCCAGCGCAGACTCTGGCAGATCGGGTTCTTCACCCTGTTCCTGCTGGCGCCTGCACTGGATCTTTTTCGCTTTGATTTGAACGAAACCCAGCTGTATCTGCTGGGCATGAAGTGGCACCTGGGCATCGACGCCCTGATGCAAGGCAAGGCCACCCCCGTTGAAACCGCTGCCCAGCTGTTTTTCAAAGGGCTGTTGCCCATTTTGATGTTCGTCGCCGCCGGGCTGACGATCGCGTGGAAGTACGGTCGCCTCTACTGCGGCTGGCTGTGCCCGCATTTCTCCATCGTGGAATTGCTCAACGGCGTGCTGCGCCGTGCCTGCGGCAAGTTCAGCCTGTGGGACAAGCACCCGCTCCCTCCCACACGTCCCAATGGCAAGTCTGTGCCTCAGTCTGCCTGGTGGTGGCCGGTGTATGCCTTGTCTTCGGTGCTGCTGGCCGGTTTGTGGGCCATCACCTTGCTGACTTATCTGCTGCCGCCCGCCGAGGTCTGGCACAACCTGCTCCACGCCAGTCTCACCCCCAATCAGGCCCGTTTTCTGGGAGCGGGCACGGTGGTGTTCAGCCTGGAGTTCCTGTTCGCCCGTCACCTGTTTTGCCGCTTTGGTTGCGCCGTCGGTCTGTTTCAGAGCCTGGCGTGGATGGCCAATCCCAAGGGCATGGTGGTGGCCTTCAATCGCGAACGTGCCCGCGATTGCCGAACCTGCCACATCCCGCACGGCAGCGCCTGCGACAACGCCTGTCCGATGCGACTGCACCCGCGCGACATCAAGCGCATGATGTTTTCATGCGTGCAGTGTGGCCGTTGCCTGGAGGCTTGCGACGACTCCCAGGCCGCGCATCAGCAAACCCCTTTGCTGACCTGGAAAGTTGACGCAGCAGCAGTGGCAGAGACCATTCGTCAACGTCGCTCGGCCATGGCCACGCCGTCTGCCGAGCCCGTCAAGCCGCCCGCCAGCAGTCCCACCCCCCGGAGCCTTTGATGGAAGAACTGGTTGGCCGTCTTTGGCATCAATTCATCACGCGCGCAGCCAGCGCAGAGCATGAGCAGGCGCGCGTCCAGCTGGCGGACGTGCGGCGCGCCATCGAATTGCTGTTCCGCGCGGCCGGCGGCGGGGCGACTGTGCGCTTTCGAGAAGCCACCGCGCAGCAGCGGGGCGGCCCTCGCAGTTGGCTGCAAAAGATCGCCGGCAGTGGCACGCACGACAGCCTGCCGGTGCTGGACGCCGACAGTCTGGCCCTGCCCGCCTCGATTGCCGTCTTTGCCGAACGTGAACTGAACCGGGATCTGTACCTGTGGCTGGCCACACTGGGCGCCTGCCACGTGGACACCGGTCGCTGGGTCGAGGACAACCTGTGGGCCACCCAATGTGCTTTCCATGTGTTCCCGGGCATGCGCATCCGTCATGAACGTCTGCTGCGCCAGCACATGACCCAGCGCCCGGCACTGAACACCCTGCGTGGGCCCGCCGCACGGGCCGAGTCGGCCGTACAAGCAGCCTTGCAGGCCGCTTTGTCCACAGCGGTGTCCGCCGGCAGTCAAGAGGCAGCATCCACGCCTCTCCAACCAACGGTGTCCTTGCCAGTGACGGGGCCGTCCCTGGGCCCCACCGATGTGGCCCCCGTCTGGTTGTGGATCAGCCCGGGCGAACGTCGGGCGCCATCGGACAAGCCGGCCACGACGCCAGCCAACAGCGAGCCAGATCACCGACAAGGCGCCACGCAGCAGGATCACAAGCGCCGCCGCGCCCACCGCACCGACAATGCGACCGATCGTGGCGGCATGATGATGTTCTTCCGGGCCGAGTCCATCATGTCCTGGAACGAGTACGTCAAGGTCAACCGACAGACTGACGATGACGACGACGGCAACACCATCAAGGCTGCCGATGACATGAACAGCCTGGCCATCACCGAAGATGGCCAGAGCAGCGCGGCGCGGGTCAAATTTGACCTGGATCTGCCTGCTGCCGCGAATGACGATCAACCCCTTGGGCCTGGCGTGCGCTTGCCCGAGTGGCACTGGAAGAAGCAGATTCTGGTGCCCGACGAATGCTGCGCACAGTTGCTGGAGGCGCGTGATCCGGTCCCCTATGAGGCACCGGACCACCTCAAGCTGACGGCTCGTCGCATCCGCCGCAAGCTGGAGGTGCTGCGCGCCTTGCCACGCCACCTGCACGCTCAGGATCAGGGAGAGGATCTGGACCTGGATGCCTGGGTCCAATGGCGCAGCGATGCCCTGGCCCGCCCACAGCATGACGGTGATGCACACATCTACTCACAGCGCCAGAACGTCGAGCGCAGCCTGGCCTGCCTGCTGTTGGCAGACCTGTCCTTGTCCACCGACACATGGGCCAGCAATGAGCAGCGCGTCATCGACGTGATTCGCGAGTCCCTGTATGTGTTCGGTGAAGCCCTGACCGCCCTGGGGGACCCATTCGCCATGTTGGGCTTCAGTTCAGTGCGTCGCCACAACGTGCGCATGCACCTGCTCAAGCGTTTCAACGAACCCTGGAGTCCGATGGTGCAAGCCCGCGTGGGTGCGATTCGCCCGGGCTATTACACGCGCATGGGGGCCGCCATTCGCTATGCCATCAAGGGCTTGGAAAACCGCCCCGAGCGCCAGCGCCTGCTGCTGTTGCTGACAGATGGCAAGCCCAACGATCTGGATGTCTATGAGGGTCGGCACGGTCTGGAAGATACGCGCCAGGCCGTGCTCGAAGCCAAGGCCGCCGGCCTGACGCCCTATTGCGTGACGATCGACGCAGAAGCTCATGACTATCTGCCCAGCCTGTTCGGGCACAAAGGCTTTGCGGTGGTGCATCGCCCAGCCGATCTGGTTGCAAAATTGAGCACGGTTTACGCCAGTCTGGCCACTCCGAAATGATAATGTCCGGATACCCCTGGCTGGTCACCCGCTCATTCCCTGAAGGTGGATGATCCGGAGGGTGGTCATCCGCCTGGGTGTGCGTCCACGCCACCTGCTCACCGTTGCCAGATCTTGACTCGAATGCCGTTTGCTGTGCCGTCCCGGTATCAGGGGGTGACATGAATCACCACCCCTCATTTGCCATCACGCCCTACTTGCAGAAATTGCCCTTGTTCTCCGACATGCAGCCATCCGAACTGGCGCGCTTGACCGAAGGTTGTATCGTGCGGCGAGCCGCCCGAGGGGAGATGCTGTTTCGCGTCGGTGATCCCTGTGACGAGTTTCATGCGGTCATCAGAGGGCAGGTCAAGCTCTTCGCCCTGGCACCCAATGGTCAGGAGAAGGTGATCGACCTGGTCAGTCCCGGTCAGACGTTTGGCGAAGCGCTGTTGTTCACCAACCAGCCTTACATCGTTCATGTGCAAGCGCTGACCGAGACCACCTTGCTGACCGTGCAACGTCAGGCGATCTTGCGTGAACTCGAAGCCGATCACCGCTTTGCGCTGCGCATGCTGGCAGGCATTTCACGCAAGATGCACACCCTGATTCATGACGTCGAGTCTTATGCACTGCGCTCTGGCACCCAGCGGGTGATCGCATACCTGCTGCACAGTGAGGCCACCGTCAGCCCGACTGACAACGGCGAACATCCGGTGGGGCGAACCGTCACGCTACCCGTCAGCAAGGCGACACTGGCCTCACGACTGTCCCTGACGCCCGAATACTTTTCGCGGGTGCTGCACGATCTGGCCGAGCAGGGCCTGATCGAGGTCGACCGGCGACACATCCACATCAGCGACACAGAGCGCTTGTTGCAGTACCAGATGCAGAGTGCATGAGGCACTGGCTGCATCTGAACTGATCGACGCCTCTTCGCTGGTTACCCCGGCGAGCGCATCGCCATGACCTTGGCCAACTGACTTTGCGATTGGGCCGTGCCGCTGGCGGGCACGATCTCGCCAGTGCGGTCGCCGATCTGGGTGAAGCGGGCCGCCACCTGTTCGGCCGCATCGACCCCTTCGGGTACCACGGTGCCCTCGGTCAGGGTGATGTGCGAGGTGGCGAAGCCACCCGCTCCGGCACACAGGATGGCGCGCGTCGGAGCCTGCTCGCTGGCGAGGAAGACCACGCCGGGCGACACGCTCTCGGGGGTCAGCAGGGCCAGCACGGCGGGCGGCATCAGGTCTTCGGTCATGCGCGTGGCGGCGGTGGGCGCCAGGCAGTTGACACGCACGTTGTACTTTTCGCCTTCCAGAGACAGGGTCTGCATCAGGCCCACGACGGCCATCTTGGCGGCCCCGTAGTTGGCCTGACCGAAGTTACCAAACAGGCCCGACGACGACGTGGTGAAGATGATGCGGCCGTAGTTCTGCGCCTTCATGATGTCCCACACGGCCTTGGTCACGTAGACGCTGCCCATCAAGTGCACATCGACCACCAGACGGAAATCGTCGAGCGTCATCTTCGAGAAACTTTTGTCACGCAGGATGCCGGCGTTGTTGACCAGGATGTCGATGCGACCCCACTCGGTCATCACCTGATCGACCATGGCCTGCACGCCAACCGGATCGGTCACCGAGCAGCCGTTGGCCATGGCGACACCACCAGCGGCACGGATTTCGGCCACCACGGCCTCGGCCGCAGCACTGCTGCCGCCACTGCCATCACGTGCCGAGCCCAGGTCGTTGACAAGCACCTTGGCACCGCGTGCGGCCAGTTGCAAGGCATGGCTGCGGCCGAGGCCACCGCCTGCACCGGTGACGATGGCCACGCGGCCGTCAAAACGCAGGCCGTCCTGCAAAGGGGAAGAAGACAGGGTGCTCATGAAGGTTCTCGCAGACGTGACGATGGGAAGCGGGTGCAAAGCGCACATCATCCCCCACACTGGCCTTTTGGCAAACCAGCATTCCGCACCATGGAACAACGGAGGAGAGACGCGCGGCGCACCCAGCGCCCGCCCCCCTTGAGTGGCAACAGCACAACACCCCACCATGAACCCAGAGATGACACGTGACTTTGTCACGCGCCTGCGCGGCAAGCGGTCAAAACTGATGCACATCAAGCGTTGCGAGATTGCAGCGCTTCATGATTCGCCCCCATGACGGTTCACACAGCTTGAGCGGCGCTTGTCACGGCAGCTTGGTCTCCTGTGAACCCCCAGATCACTCGCTCACGCGCCATGGCGTGTTTCTTGCGCGTGCATCTGATGTGGGTGCCCGTGCCTTTCAACGGCGCATCCCATGCTTTCAACACACATGACAACGAATGGAATAGGAGTGCTTCATGCTGAAGCTGAAGCTGAACGACATGCGAATCGGGCAACGCCTGGGCACCGGTTTCGGTGTGCTGATTGTCCTGATGCTGACCATCGTGGCCTTCACCCTGCTGCGATTCAATGAGGTTGACACCATCAACAGCCGCATCATCGAGAAGGACTGGGTCAAGGCCGAGGCAGCTCACACGATCAACGCCACAACGCGTGCCAATGCTCGTCTGTCCATGGAGTTGTTGATCAACACGGACGCGGCCAAGGTTGGGCAAATCAAGGCGGACATTGAAACCAACAAGAAGACCATTTCAGACGCGCTGGGCACGCTGGATGAGTTGGTGCATCTACCGGATGATCGTGCGCTTTTGGCGCAACTCACACAGGCACGCAAGGCTTATGTGGTCTCCTTCACCCAATTGGCACGCTTGGTCGAACAAGGTGAACACGCTCAGGCCAGCACCCTGATGGTGAAGGAAACCCTGCCCCGACTCGATGCCTTGCAAGACCCGATCTCACAGCTGACGGTGTCACAGGAACAAGTGGCCAAGGACAGCAGTCGGGAGTTGGCAGAGCAACTGCGTTCTACGGCGGTCTTGATCTTGGCCCTGGGCCTGCTGTGCACTGTGGGCGGCATTGGCTTTTCATCCTGGGTGACACGCTCCATCACCCGCCCCATCGGTCGAGCCGTGACACTGGCCAAGACCGTGGCCTCAGGTGATCTGAGCAGCCCCCCAACCGCCTGCGGCCAGGACGAGTGCGGTCAGTTGCTGGAAGCTTTGCAAGACATGAACGCAAGCCTGGTTAACATCGTCAGCCAAGTCAGAATGGGCGCGAGCTCGCTGGCCACGGCCACCAGCCAAATCGCTGCTGGCAACACGGACCTGTCGTCTCGCACGGAAGGGCAGGCCAGCGCCCTCGAAGAAACCGCCGCCTCCATGGAGCAGCTGACCGCCACCATCAAGCAGAACGTCGACAGCAGTTCGCACGCCAATCGTCTGGCTGACACCGCATCCGAGGTGGCGGTCAAGGGCGGCAGCGTGGTGGCGCAGGTCGTCCACACCATGGAAGCCATTCAGCAATCGTCGAACAAGATTGCCGACATCATTGGCGTGATCGACAGCATTGCCTTTCAGACCAACATCCTGGCGCTGAATGCGGCCGTCGAGGCTGCGCGAGCCGGGGAGCAAGGGCGTGGGTTTGCGGTGGTGGCCAGCGAAGTTCGCAGCCTGGCCGGACGTTCTGCCCTGGCGGCCAAGGAGATCAAAGGGCTGATCGGTGACTCGGTGGGGAATGTGAAGGAAGGCTGCCACCTGGTTGAACAAGCCGGCAGCACGATGGATGAAATCGTTGTCCATATCCGCCGGGTTGCGGATCTGATGCGCGAGATTGCCACCGTCGGCCATGAGCAAGGTCTGGGCATTGAGGAGGTGAATCAGGCCATCACGCAGATGGACAGTGTCACGCAGCAAAATGCCGCATTGGTGGAAGAGAGCGCGACCGCCGCCCGAGCCATCGAGCACCAGGCCGCGCAATTGCTGGATGCCGTCAGCGCCTTCAAACTGGACGCCAGTCTGCGGCCGGTTTGAGGCGGGCAGCGCCAGTCCGAGATTTTCGTCAAACAGATGGATCGCATCCTCATGTGGAACTGGCAAACAAGCACAGGCGCACTGCTCCGAGGGGCGGTGCTGGGCATGATGTGGGTCGGCAGCACCCTGGCTCAGGGCGCTGCGCAGGCTGACTGGCGCGAGTCTGACATCCGCACCTCGCACACCACCACGGTCGGCGGGCACGAGGCGCCTGCCCAAGCGCTCTGGACCACCCCCCCTGAGAATGTACTGACCGTGGTCGAACCAACAGGCCGAGATGTGTCCCTGCTCGACACGGATCGCCTCCAGGTTCTGCACCGTTTTGCCTTGCCTGTCGCCGCGCTGCACGACCAACCGAAGCTCTCGCCTGATCGGCGCTACGCCTACTTCAGCTCACATGATGGCTGGATCATCAAGTACGACCTCCAGCACCTGAAAGTGGTGACGCAAGTGCGCGCGGGCATCGACCTGCGCGACCTCGCCGTCTCACGCGATGGTCGCCATGTGCTGGCCGGCAACCAATGGCCTCACAGCGTGGTGCTGTTTGACAGCGATCTGCGCCTGCTCAAGCTCTATCCGGTTCGCACGCTCGACAGGAAGCAGTCGTCGCGCGTGGCTGCGGTGCACGACCTTGCGCTGCGCCAGAGCTTCATGGTGGTGCTCCAGGACATGCGGGAGTTGTGGGAGATCTCTTACAACCCCCAGGCGGAGCCGATTTACAACGGCTATGTTCACGATTACCGCATGGGCGAGTCCCTGCCTGAGCCGGGCATGTTCGGTGTACGCCGCACACCCTTGTCGGTGCAGTTGAGCGACTTCTTCTTTACGCCCGACCAGCGCTTCGCCATCGGATCGACCCAACCTCCCACAGGCAATCCGGCATCCGTCAGCCAGGTCATCAGCCTGGAGGCACGCAGCACGGTCACCCAGATCAACTTGCCGGGCATGCCGCGCCCGAGTGCCGGTGCGAGCTGGTCCTGGCAGCGCCCGGACGGCAGCATGACCACCGTGCTCGCCGTACCCGACCGGCAAGCAGCAGGCATCAGCGTGATCGACCTGCAGACCTGGAAAACCATCACACGGATTGCGACGCCAGGTCCGTGTGCCGGCATCCTCAGCCATGCATCCAGCCGTCATGCCTGGGTCGATGCCGGTGTGGATTCTGTCTCCCGACACCAGCTGGTGCTGATTGACAAGGCCACGCTCCAGCCCGTCAGCACCCTGACAGGCGCACCCGCTCAGACCCTGCGCCCCCTCGCCTTCACGCACGATGGCAAGCAAGTACTGGTCAGCCTGCATGGGAAGGAAGATGCCCTGATCGTGTACGACGCCAGCACACGCGAAGAGATCAAGCGGCT
>CAYOJR010000051.1:0-13013 GCA_964404335.1 uncultured Aquabacterium sp.
CACTATCGTTGCGGGTCACGCGTTTGATCTCAAGATGACTTCACCGGACGCATACTGAAAGACCGCATCGGGGCGCTGATCACCATCCGCGCTCACCAGCGCCAAACGCCGGACTACCGACCCGAAGCCATCTTGCCGCTGCGGCATGTGATGGCGCTCGGCCCCATCACACGGGGTGAGTTCGTGCAACTCACCGGACTGGGCGAGCGAACCGCCCGCAAGGTTCTGGCGCAGTTGCTGGCCGATGGCCTGTTGATCAGCGACACCCCAAAAGGCCCTGTGAGGATGGGACTCCCGCTGGACGCGCTGGGCGTGCTGCTACCAATTCTTTACCCTGAGGCGGCATCTTCGATGCTGGATTACTAAGGCAGTTTTACAAGAGGACTGCCAAACAAATCCGCCTTCCTACAGCATGGGCCGAGCACATCGAATCACCACTGTTCAACAGGCTGCGCAGGGGGGAAGCTGGGCGCCGACGTTACTACCTAGTCGCCTTCAAGGTCAGGTTTGAAGCAGGCCTACTGCTCTGACTCTTATCGATCAGCCGACTACGCCCAGTGTTCATCTGACTCGGCAGTAAGTCCGTTCACCAACATGGGCTTGTTACCCATTTTGATGACCTCGGCCAATTCGACGTTGACGTGCCTCACGCGTCTTCCTTGAGCCATGGTTCAAGCCACGCAGTAAAGGTCTTCAACGGCGTTTGCCGTGGCTTGCTGAGACATGTTGTCGAGCTGTCGGCTGCTCAAGAGTCTCCCCCTGGCCAAGCCCACTCAAGATGCCGCAATGCGCCACGTCTTTTGCCTGAGCACATTGCCCCCGCAGGGCCACCAGTTGTTTTTTCAAGGCGGTCAGCTCTCGAATCCGTTGGGCCACGTGTTCGATGTGCTCATCCAGCACGTTGTTCACGGCCTCACAACTTTCGTTGGGGGCTGCCTGGAGCGCCAGCAGCGCCCGAATTTCATCCAGGGCCATGTCCAGTGATCGACAGTGGCGAATGAAGGCCAGACGTTCGACGTGGAGCCCTTCATAGATCCGGTAGTTGCTGGTGGTGCGCGAAGGCTTTGGGAGCAGGCCTTCGCGCTCGTAGAAGCGAATCGTTTCCACAGGGGTGCCAGACTGGGCTGACAAGTCACCTATTTTCATGGCGGGCTCCTGTTGGCAAGCAGATATGCCCATATTACCGCTTGACTCTGTACCTACTTCAGGGTTTCAAATACGGTCATGACCACGCCACGCACGACATCGCCCGAAACCACCAGCCCCTCAGCCTGCGAGAATCACAGTTGCGGATGCACGGGGGCATCCACTGCGGCGGCGATCTCGCCCACCCCCCCGGACGCTGGGTGGACCATGTTCCGCATCGCCTCCATGGACTGTTCCTCAGAGGAAGCGGAAATCCGCCGCGCTGTGGATGCCATCCCCGGCATCAGGGCACTGAGGTTTCAACTGAGCGCTCGGACGCTGGGCATCCAGGCCAGGGAGCAGGCGTTGCGCCAGGCACTGCAAGCCATTCGCAAAGCGGGGTTTGATCCCCAACCTCTGCCTGCACCGCAGACCAAAACACCTAACGAACACGAGGCCCATGATGAGCACAGTGGAAGTGAGGGTTGGTCTAGGCTGATCTGGGCTTTGGGCCTGGCCATCGCAGCGGAGTGCATCGGCTTTTTCGCGCCTGATACTGCCTTGTTCAAGGCGATCGGTCTTGCGGTCGCAGCCGGTGCCATCGCGCTGGCTGGCCTGGGCACCTACCGCAAAGGCTTGTGGGCTTTGCGCCAAGGCAAGCTCAACATCAATGCCTTGATGACCGTGGCGGTTTCCGGTGCCTTCATCATTGGCCAATGGCCTGAGGCGGCCATGGTGATGGCCCTCTACGCCATCGCTGAGTTGATCGAGGCTCGGTCGGTCGATCGGGCGCGCAACGCCATCAAAGGCTTGCTGGATCTGGCCCCGCAGCAGGCCATGGTGCAACAGGCAGATGGACAGTGGACGGTGGTGCCTGTCGATCAGGTCGAACTGGGCAGCCTGGTTCGCATTCGCCCAGGCGAGCGTGTGCCATTGGATGGCACCGTGATTCAGGGCAACAGCGCGATCAACCAGGCACCCGTCACTGGAGAAAGCATCCCGGTCGACAAGGAAGCCGGGGACCCGGTGTTTGCCGGAACCATCAACGAAACTGGTGAGATCGTCTTCAAGGTAACCGCGTCCGCATCGAACACGACCTTGGCGCGCATCATCCATGCGGTCGAAGAAGCGCAAGGCACGCGCGCGCCCACCCAGCGATTTGTTGATCGCTTTGCAGCTTTGTACACCCCCGCTGTGTTTGTGATTGCCGTGGCGGTTGCGGTGTTGACACCCTGGCTGATGGGCTGGAGTTGGATGCAGGCGATCTACAAGGCGCTGGTGCTGCTGGTCATCGCATGCCCCTGCGCCTTGGTGATTTCAACGCCGGTGACCGTGGTCAGCGCACTGGCAGCAGCAGCTCGCCGAGGGATCCTGATCAAGGGGGGCACCTACCTGGAAGATGCACGCAATCTGCGTGTGATCGCGCTGGACAAAACGGGCACCATCACAGAAGGAAAGCCGAAGTTGGTGGTGTGGGAGGCACTGCAAGGTGATCGAGATGCCATCGCGCAGTTGGCCTCGGGGTTGGCCTCTCGATCAGATCACCCAGTCTCACAAGCCATAGCCCAAGGCTTGACGGCAGAGCCCCTGGCGTTTGAAAGCTTCGAGGCACTGCCTGGACGAGGTGTGCGGGGGCGTCGTCAAGCCGCGACCTATGTGCTGGGCAACCACCGCTTGATCGAAGAGCGTGGGCAGTGCAACCCCGAACTGGAGGCCAAACTTCTGGCGCAAGAGCATGCGGGACGCAGCGTGACACTGCTGGCCAGTGATCAAGGTGTATTGGCGTTGTTCGCCGTGGCCGACACCCTCAAGGAGTCGTCTCGCCAAGCGGTCGCTGAACTCAAAGCGCTTGGCGTGCGTCCGGTCATGCTCACGGGGGACAACAACGCAACCGCTCAAACAATTGCCAAGCAGGCAGGTGTTGATGACGCCCGAGGCAACCTCCTGCCCGAAGACAAGTTGCAAGCCATCGAGCGATTGCGGGCCGAGCATGGGCTGAGCGCCATGACTGGCGATGGCATCAACGACGCGCCTGCGTTGGCGAAGGCGGACATCGGCATTGCGATGGGCGGCGCGGGCACCGACACGGCCATGGAGGCCGCCGATGTGGTCATCATGAACGATGACCTGCGCCGCATCCCTGAGTTGATTCGCCTTTCCCGCCTGACCCACGCAGTACTGTGGCAAAACATCTCGCTGGCGCTGGGCATCAAGGCAGTGTTTCTTGTGCTGGCGGTGTTTGGACACGCCTCGATGTGGATGGCTGTGTTTGCCGACATGGGGGCCAGTTTGCTGGTCGTGGCCAATGGCTTGCGCCTGTTGCGGGCTCGCACGAGCCCTTGAGTCGATCAAAGAACACTGCTGGACTGATCAGACTGGCCTGTTGAATAGGTTCTCAACAGGCCATTTCCGCATTACTTGATCGAGAACCGGACGTTGATCGGCTTTTTGCCTGCCAGCGTCACCAGCGCGACCACCTTGGTGCCGCTCTTGATCGCAAAGCTCCCCGTGGCCTGCAGGTGGGAGTCACCTACCGGTGACAAGGTCACCGTCGTATTCTCAGTACCGTTGAGCAAGGTCAACTTGGCTGCGCCGCCTTTGGCGCTGACCGGTTTGCCGTGATCCCTCACGTGCAAGGCGATTTGATCTGGCTTGGCCACCAACTCGAAGTCCATGTCCTTGGCCTCGGTGACGATGCCACCGTGCAGAGACTGATGTTCATGGCCGTGGTCATGGCCATGGTTGTGTCCGTCGCCAGCTTGTGCGCCAAAGGCCAAGGCCAGCAGGGAAGAAGCAATGATGTGGTGAATGCGCATGGGAATGTCCTTTCAGTTGAGGTGAATCAATCAGAAAACTTCGGCGCTCTTGTCACCGAGCAGACGCTCGGCATCGCGCCTTCCAAACAGCCAAAACATGGCCGGGGTCAGGAAGGTGTCCAGCAGGGTGGAGCTGATCAGGCCTGAGAAGATCACCACGGCCACGGGGTGCAAAATCTCGGTGCCTGGGCGCTCTGCCTCGAACAACAGCGGTGCCAGCGCGAAGGCGGTCACCAGGGCGGTCATCAACACCGGGCTGAGCCGCTCCATCGAGCCGCGCAAGATCATCGCGTGGTCAAAGCGCTCGCCTTCCAGCCGCATCAGGTTCAGGTAGTGGCTGACCTTGAGGATGCCGTTGCGCACCGAGATGCCCGCCAGGGTGATGAAGCCGATCAGGGCCGCCACCGACAGGGGCTGCCCCGCCAGCCACAAGCCCAGCACCGCACCCACCAGGGCCAGCGGGATGTTGGCCATGATCAGCGCAGCCAGGATGGCTGATTTGTAGCGGGTGTAGAGCACCACGAACATCAGCACCAGCGACACCATGGAGAGCAGGCCGACCAGTCGGCTGGCTTCTTCCTGTGCCTGAAACTGCCCGCCCAGGGTCACGAAATAGCCTTCAGGCAAAGGCGTGCTGGCCACCACCTTGCGGATGTCGGCGACCACGTCTGACAAGGCTCGCCCTTGCGCGTTGGCAGACAAGACGATGCGGCGTTTGCCATCGTCGCGGCTGATCTGGTTGGGGCCATCGCTGTCTTCGATCGTGGCGATCTTGGACAGGGGGATCCGCCCGGTCGGCGTCTCCAGCATGATTTGACTCAGCCCTTGCAAGGTGCGAGCACTCTCAGGCAGGCGAACCACCAGGGCAAAGCGACGGCTGCCTTCCACCACCTGGGTGACCTTTTCTCCCTCCACCAAGCTTTGAAGCACCGCCAGGATCTGAGGTGTTGGCACGCCGTACTGCGCCGCTGCGTCGTAATCCACCCGCACCTTGATTTGCGGCGCGAGCACCTGCTTTTCAATCTCCAGGTCTGCCAGGCCGGGCACTTGCGCCAACTTGCTGCGCAACGCGTCGGCCTGTCCCCTCAAGGTGTCCAGGTCTTCACCAAACAGCTTGATGGCAATTTGAGAGCGCACCCCCGAGAGCATGTGGTCGATGCGGTGCGAAATCGGCTGCCCGATGGCAATGGCCGCGGGCAACATCGACAGGCGCGAACGGATGTCGGCTTTGACCTCGTCCATGCTGCGGGTGAGCTCGGACGCTGGCACCAGGCCGACATCCAGCTCACTGACGTGCACACCTTCTGCGTGCTCATCCAGTTCTGCGCGGCCGCTGCGACGGCCCACATGCGTGACCTCTGGCACCTCGCGCACCAGCACCTCGGCTTGTCGCGCCATGACGGAAGACTCGGCCAAGGTCACCCCGGGGTTCAAGCGCAAGCCAATCAGCAAGGTGCCCTCATTGAACGGCGGCAGAAAGGTGGTGGCAAAGAAAGGCACCGCCACAGCCGACAACACCGCCGCCACCCCACCGGCCATCAATGCCGATTTCGGCGCCATCAGCACGGCCTGCAAGGCCTTGCGGTAGCGCGCTTTCAGCCAGGCCAGGACGCGGGTGTCGTCGTGGTCCAGGCTCTTCATGCGTGGCAACAGGTAGGAGGCCAGAACCGGCGTCACCGTGACCGAGACCAGCAGCGAAGCCAGGGTCGAGACGATGAACGCAATGCCCAGGGGCACGAACAAGCGCCCCTCGATGCCAGGCAGCGCAAACAAGGGCAGGAACACCAGGACGATGATGGCCGTTGCGTACAGGATGCCCGATCGCACCTCCATCGAGGCGAGCTTGACCACCTCCAGCATGGGCATGCGCTCCGCTTCGGGCTTTTGGCGCTCCAGCTTGAGCCGACGCAGCACGTTCTCGACGTCCACCACCGCGTCATCCACCAAGCCGCCAATGGCGATGGCCAGGCCGCCCAGCGTCATTGTGTTGATCGACAGACCAAAGTACCTGAAGACCAGCGCTGTGACAAAGATGGACACCGGGATGGCGGTCAGCGCAATGATGGTGGGGCGCAGCGTGCCCAGAAAAACGAACAAGATGACCGCCACGAAGACGGATGCACCCATGAGCTTGCCCTGTAGCGTGGTCACCGAGGCTTCGATGAAACTGGCCTGGCGGAAGGTGACACGGGGCGCCTCCATGCCCGCAGGCAGGGAGGTCTTCATCTCGCCCAGGGCGGCCTCGATGGTCCGTGTCAAACCAATGGTGTCTGCGGTCGGCTGCTTCTGAATGCCCAGGATGACGGCAGGTTTGCCCTCAAAACCTGCATCACCACGCTTGAGTGCGGGGGCGAAGCTCACGTCGGCGATTTGACGCAGGCGAATGGCCTGGCCATTGCGCGCCGTCAGGGCCAGGTTTTTGAGGTCGTCCAGACGCGAGGTGCGCCCCAGATGACGGATCAGGTATTCGCGCCCGTTGAGCTCCAGAAAGCCCCCCGAACTGTTGGACGAGAAACCCCTCAGCGCGCCTTCCAGTTGCTCATGCGTGATGTCCAGTTCAGCCATGCGGACTGTGTTGGGTTGCACCTGAAACTGGCGAACTTCGCCCCCAATCGGGATGACCTGAGCGACACCTGGGATCGCCATCAGCCGAGGCCTGAGCACCCAGTCGGCATATTCGCGCACCGCCATGGGCGACATCTTGGCGGCTTCAATGGGGATGGCGACCTGCATGATCTCGCCCATGATGGAGCTGATGGGCCCCATCCTGGGCGTGATGCCCTCTGGCAAGCCTTCTTCCATGGAGGTCAAGCGCTCTGACACCATCTGCCGGGCTCGGAAAATCTCCGTGCTCCAGTCAAAGGTGACGTAGATGAAGGACAGGCCCGCGCTGGAGGTCGAGCGGATGCTCTCGACGCCCGGGAGGCCATTCATCGTGGTCTCCAGAGGGAAGGTGATGAGTTGCTCCACCTCTTCGGCGGCCATGCCGCCCGCCTCCGTCATGATGGTGACGGTGGGTTTGTTGAGATCAGGAAACACATCCACCGGCGTGCGGGTGAGCGTGAAGGCCCCATAGGCCATCAGCACCGCCGCAGCGATGAGAACGAGCAGCCGGTTGGCCAGGCTGCTTTCGAGTAGCCACTTGAACATGATGCGTGGCCCTTTCAGCGAATTTGGTTGAGCAAGCTGGCGCCCTGCGTGACCACGCGTTCACCCGCCTTCAAGCCGGAGGTGACCGCCACCGAGGCGCCATCCAGCGGCTCGAAGGTAATCACGCGTGGCGTGAAGCGCTCGGGCGATTGCTTGACCCAGACGATGTTCTGATTCGATGGGTTCTTGAGCACCGCAGCCGACGGGACGGTTTGGCCTTTGACCGTCAAATCGGATTGCACATAGACCTTCAGGGGCTGCCCCACAGCCAGTTGAGACAAGGCTTGTCCTGTGGCGGCAAAGACCAGTGGCAGTGCCTGATCGCGCAGGCTTTTGGCGCCGCCAATGAACTTGAGCGGCACGCTCTGCCCACCCACATTCACACTGGCCCCGGATACGTTGTGGGCCTGTGCCATGTCATAGGCCAGCGCCTCGATGCGCAAGCGCTGTGGGTCAACAACCTCGAAGATCAGTTCGCGGGCGTCCACCACCTGGCCAGCCACGGCCTGCGTCGAAGCAATCACGCCGGATACCGGTGCCACGAGCGTGTCGCGCCCCCCAAGACCACCCGAGATGGCCGAGAGGCGCTCGCTCAGGCTGGCCAGCTCACTTTGCGCCGCTTCAATTTCTTTGGCGGGCACCGTGTCAGAGAGTTCCTGAAGGCGCGCCAGTCGTTTGGCCGCCAAGGCCCGGGCTGCTTTCAGTTCGGCCTGTTGTGCGACCTGGTTGCTGCGCTCGATGGCCCCCGCTGTGGGCACCACATAGGCCAGGACCTCGCCTTGTTTGACCTGCTGCCCCAGGCTGGGCAAGCCTTTGGGCCCGGCTTGCAAACGGCCCGCCAAAGAAGCTTGTACTTTGCCGCCCGCATTGGGGTCCATCGACACCTTGCCTGAGAGCTCGTAGGCGCGGGGCAAGTCGCCGTCAGTGACGGCCAGGGTGCGCAGTTGCCACTGCCTTTGGGCAGGCTTGGGCAAGAACACACTGCCATCGGGTTGGCGCTTGGGGCCATTGCCCGTTGCAGCAGGCGGAGCATCGCCATGGTCGTGCCCCTCGCCTGCGCGAGCGAGTGAGGGGCTGAGTGCGGCACCCAGAATCAGGCATGAGGCCAGCGCCATAGAAATCTTTGTCGTGCTCATGCGGCACCTCCCATGCGTGTGCGCTTGTTGCGCTGAATGAAAAACAGCCCACCGGCGACCACCACCATCCCGGCCAGTGCCCACTTGAGCCACCGGCTCATGGGCCACGCGCCGCCCTGTGTGGCATCGTTGGCATCGGTGTGAGCGGCTTCGTGCACATCCAGCTCAGCCGCCAGCAGATCGGAGGCCTGACCAGCCACCACGGTGGCGCTCACGGGGTATTCACCCTCTTCAGGCTCAGTCGCTAGGGTGGCTTCAAACGTGCCTTCTTCGATTTGTTTGACGGGCAATGCCTTGCCTGCGAATTCGATCTCCAGGCTGGCGCCTTTGACAGGGCTGTTGTCTGCCGCTTGATCCAGGTAGAGCGTCAGCTTGCGGCCGTCGAGCACGCCGACCAGCTCGAACTGGTCCGACGTTGCTTCGAAGCGGGCCAAAGTCGGCTCGGCTGCGGCGCTTGGCGCCTCGCCATGCTCATGGCCTTCACCGGCCATGGCCAAAGCCGTCACGGTGCTCAGGCCAAGGGCTGCGGCCCAGGCACGGAGGGTTTGAATGTGTGTCATGTGGGGTTACCTTTGCGATGGCGATGTGTTCATGGCTTGGGCAGTTCGCCCATGGCTTGCCACCAGGCCGACCAAGCGGCGGACACGTCAATGCGAGCGCGGCTGAGTGCTTTTTGCGCCTGAACAGCTTCCTGTTCGATGCGCAGGCGGGTGGGCAGATCGGTTTCTCCCAAGCGGAATGACTTGTCGAAGAAGTTTTGGCTCTCCTTCGCAAGTTGCGCCTGGCGATGCGTTGCCTGCCATTGCGCCTGGGCGCCTCGAAGGCGTGCCAACGCCGAAGCCGCTTGCGCTTGCAGGCGCGCCCGCATTTGCAAGGTCATGGCTTGCGCTTCCTGGGCTGCGGCCAAGGCTTCGGCCTGCCGGGCATCGGCTCGTACGCCTGCGCCAAACGGAACCCTCAGGCCGACCGTGATGCTCTGCTGATACGGGTCGCCTGTTTGACCTCGGCTGCGTGTTGTCAACACGGTGAGCTCTGGACTGGCGCGCCTCGATGAGGCGGCCAGATCCGCTTGCGCACTGACCATGGACTGTTGGGCCAGTGCCTGCGCCATCAGTGGATGTTGATCGTCTGCTGGGGCATCCGATGGTGCACCTGATGAAAGGGCATCCAATGTGGGCAGTGGTGTTGAAACATCGCCCTCGGATGCCGCCGCGAGGTTTTCAGGAAGCAAATCCTGCCTTCCGGTCAGGCCCCTGAGTGCATGGAGCGATACCTCGTAGGCGCCCTGTGCTTCAGCGAGCGCCGACTCGGCCTGTGCCACGGCGCCTTCCGTCTGGTGCTGATCAGCGCGTGCCAGATCACCCGCTTTGACGCGGCGGGCCACGTCACGGGCCATCTTCTGGGCATTGGTAACCCTGGTTTGGGCCAAGGCCATCTCGGTTTGCGTGCGCTGCAACTGCCACCATCCCTCGCGCACCAAGCCAGCCAGTTGCAGGCGTTGGGCCTTCAAACTGCCTTGCAGCGTCAGCATCTGTGCATCGCTGAGCGCCACGGCGCGTTGACGCTGACCTGGCAGCCACAAGGGCAGTGCCACACCCACCTCTACTTCGCGACCGCCGGCACCCGAGCCGGGGCGATCGGTCTTGCCTTGCAGCAGCATGGCAGGCGCATCGGCCGTCCACGCGCTGTTGGCGGCCCTCAATGACTCCGCTGCACGCAGTCGTTCTGTGTAGGACTGCGCCTCTGGTTGACGCGACCAGGCTGCTTCCAACAAGGTTGAAAGTGTCAGCTTGGAGGGCGCAGCGGTGAGGTGTTGAGCGTCGCTCTGTGAGATGTCAGGTGCCTGAGCCCCTGTTGTTTGAGCTTTAAGGGGCGACAGACAGAACAGCGAGGCCACCATGGCCAGCGCTGAGATTCTTGTTTGATGACGGAAATGCATCCGATTCTTCTCCGGGAAAAATCCACAGGTGGAAGGAATCGGCGAGGGTCAGGTTCACGGCGATGAAGGCGCAAAGGGCAGCACAAATGGCATGGCGCCGATGCGTCAATCACACGCGATAAGACAGGCTGGATGTGGGGCGCGAACCCCGGGCAGCACCTCGCCGCTCAGGCGAGGTTTGACCAGTTGGGGCGGTCGGGCAAGGCCACGGGTGCAGCGGGCACCCTGGCATCTTCAGCGAGCATCAGGCCACAATTGGGCGTGCCAACCTGGGTGAGGCTCTTGAATTGGGGCAACGCTGCGCAATGACCATGGCAAGCATGGCAGTCGGCGTGATCGGCGTGATCGGCGTTGGATGTTTGGCCATCGGGTGGCGGAGAATCACCACCACTCAGTTCGCTGTGCTCATGCTGGTGGTGCCCCAGATGCGTTGTCTGGGGCGAATGTTCGTGCTGGCAATAGGGTGCCGCTGCCGCCCAGAGGGACTGCAAAGGCAACCAACACAGCAAGAAAATGGCGATCCAGCGACGCATGATGAAAAGTGTAGCAAGGTACAGATGGCGCTCGTGGTGATTCACACACCGGACCTGATGGATTGCACGGTTTTGTTCATCCAGTGGCGAACCACGTGCTGAAACAAATGCCGCTTGAAACCCGAGAGGTTGGTGCCGTGTCCGGCATAAAAGTCGTCGGGCGTGTCGAAAAGCCCAAAATCATGGTTGATGCCATTGCGCTGGATGTAGGTGCTTTCACCTTGCCAAGCGATGGGCGGGTTTTGCAGGTCGTCCACCGCAGCACCGTATCCGCAAAACGGCCCGTTGTGCTGAGAGAAGCGCTTTTGCAGGGCACTCAGGTAGGCTCGGTCCAGGATGAATCCCTCAAGGTTGACCCAGCGCCCATCCATGTCAACTTCAACCCAACTGTGGATGATGTTCCTGGGGGCGAGCCAATAGGCCAAACCAGTGATGGCGCCTTTTTGCAAGGCCTTGTCGATGGTGAAGCCATGGAATCGGCAGGGAACGTCCATGGCCCTGAGCAGCGCCATCAACAAGGTGCCCTTGGTATTGCACTGGCCGATGCCATCTGCCAGCACACGGGAAGCGGGCAGATCGTCTTGGGTGTTGTAGCCAAACGCGATCTCGTCACGCACGAAGGCATACGCCGCCCCAACGCGATCATGTAGCCCCAACGAAGTCCAGTTTCTTTGCTGAATCAGTTGGCGAATGGCTGGGGCGTGGTGGTCAAGGATCGGGGTGGCTTGAGTCAGGTGGTGATGGCGCATGGGGTGTGCCTTCGGCTTTCAAGATTGGATATGCCTTGATTTGAAAGCCTGTAGTGACTCCAGAGTCAAGATGCCAGTGCACCCGCCGCACCGTCTGCTCCAGGTCTACCCTGGCAGACTGTCCACCATGGCTTTCACGGGGTGTCTGGTTGGAGAGCGATGATCGCCATGCCCGCAATTGCCACGACTGCGCCTGCAATGTCCCAGTGCGTGGGGGTGATGCCCTCTACGACCCACAGCCACACCAAGGCCACGGCGATGTAGACCCCACCATAAGCCGCGTAGGTTCTGCCCGCTGCGCTAGGGTGCAGCGTCAGCAACCAAGCAAACACCCCCAGAGCAACAGCCGCTGGAAGCAACAGCCACCAAGGCTTGCCTTGTTTGAGTACCAACCAGGGCAAGTAACAGCCCAGGATCTCAGCCAGGGCTGTCAGGATGAACAAGAAGATTGTTTGCTGCATGGTCAGGTTTGGCTGGACCATGAGGCTTAATAGATCAGCTGTACCGATGGTCGATGAACTTTGCTTTTGTAGGCCAGTCGCAAGAACTAGCGTCCGCCAGTCGCAGAAGTGTGGCGCCAGTCGCAACTAATTTGGCGCCCTACGCGACAACAACATCAGGCGTCGATGTTCGTCGCCCGCAGCGCATTGGTTTCGATGAAGTCACGACGCGGCTCCACCTCGTCGCCCATCAGCATCGTGAACACGCGGTCGGCCTCGATGGCGTCTTCGATCTGCACGCGCAGCAAGCGGCGCACATTCGGGTCCATCGTGGTTTCCCACAGCTGCTCGGGGTTCATTTCACCCAGACCCTTGTAGCGCTGACGGCCCACCGAGTTCTCGGCTTGCTGCAACAACCAGGCCATGGCGGCACGGAAGTCGCCAACCTTGGCTTCCTTGGCCTTCTCGCCTTCGCCGCGACGCACCACGGCGTCTTCGGTCAGCAAGTCCTTGAAGGTGACACCAGCCGTGGCCAGCGCTTCATAGTCGGCGCCATGCACGAAGTCGGGCGTGATGATCGAATACTTGGTGTTGCCGTGGAAGATGCGGCTGATACGCAGGATGTGCTTGTCCGTGCGGGCATCGTGCTCGGCGGTCACTTCGGCGTTGTGCAGCGCAGCCTTGAGGGCGGCGGCGCTGGCTTCGGCATCGGCCAGGGTGTCCAGGTTCAGGATCAGGCCATTGGCAATCGCGCGCAGGGCTTCCACGTCCATCCAGTTGCTCAGGCGGTCCACCACGCTGCGGGCGGTCACGTAGGCCTTGGCCAGGTCGGCCAGCGCCTCGCCGCTGATGGCCGGTTTGCCTTGGCCCGGCTCCACCACCGCGCCGTCGAGCGCCACCTTCATCAGGTAGTCGTCCAGCGCGTGGGCATCCTTCAGGTACTGCTCGTGCTTGCCATGCTTGACCTTGTAGAGCGGCGGCTGGGCAATGTAGATGTGGCCCCGCTCGACCAGCTCCGGCATCTGACGGAAGAAGAAGGTCAGCAGCAGCGTGCGGATGTGAGCGCCGTCCACGTCCGCGTCGGTCATGATGATGATGCGGTGGTAGCGCAGCTTGTCCGGGTTG
>CAYOJR010000052.1:0-2704 GCA_964404335.1 uncultured Aquabacterium sp.
TCCAGGCGCGCCAGGGTGTGCAACTGCTCGGTCTGGGGTTGCGGCCAGCCCGCATCGGCCGCACGCTGGGGTTGCAGGCGGAACTCGATCTTGCCGCGCTTGAAGGCCGCCGTCAGCATCTCCCGCAGCGCCGGCTCCAGCCCCCGAAATTCATCGGCCAGCTTGAAACTCAGATCCAGGAAACGGCTGTTGACCGAACGCAGTTCGGCCCCCACCGCGCCCACGGCGCTTTTGCGTGTAGCAATTGGCACATTGCCCTCATCGGTGTTTTCACTGACGTGGTCGGAAGCCGACGACACCGCACTTGCGAAGCCGGTCATGGAGTAGACTGACATGGTTACTTGACACCAGACGACAAAACTCGATTATGTCAAAGCCGAAACCTGCCCCGTTGCCCCCGGGCACCGTCGTGGGCGGCTACCAGATTGTCAAGAAGCTCGCTGCGGGCGGTTTTGGCGTGGTTTACCTCGCTGAAGACCCAGACAAACGGCTGGTGGCGCTCAAGGAATACCTGCCCGCCTCGCTGGCAGAACGCTCGGCCGGAGAGCTCATTCCCCGCGTCAAGCCTGACAAACAGCCCCTGTACCGCCTGGGCCTGAAAAGTTTCTTTGAAGAAGGCCGCTCGCTGGCCCAGATCGCCCACCCCAGCGTGGTGTCGGTCTACAACTTCTTCCGCGAAAACGAAACCGTGTACATGGTGATGAACTACCTGCAGGGCGACACCTTGCAGGACTTCATCGTCACCGCCCGCGAACTCAAGCGCGACAAGGTGTTCCGCGAGTCCACCATCCGCTCGCTGTTCGACGAGATCCTGCGCGGCCTGCGTATCGTCCATCAGTACAAGATGCTGCACCTGGACATCAAGCCCGCCAACATCTTCATCACCAACGACAACAAGGCGGTGCTGCTGGACTTTGGCGCGGCGCGTGAAGTGCTGAGCAAGGAAGGCAACTTCATCCGCCCGATGTATACGCCCGGCTTTGCAGCGCCCGAGATGTACCGCCGCGACGGCTCGCTGGGCCCCTGGACCGACATCTACGCCATCGGCGCCTGCATCTACGCCTGCATGCAGGGCTACCCGCCCAACGATGCGCCGCAGCGCATCGAGAAAGACCGCCTGGGTCTGTCGCTGTCGCGGTTGCGCAATGTGTACTCCGACAACCTCATCGAGGTGACCGAGTGGTGCATGTCGCTCGACCCGCTGGCCCGCCCCCAGAGCGTCTTCGCCCTGCAAAAGGAATTGGCACGCGAAACCGAGCGCCGGTACTCCAAGCTCACCTTCGCCGAGCGGGTCAAGCTGCAACTTGAAAACCTGAAAACCGGTGCCAAAACATGAGGTTCTCCGTCTACCAGATCAGCCGCAAGGGCGGCCGTGAGAAGAACGAAGACCGCATGGGCTACTGCTACACGCGCGACGCCGGGCTGTTTGCCCTGGCCGACGGCATGGGCGGGCACCCCGAGGGCGAAGTCGCCTCGCAACTGGCCCTGCAGACCATGGCCGCGATGTTCCAGCGCGATGCCAAACCCGTGCTGGCCGATCCGCTGCGTTTTCTGCAAGACGCCATCATGGCCGGGCACCACCAGTTGCTGCGTTACGCCAGCGAAAAAGGGCTGATCGACAACCCCCGCACCACGCTGGTCGCATGCATCTTGCAAGGCAACATGGCCTACTGGGCGCATTGTGGTGACTCACGACTCTATCTCGTGCGAGGCAACAAGTTGATTGCCCGCACCCGCGATCACTCCTACTCCGAGTTGCAGCAAACCCTGGGGCACAGCGCCCTGCCCAACGACCGCTTCAACCGCAACGTGCTGTTCACCTGCCTGGGCAGCCCCGGCAAACCGGTGGTCGACACCTCTGGCCCGCTGATGTTGCAAGAGGGCGACCGCATCTTGCTGTGCTCGGACGGTCTATGGGGCACGGTCGAAGACGACGTCATCACCGATCACCTCTCGTCCAGTCCCATCGCCGAGGCGGTGCCTGAACTGGTTGAAGTGGCTCTGCGCAACGGTGGCGCCAAATGCGACAACGTCACCATCATCGCGATGGAGTGGGAATCAGCCAGCGACGAAGAGAAGCCCGGCGTGTCCACCCATGAACTCGGTGATGAGGTCTTTGCATCGACCATCCAGGCCACGATTGGTGGTGGCGTCGGGCCCGGCGACAATGCTGAGGACGACGATCTTGACGAAGCGGCCATCGAGCGATCGATCCGCGAGATCAACGAAGCCATTCGCCGCTCGGCCAATGGCGGCACCCGCAAACCCTGACCGGAAACGCCATCGCGCCAACAGCGCGGTCAGGCGCCCGAACGGGACCTGACCGAATTTCAGCTGACTCCCGATGAGCAAACGACTGATCCTGGCATCGAACAACGCCAAGAAACTGCGCGAACTGCAAACCCTGATCGCCCCGCTGGGGGTGGAGCTGGTCACGCAAGGCGTCCTGGGCATCCCCGAAGCAGAAGAGCCCCACATCACTTTTGTCGAAAACGCCTTGGCCAAGGCCCGCCATGCCGCCCGACTGGGATGCGGACCGGCCCTGGCCGATGACTCCGGCCTGTGCGTGAACGCGCTGGGCGGTGCACCGGGCGTGCGCTCGGCGCGCCATGCCGTAGACGCCGGGCGCATCCCGGAGGGTGCCAGCCGCGAGCAGATCGACCCGGCCAACAACGCCTGGCTGCTGGAACAAATGGCGTCCCAC
>CAYOJR010000052.1:2804-7011 GCA_964404335.1 uncultured Aquabacterium sp.
GTCAACCGCCTGTCGATTGGCGTGCAAAGCTTTGACGATTCCAAGCTGCAGGCCCTGGGTCGCGTCCACAACCGCGCCCAGGCCATCGCGGCAGTCGAAGAAGCCCAGCAGCACTTCGAGACCTTCAACCTCGACCTGATGTACGCGCTGCCAAGCCAATCTGCCTCTGATCTGGAGACCGACATCCAGCAGGCCCTGGCCTTCGAACCGCCGCACCTGTCGCTCTACCACCTCACGCTGGAGCCGAACACCCGCTTCGCCACCCAGCCACCCAAAGGTCTGCCCGACGAGGACACCGCCTTCGACATGCTGGACCACCTGATCGAGCGCACCGCGGCGGCCGGCCTGCAGCGCTACGAGGTCTCGGCCTATGCCCGCCCGGACCATCAGTGCGCGCACAACCTGAACTACTGGCAGTTTGGCGACTACCTGGGGATCGGGGCTGGCGCCCACAGCAAGATCAGCTTTCCCGACCGCATCGTGCGCCAGGTGCGCTGGCGCGAGCCTGCCGCCTACATGGACAAGGCCGTGCAAGGCCTGGCCTGCTCCAACGAGCAGGATGTGCCATTGAAATCGCGGGCGTTCGAGTTCATGATGAATGCCCTGCGCCTGAAGGACGGCTTCGAGTTGCTGCGCTTTGCCGAGCGCACCGGCCTGACCCTGGCCAGCATCCAGCAGCCACTGGCCGAGGCCGAGGCCAAGGGCCTGCTGCAACGGGATCTGGCCCGCGCCTGGCCCACCGACAAAGGCTTTGACTTCCTCAGCGACCTGCAAGCCCTGTTTCTTCAGGACTGACACCCCTTCGTCCGTTCGCCACCATGTCCACCCCCTTGCTCTCCGACACCACTGTCGCCTTCATCGAGCGGGAGGTGGCCATTGACCTGGCCTCCGCTTCGGCCGACCACCGTCCCAGCTCCTGCCGTGGCTTTGCCTGCCGGGTGTCTTCTGATCGACAGCGCCTGACCCTGTTCGTGCGCCGGGAGGAGGTGCGCCAATTGCTCCAGGACGTCCTCGTGCAAGACGCCATCGCCGTGGTGTTCTGTCTGCCCGAAACCGAGGCGGCCATCCAGATCAAGGGCTGCCAGATTGCGCTGTCGGCCGTCAACGCCGACGACATGCTCGACATCCAGCGCTACCGCGACGCCTTCATCGACGGCATCGTGCGCATCGGGCACCCGCGCCCGTTTGCCGAGGCCTACATGGCGGTCGAAGCTGATCAGATGGTGGCCATCAGCTTCCAGCCCGATGCGGTGTTCGAACAGACACCAGGGCCCCGCGCAGGGCAACCGGTTGGGCAGGAGGCGGCATGAGCGTCAACATCACGCCGCTGCGCGCCTGTTTCGAAGGCGCCATCCCCAGCACGCTGGCCACCTGCGCACCCGATGGCACGCCCAACATCGCCTATCTGTCGCAGGTGCAATATGTGGACCACCAGCACCTCGCGACCACCTTCCAGTTCTTCAACAAGACGCGGCACAACATCCTGTCCAACCCCCATGCGGTGCTGAAGGTGGTGGACCCCTTCTCGGGGACCAGCTATCGCCTGCATGTGCGTTACCTGCGCACCGAAACCAGCGGCCCGCTGTTCGAGAGCATGAAGGCCAAGCTGGCTGGCATCGCCTCCCACACCGGCATGGCCGAGGTCTTTCGCTTGCGGGGTGCGGACATCTATCAGGTCGAGCAGATCGACACCCACACGCCACAGCACCTGCAGGCCGTTTCCGTGAACGACACCCTGCCTAGCCTGCGTCAGATGAGCGCCCTGCTCGATGCCAGCCGTGACCTGGACGAGTTGCTGGACAACACCCTCTCGGCGCTGCAGACCATCGCCCAGATCGAGCACACCATGGTCCTCAAGCTCGATGAAGCGGGCGAGCGGCTCTTCACAGTGGCCAGCCGTGGCTACCCCACCAGCGGCGTCGGCTCCGAGATCCCGATGGGCCATGGCGTGATCGGGGTGGCCGCGCGCGAGCGCACACCGATCCGCATCTCGCACATGACCAGCGAGTACACCTATGGCAAGGCCGTGCGCGACAGCGCCCAGGCGCTGGGGCTGCACCACCAACTGGAAACGGCCATCCCCATGCCCGGTCTGCCGGAAAGCCGAAGCCAACTGGCCGTACCCATCCTGGCGGGCGAAACCTTGTACGGTGTCCTCTATGTGGAGAGTCCCGAGGACCTGCGCTTCTCGTACGACGACGAGGACATGCTGCAGATCCTCGCGCACCAGTTCGGCTGGATGGCCCGCACCTTTGCCTGTGCCGCCGCGGTCGACCCCATGGCGGACGAGTCGCCCCGCCCGCCTGCGCGCCCACCCACCCCAGCGTCGGCGTCCGACAAGCCGGTGCGGGTGCGCTATTTCAAGGCCGATCACAGCATCTTTCTGGACGAGGACTACCTTATCAAGGGCGTCGCCGGCGCTATCTTCTGGAAGCTCCTGCAACTGATGCAACAGGAAGGCCGCGACCAGTTCACCAACCGCGAACTGCGTCTCGCTCCCGACTTGGGGTTGCCCGACATCGCAGACAACCTGGAAGCGCGTCTGGTGCTGCTGCAGCGCCGCCTGGCTGAGCGCACCGACTTCATCCGCATGCACAAGACCGGACGGGGGCGCTTCCAGTTGCAGGTGTCACAGCCGGTGCTGCCTCAGTTCATGGACAGCTGAACCTCGACAAGGCTCAGGCCCTTGCCTCCTGAGGTACGGTCAGATCCTGCTGGAACGCCGCTTTCAGCTTTTGCCAGGCCCGCGCATCCAGCAAGGGACGCGCCATCTCGAGTTGCGAGGCGAAGATCTCAGGCGGCATGCCCTGACGCATGCCCTGCAACATGCCCACGCGCTCGGCATGCGACACACTCGGCAGCATCCAGCGGAAATGCACCGCCATTTCCTCGGACGGGATGCTGGCCACCAATTCATCGTGCACAGCGATCAGCTCCTCATCGCTGTGGTGCGCCCACAGCACGGCGTTGTGCGTCTGCTCCTCCAGCAGCATGTGGATCAGGTTGTCTGCCACGAACTGACTCAAGGCGTGATACAGCCGAAGCCAGTAGGCGTCACGCTGCGCCGGTGAGGCCCCCTCGGCCTGGGCCAGCACCCTGCGCAGGCCCGCGATCTCGGCCACATGCGCGATGTGTTCCGTCTCGGCCTGCCCGGTGCTGCCGGGTGCACGGCGCTCCATCGCCGTGTGGATGAAGCGGTTCTCGTGCACCAGGTGCTCGCCACACAAGTGCAGCAGGATGCGAACCTGCTCGGCGCAATCGGCGCGATCCAGCGGATCGGTCGCATCGGTGCGCCCCACACGGACCAAGGTGTCGGCCATGAAGGCGCGCAGGCCCTTGTGTACAGCCTGATAGAGATTGAAGCGCGTCGTCAGAACAGCGCCGTCGAAGTCGGAATGGTGAGCGTTCATGGTGGTTCTTCCTGTGTGACACCCGGCGTCCAGGCCGGGCTGTTGTGGTGGACGGAAACCACTGTAGAAAAACCAGGCTCACCCGTTTCGTAAATGCTTCTTCAACAATTCTTAAAGGTCTCCTATCCCCCAAAGAGGAGGCCCTCCTTGGAGGGTGTTCAAGACAGCCCCATGCAAGAAGGCCGCCACCCCTTGCGGGGCAGCGGCCTTCTGCTTGTCTCCTCGGTTGCCGGCCGGGGCCTTGCCCCAGCCAGTTGCCTCGGTTATTTCTTCTCGTCGCGCAGTTCGCGGCGCAGGATCTTGCCCACGTTGGTCTTGGGCAGGTCAGTGCGGAACTCGATGTACTTGGGGCACTTGTAGCCGGTCAGTTGCTCGTGGCAGTAGGCCTTGAGCGCCTCTTCGGTCAGCGTCGTGTCCTTGCGCACCACGAACAGCTTCACCGCTTCGCCAGCCTTGGCATCGGGCACGCCCACAGCGGCGCACTCCAGCACGCCGGGGTGCAAGTTGACCACCTGCTCGACTTCATTGGGATACACGTTGAAGCCCGACACCAGAATCATGTCCTTCTTGCGATCCACGATGCGAACCTGGCCGCGCTCGTCCATGATGCCGATGTCACCGGTGCGGAAGAAGCCGTCAGAGGTCATGACCTTCGCGGTTTCATCGTCACGCTGCCAGTAGCCGGCCATCACCTGCGGGCCACGGATGGAGATTTCGCCCACGCCGCCGATGGGCAGATGGTTGCCATCGTCGTCCAGAATGGCCACCTCGGTCGAGGGCAGCGGATAGCCGATCGA
>CAYOJR010000052.1:7111-12999 GCA_964404335.1 uncultured Aquabacterium sp.
ACGACGTTGCGGTGCAGCAGCGTGGCCCCCTTGGAGACGCCTGTCGTACCACCGGTGTACTGAAGGAAGGCCACATCCGTAGGCTTCAACGACGGACGGGTGTACTTCATCGAACGACCCTTGGTCACCACGTCCTTGAAGGTCGTCAGCGTGCACTTGGCATTGTTCGGCAGGCTGTAGGCCGGCACCATCTTCTTGACGTTGCGCACCACAAAATTGACCAGCGCCCCCTTCAGGAAAGGCAGCATGTCACCCATGGAGGCCAGCACGATGCGCTTGATCGGGGTACGGGCCACCACCTCTTGCAGGGTGGTCGCAAAGTTCTCGAGGATGACGATGGCCTCAGCACCCGAGTCCTTGAGCTGGTGTTCCAGTTCACGCGGGGTGTAGAGCGGGTTGACGTTGACAACCACATAGCCTGCACGCAGCACCGCTGCGATGGCTACCACATACTGGGGCACATTGGGCATCATCAGCGCCACACGGGCACCCTTGGCCAAACCCTGAGCCTGCAACCAGGCTGCCATCGCATTCGACAGTTCATCAACCTGACGGAACGTCCAATGCACGCCCATGAAGGACGCCATGTCGCGCTGGGCGAACTGCTTGAACGACTGGTCAAGCAGTTCGGCCAGAGAAGAATACTCTTCTGGGTTGATTTCGGCGGGCACGCCTGGTTCGTAGTGGGCAAGCCAGGGTTTGGTACTCGTCATCGTCGTCCTCTTGTCTGATCGGTTACGTCTGAATTCAATGCCAATGCAACAGCCGAAGCAGGCGCTCCACTGGACCATGAATTCTGCAACACCTAGACCCTGGGGTTCACCCTTGAATCAAGGTCTCCGCGTTTGATTTTTGCCGAACACCACCCGAACAAGTGCGTTTTGGCACCGCTCAAGCACGGGTTTACGCCAAGTTACCAGAACCCACCGCCCCACCAATTTGACTCACAATGTTTCCTATTTGAGAATTTCAACCGAAAGCACACAACATGGTTGACCGCGCCATAGACCATCCCCTGATGCCCAAGAGACGCTGGTTCCTGAAAACGGCGCTGGCCATCGGTGCAGTCGGTGCAGCGCTGGGAGGGCTGGTGTTCTGGCATAGGGGCCTGCACCACGGCAAGTTCACCTCGCACGGGCGCGACGTATGCCACGGACTGGCGCGGGGCCTGCTCGGCCCGATGCTCCCCCAGGACCCGCGCGAGCGCGAAGCCGTGCTGAACACCCACCTGGACAACCTGGAAGATTTCATTCACGGCATGCCCGCCGTGATGCAGATTCAGATCAACGCTGTTCTCGGTTTGCTGGGCAACCCTCCGACCCGTTACATGCTGACCGACCTGGGGAGTTCGTGGCGTGAGTCCAGCGATGCACAGATTGCGCGTGCGCTCGAGACCATGCGCCTCAACCCCTTGCCCACGCAACGCCTCACCTACCAGGTGGTACGCGGACTGACCTGCATGAGCTTCTTCACCCACAGCGCCAACTGGCCCCTGACTGGCTATCCCGGACCTCTCGACATATGAGCAAGCTTCCCGACCCCTTCCGCGAGGGCCTGGCACGCGGCTGGAAAACCACCCACGGAGAACAAGGCCTACCCGCGCAGATTCAATGTGATGTGGCCATCATCGGCACCGGTGCCGGAGCCGGCATCACAGCCGAGCTCCTCACACGCGCCGGCCTGGATGTGGTCCTGATCGAAGAAGGGCCACTGCGCACCAGCACTGACTTCAATCAGAAGGAGTCAGAGGCCTACCGCACCCTCTACCAGGAGTCGGCCGCACGCCGCACCATGGACGGCGCCATCAGCGTCCTGCAAGGCCGCTGCGTGGGCGGCACCACCGTCATCAACTGGACCAGCTCCTTCCGTACCCCTGACAGCACGTTGCGGCATTGGCAGGAGGTATTCGGTCTGAGCGATTACACCAGCGAGGCCATGGCGCCTTGGTTCGCGCAGGCCGAGCAGCGCCTGAACATGACGCCCTGGACCGTGCCGTCCAACCTCAACAACGAGGTGCTGCGCAAGGGGGCCACGAAACTGGGCATCTCGTCGTCGGTGATCCCGCGCAATGTGAAGGGCTGCTGGAACCTGGGCTCCTGCGGCCTGGGTTGCCCCACCAACGCCAAACAGTCGATGCTGGTCACATCCATTCCGGCTGCACTGGACGCAGGCGCCAGGTTGTTCTACCAGACACGTGCCCAGAAGTTCGACATTCAGAATGGGCGAGTGGCAGCGCTGGTGTGCGTCCCCATCCGGCTCAATGGGGACAAGGTCTCGGATCACACCATGCGTGTCACCGCACGCCACTACGTGGTGGCCGGTGGGGCCATCAACTCCCCGGCCTTGTTGCGACGCTCCGATGCACCCGATCCACATGGTCTGCTGGGCAGCCGCACCTTCCTCCACCCCGTGAACTTCTCGGCGGCCATCTTCGACGAACGGGTCGAAGCCTGGCAAGGTGCCCCGCAATCCCTGTATTCAGACCACTTCGTGCATGACGCCCCACTGCAGGGGCCGATCGGGTTCAAGATAGAGGCTGCCCCGCTGCACCCTGGCCTCGCATCGGTCTTGCTCGGAGGGCACGGTGAACGCCTGATGGCGCGCTTCAAACAATACCCACACACGCAGATGATGCTGTCCCTGATGCGGGACGGCTTCCACCCTGAGTCGGTGGGCGGCAAGGTCCGCATGCACCTGGATGGCTCACCGGTGCTGGACTACCCCTTGACCGACTACGTGCTCGACGGTTTCCGTCGCTCGATGCTGGCCATGGCCGAGATCCAGTTTGCAGCGGGGGCGCGCGCGGTTCGCCCCTTCCACGAGCAGAGCGAGGATTACAACACCTGGGCCACCGCCAAGGAAGCCATTGCACGCTTCGACATGAAGCCACTACTCGCGGGAGCCGGCAGCGCCCACGTCATGGGTGGATGCGGCATGGCCGCCAGCGAGACGCAAGGCGTGGTGCGTCCGGACGGCGTGCACTGGCAACTCGACAACGTGTCGGTACACGACGGGTCGGTGTTCCCGACCAGCATTGGCGCCAACCCCCAGTTGTCGATTTACGGCACTGCCAACCGGCTGGCCACCCAGCTGGCCAAGCGCCTGACTGGCAAGGATGTGGCACTGGTTTAAGCTGCCCCGCAAGCAAGAGTGCGCTCTGGTACCTGCCGGAGGCGCCATGAAAAAACCCCGCCAAGGCGGGGTTTTTCGTGACCACCGGGTGACCCTTGAGAGTCACCCAGGCAGCGCAACAATTACTTGTTGCGGGTACCGACCACTTCGATTTCCACGCGACGGTTCTTGGCGCGGCCATCGGCAGACTTGTTGTCTGCCACGGGTTGCTTCTCGCCCTTACCTTCGGTGTAGATCTTGGTGGCGTCGACGCCCTTGTCAGCCAGATAGGCCTTGACGGCTTCAGAACGCTTCATCGACAGCTTGTCGTTGTAGGCATCAGAGCCCACGGAGTCGGTGTGGCCCACAGCGATCACGACTTCCAGATTCAGGCCCTGAACCTTGTCAGCCAGATCGTCCAACTTGGCCTTGCCTTCGGGCTTCAGGGCAGTCTTGTTGAAGTCGAAGAAGGCGTCAGCAGCGAAGCTCACCTTTTCAGTGGCAGGGGCTGCGGGAGCAGCAGCCGGAGCGGGTGCCGGAGCGGGAGCAGCCGGAGCGGGGGCTGCCACAGGAGCAGGCGCGGCAGGAGCCGGAGCCACAGGGCTTGGCACGCCGTCGCAGCCTTGAACGCCGGTCGCCGGGGTCCAGTTGGCATCACGCCAGCAATACTCATTGGTGCCGTTCTTCCACACGGTGCCGTCGGTGCCGCGCCAGTTGTCTACGGTTTGAGCGAAAGCACCACCGGCCAGGGCAGCAGTGGCAAACAGAGCAGCGACTTGATTGAGCTTGATCATGCGAGTCCTCACGATATTAAGAACGCAGTCTGCAAAACTGCGAAGCACCCTGAACGGGCAACAGACCGACCCAGTGATGGCACCGGTCGCCCGAGGGGTGAACCAAGGGCACATTACGAAATCATTGTGCCATAGCGAAATTAGCTCTCAAAGACCGAACGCTTGCTGCGCGGTCCCCCTTGCAGATTGTTGTGCGTCGGCGACATGGTCGGCCAATTACAATGGTCTATTCCACATGATGCGGACTCGTCTTTTCGGGGCGACCCCATCGACGTGAAGACCATGATGCCCTGACGGTTTCAGCTTTCAGAATGCCTCTTTTCACCGTGAAGCACGCATGACGCAATTCGCCAAGGAAACCCTGCCCATCAGCCTCGAAGAGGAGATGCGGCGTTCGTACCTCGATTACGCGATGAGCGTGATCGTGGGCCGGGCCCTGCCCGATGCACGTGATGGCCTCAAGCCGGTTCATCGTCGCGTGCTGTTCGCGATGCACGAACTCAACAACGACTGGAACCGCCCTTACAAGAAGTCGGCCCGTATCGTTGGTGACGTCATTGGTAAATATCACCCGCACGGCGACTTGGCGGTGTACGACACCATCGTGCGCATGGCGCAAGACTTTTCGCTGCGCCACATGCTGGTCGATGGCCAGGGCAACTTCGGCTCGGTGGACGGCGACAGTGCCGCCGCCATGCGTTACACCGAAATCCGCCTGTCCAAGATCGCCCACGAGATGCTGGCCGATATCGACAAGGAAACGGTCAATTTCGGCCCGAACTACGACGGCTCCGAAAAAGAGCCGCTGGTATTGCCGGCCCGCCTGCCCAATCTGCTGATCAACGGCTCGGCCGGCATCGCGGTGGGCATGGCCACCAATATTCCGCCGCACAACCTCAATGAGGTCGTCGACGCATGCCTGCACTCGCTCAAGAACCCGGACTGCTCGATCGACGAGCTGATGGAGATCATCCCGGCCCCCGACTTCCCCACAGCCGGCATCATCTACGGCATGTCGGGCGTGCGCGAGGGCTATCGCACCGGTCGCGGTCGTGTGGTGATGCGCGCTCGCGTGCACTTTGAAGACATCGGCAAGGGCGATCGCCAGGCGATCATCGTCGACGAGATCCCCTACCAGGTGAACAAGAAGACCCTGCTCGAGCGCATCGCCGAGCTGGTCAATGAAAAGAAGATCGAAGGCATCAGCCACATCCAGGACGAGTCCGACAAGTCCGGCATGCGTGTGGTGATCGAGCTCAAGCGCGGCGAAGTGCCCGAGGTCATCCTCAACAATCTGTACAAGCAGACCCAGTTGCAGGACACCTTCGGCATCAACATGGTCGCCCTGATCGACGGCCAGCCCAAGCTGTGCAACCTCAAGGACCTGATCACGGTCTTCCTGGAGCACCGCCGCGAGGTCATCACCCGCCGCACCGTGTTCGAGCTGCGCAAGGCGCGCGAACGCGGTCACGTGCTGGAAGGCCTGGCCGTGGCGCTGGCCAACATCGACGAGTTCATCGAGACCATCAAGACCTCGCCCACCCCGCCGGTGGCCAAGGCCGCGCTGATGAGCAAGAGCTGGGACTCGGGTCTGGTGCGCGAGATGCTGTCTCGCACCGAAGGCGACGCCCAGCTCTACCGTCCGGAAGGCCTGCCGCTGAGCTTCGGCATGCAGCCCGACGGCCTGTACCGCCTGTCCGAAGACCAGGCCGGCGAAATCCTGCAGATGCGCCTGCAACGCCTGACCGGGCTGGAGCAGGACAAGATCATCGGCGAGTACAAGGACGTCATGGCCCAGATCGCCGATCTGCTGGACATCCTGGCCAAGCCCGAGCGCGTGTCGGTCATCATCGGTGACGAGCTGTCGGCCATCCGCCAGGAATTCGGCCAGACCAAGCTGGGCGCCCGTCGCTCGACCATCGAGCACAACGCGCAAGAGCTGGGCACCGAAGACCTGATCACCCCGACCGACATGGTCGTGAC
>CAYOJR010000053.1:0-3573 GCA_964404335.1 uncultured Aquabacterium sp.
ACCGCCATGGCCATCGGTGCCGACCGCGGCATCCTGGTGGAAACCGACGCCGAAGTGCAGCCCCTGGCCGTGGCCAAGGTGCTCAAGGCGCTGGTCGACAAGGAACAGCCTCAGCTGGTCATCCTGGGCAAGCAAGCCATTGACGACGACTCCAACCAGACTGGCCAGATGCTGGCTGCCCTGGCGGGTCTGCCCCAAGGCACCTTCGCTTCCAAGGTGGAAGTCGCTGGCGACAAGGTCAATGTGACCCGCGAAGTCGACGGTGGTCTGGAAACCGTGTCCCTGAGCCTGCCGGCCGTGGTCACCACCGACCTGCGTCTGAACGAGCCTCGCTACGTGACGTTGCCCAACATCATGAAGGCCAAGAAGAAGCCCCTGGACACCGTGAAGCCGGCTGACCTGGGTGTGGACGTGGCCCCCCGTATCAAGACCCTGAGCGTGGCCGAACCGGCCAAGCGTTCTGCTGGCATCAAGGTGGCCGACGTGGCCACCCTGGTCGACAAGCTCAAGAACGTCGCCAAAGTGATCTGAGGAGATAACCCATGACCGCTCTCGTTATTGCTGAACACGACAACAACAGCATCAAGGGTGCCACCCTCAACGTGGTGACCGCTGCCAAGGCCCTCGGTGGCGACGTGGTGGTGCTGGTGGCTGGTGCCAATGCTGGTGCCGCTGCCGCTGCTGCTGCTCAAATCGCTGGCGTTTCCAAGGTCCTGCACGCTGACGGTGCTCAACTGGCCGACGGCCTGGCTGAGAACGTGGCTGAGCAAGTGCTGGCCGTGGCTTCGGGCTACAGCCACATCCTGTTCCCCGCCACCGCTTCGGGCAAGAACGTGGCTCCCCGCGTGGCTGCCAAGCTGGACGTGGCCCAGATCTCTGAAATCACCAAGGTGGTTTCGGGCGACACCTTCGAGCGTCCCATCTACGCCGGTAACGCCATTGCCACCGTGCAATCGGCTGACGCCGTCAAGGTGCTGACCGTTCGTGGTACCGCTTTCGACGCTGCTGCTGCCACCGGTGGTTCCGCTGCCGTGGAAGCCATCGCTGCTGTAGGCGATTCGGGCAAGTCTTCGTTCGTGGGTCGCGAAGTGACCAAGTCCGAGCGTCCTGACCTGACCGCCGCCAAGGTGATCGTGTCGGGTGGCCGCGCACTGGGTTCGGCTGACAAGTTCAATGAAGTGCTGCCTCCGCTGGCTGACAAGCTGGGTGCCGCCATCGGTGCCTCGCGCGCTGCTGTGGACGCTGGCTACGCTCCCAACGACCTGCAAGTCGGTCAGACCGGCAAGATCGTTGCGCCTGAGCTGTACATCGCCTGCGGTATCTCGGGCGCCATCCAGCACTTGGCCGGCATGAAGGACTCCAAGGTCATCGTCGCCATCAACAAGGATCCGGAAGCCCCGATCTTCCAGGTGGCCGATTTCGGTCTGGAAGCAGACCTGTTCGTGGCTGTCCCCGAGCTGGTCAAGGCTCTGTAATCCAGGCAAGGTGTCAGGCGCTGGTCTGCATCATTGAGTCTGCGGGGGCGTCTTTCGAGGCGCCCCTTTTCCTTTATCGGAGAACAATCATGAGTTTTCGCGCTCCCGTCAAAGACCAGCTCTTCTGCATGAAGGAGCTGGCTGGCATCGATCAGGTTGCCACCATCCCCGGTTTTGAAGATGCTGGCTACGAAACCGCCCAGGCTGTGCTGGAAGAGTCGGCCAAGTTCAACGAGGGCGTGGTTGCGCCTCTGAACTGGTCGGGTGACCAGGATCACGGATCCTGGGACAACGGCGTCGTGCGTGCGTCCAAGGGTTTCAAGGAAGCCTATCAGGCGCTGGCCGAAGGCGGCTGGCAAGGTCTGGGTCAACCCGCCGAGTACGGCGGTCAGGGCCTGCCCAAGATCATTGGCGCTGCGTGCGTGGAGCACATGATGGCGGCCAACCTGAGCTTCTCGCTGTGCGCCATCCTGACCGGTGGTGCCATCGAAGCGCTGCTGACCGCAGGCAGCGATGAGCTGAAGACCCGCTACATCCCGAACATGGTGTCGGGCAAGTGGACCGGCACGATGAACCTGACCGAGCCCCAAGCCGGTTCGGACCTGGCACTGGTGCGTTCCAAGGCTGTCAAGCAAGACGACGGCACCTACCGCATCTCCGGCCAGAAGATCTTCATCACCTACGGTGAGCACGACATGGTGGAGAACATCGTTCACCTGGTGCTGGCGCGTACCCCCGATGCGCCCGAAGGCGTGAAGGGCATCTCGCTGTTCGTGGTGCCCAAGTTCATGGTCAACGCCGACGGTTCGCTGGGCAAGCGCAACGACGTGTATTGCGCTTCCATCGAAGAGAAGCTGGGCATCAAGGCTTCGCCGACCGCAGTGCTGGTGTATGGCGACGACAAGGGCGAAGTGGGCCCGGGCGCCATCGGCTATCTGGTCGGTGAAGAAAACCGTGGCCTGGAATACATGTTCATCATGATGAACGCTGCCCGCTATGACGTCGGCATGCAGGGCATCGCGGTGTCCGAGCGTGCTTACCAGCACGCCGTGGCCTATGCCCGTGACCGCGTGCAGTCGCGTCCGGTGGACGGTTCGGCCAAGGAATCCGTGGCCATCATTCACCACCCTGATGTGCAGCGCATGCTGATGACCATGCGTGCACTGATCGAGGGTGAGCGCGCGATGGCCTTGGTGGGTGCCGCTGCGTATGACAACGCGCACAACAACCCGAACGCCGAAGAGGCCAAGAAGGCGCAGGCCTTCTATGAGTTCCTGGTGCCGCTGATCAAGGGTTTCTCGACCGAGAACTCGGTGGAAGTGACCTCGCTGGGTGTGCAGGTGCACGGTGGCATGGGCTTCATCGAAGAAACCGGTGCCGCTCAGTACTACCGCGATTCGCGCATCCTGCCGATCTACGAAGGCACGACCGCCATCCAGGCCAACGACCTGGTGGGTCGCAAGACTGCCCGTGATGGTGGCGCCGTTGCCAAGGCTGTGGCCGCTCAGATCGCTGCAGTGGAAGCCCAACTGGCTGGTCGCGACAGCGCCGCTGGCAAGAAGCTGGCCACTCAGTTGAAGCCCGCTCGCGAGTCCTTCCTGCAGGTGGTGGACTTCGTGCTGGCCAACGTCAAGAGCAACCCGAATGCGGTGTTTGCCGGTTCGGTGCCCTATCTGATGCTGACCGCCAATCTGGTGGCTGGCTGGCAGATGGCCCGTTCGCTGATCATCGCCGAAGACAAGCTCGCGACAGGTGAAGACGCGGCGTTCATGACGGCCAAGATTGCCACGGCTCGTTTCTATGGCGACCACATCTTGGCTCGCGTGGCTTCGTTGCGTGACACCATCCTGAACGGTGGCGAGAGTGTGACGGCGATGCCGTTGGACGCTTTCTGAGCACTGACAGTCTGAGTTGTCGGACAATCACCTGACGGGATTGAACGACATATCCGATGCCCTCATTCGGTCCTGACCGGTGGGGGCATTTTTTTTGGTTGAGGAGATTTCATGGCTTTGCCCGATGTTCTGAAGCGTGTGCCTTTCCCGGTGATTGCTTCGCCCCTGTTCATCATCAGCAATCCGAAGCTGGTGATTGCGCA
>CAYOJR010000053.1:3673-12985 GCA_964404335.1 uncultured Aquabacterium sp.
GCGCGTGCGGCCGAGGGCTACAAGCAGATGATTGTCGAAAGCAGCAGCGCAGACATCGTCTACAGCAGCAAGTTCACTGGCGTGCATGGCAACTATCTGCGTGGCTCGATCGTCAATGCGGGCTTGGATCCTGAGCAACTGGGCGAGGGTGATCCCAGTGAGATGAGCTTCGGCAGCGACCGTGATGGCAAGCGCGTCAAGGCCTGGAAGGACATCTGGGGTTCGGGTCAGGGCGTGGGTGCCGTCAAACAGGTGCTGCCTGCTGCGGCGCTGGTGGCGCGCCTGAAGGCCGAGTATGCCGAGGCACGACGCGCGCTGTGCGGGGGGTGATTGAGGCGTTCAGTGCTGCCCGAGCTTGAACGCGATCAAGGCTCGCAGTCGTGTGGGGATGACTGGTTTGAGCAACAGGTGGAAATTTTCGTTGAGAGCCTGGTCTTCGTGACCGTTCATGGTGCTGCCGGTGATCATGATCACCGGCAAGTCTGAACCGAACCGCGTTCGCATGAGGTGGATGACCTCGATACCGGTGCGTTGCTCTGGCAGGAGGTAGTCGGCAATCAGCAGGTCTGGGCGACGGTCGGTTTGGTGTGCCCATGCCTCTGCGGCATCGAGGGTGTCGAAGGCGATGACGGTGGCCCCCCAGCCTTTGAGCAGAATTTCCAGTCCTTCGACTACGGAGGGTTCGTCTTCGACGATGACGATGTGACGCCGATCGAGGGTGGCAGGAGGACGTGATCTGCTGGCCGTTTCGGTGGGGTTGGTACGCACCGGTTTGCCGATCGGCAGCAGCAGGGTGAAGACGGTGCCACGGCCCTCGCGGGAGCGCAGGCTCAGCGGCGCATCCATGAGCCTTGCCAGGCGTTTGACGATGGCCAAGCCGAGGCCCAGACCTTTGCGGTGATGCGGCTCAAGTGGACGTTTGCTCTGGGGCTGATAGAACTCATCGAAGATGCGCTCTTGCTCTTTGGGCAAGATGCCGATGCCACTGTCCCAGACTTGAAGACACAACTGGTCACCTCGGGTGCGGCAACTGACCAAGACGCCACCGCTTTCGGTGTAGCGGATGGCGTTGGAGATGAGGTTGCGCAGGATGCGTTCGACCACGAGCGAGTCGGCGTAGGCGTGGTGGCGGGCACCGTGAAAGCGCAGGAACAGTCCCTTTTCAAAGGCGGTCGGCTCGAAATTGAGGCGCAAACGCTCGAACAGGGTGCGCACAGGAAAGTGCGTGGGACGGACGTCGATGCCACCGGTGTCGATTTTGGTGATGTCGAGCAGTTCGCTGAACAGGCCTTCGAGGGCATCGACGGAGCTGTTGATGCTGTGAACGAGGTGGGCCACTTCGTCGTCCTTGCAACGCTGGCGCAGGGCTTCGGCAAACAGGCCGAGGGCGTGAAGCGGCTGGCGCAGGTCGTGGCTGGCCGCCGCGAAGAACTGGGTTTTGGCACGGTTGGCGAGCTCAGCCTGATGCTGAGCGCTCTCGGCGGCCACCATTTCCGTGCCCAGGCGTTGGGCAAGCTGTTGGGTGTGCACCCGCAGGCTCACCATTTCACCGAACATGGTGTGAAAGGCTTGCCCCAAGGCCAGTGTGCACAGGCACATGAGGGACCAGATGCCAGCGAGGTAGAGGTTGTCAGCACCACCCATCAGGACGGTGTGGGTGATCATGGGGATGAAGTACAGGCCCATGCAGGCCAGGAACAGCCTGGGCTGCGAAGACATATACGGTACCGAGCCAATCGCAAACGAGTAGATCGTCAGCATCAGTGCGGTGCGCTCGAAGTTTCCCCCGTGCGTGTAGAACAGCACGGCAGCGACACTCCACAGGCACGCACCCAACACGGCGCCGGTGTTCCAGCGATAAAGCCAGCGCTGCGCGTCGATGGGGCCCCGGCGAGTTGCGCGGTCATGACCGAGCAAATTGAGCAGTCGGACGATCCAGAGCAGGGTGAAGGCGCTGCCCCACGCCCACAGCCAAGTGGGGGGGACGTGCTCCCGGTACACCAGCGCGGTGACGATGAAGCCGATGAAGTGGCCCAGCAGTGCGGCACTGGTCTGGCGATAGACCAGGCGGGTGCTGTCCTGAATGAGCGCAGCTTGATTGGGCTGCCCAGAAGGCGGGAGATCGGGTGCGGTGTTGGCGCCAGCGTATGCCTGGGGCTGGAGGCCCTCTGCCACGGGGGTTAGCGGGCGTGCCATGCGCTGCTGTGCTGCAGGCCGTTTTGTTTTTGCAGAATCTGACTGACGGCGATCACGGCCTGGGTGCGCGAGCTGACACCCAGCGCACGCAGCACGGCGGCCACGTGGTCTTTGACGGTCTCGACTGACAAGCCCAGTTCGCGAGCGATCAGTTTGTTGGGCTGACCTTTGAGCAGGAGATGCAGCACATCGGTCTGGCGAGGCGTGAGGCCCAGCTGGTGTAGCGAGGGCATGGTCTGGAAGCCCGAGTCACGGGACTCTTGCTGGACCTGGCGCACTTGGGGAGACTGGCTGAACTGAGCGTCGAGCTCGGTGCCCATGCTCATGGGGGGAACGTACACCCCCCCGGAGATGACTTGTTGCAGCGCTTCGACGAGGGTTTCGTTGGTGGCGCGTTTGGGCACGAAGCCCATGGCGCCCATGTCGATGGCGCGGATGACATCGCTGGTCCGGTCCGACGCGGAGATGACCACGACAGGCAGGGCGGGGTAGCGGGAGCGCAGTTCGCCCAGCAGGTCGAAACCATCGGCGTCGCCCAGGTGCAGGTCGAGGAGCACGAGGTCGTAGCTGGAGTCCTGGCGCAGGGCTTTGCGGGCGCTGGCGCCACTGTCAGCGGCGGCGACGGTGACGCCGTCTCCGAGGCCCTGAATGACAGACTGCAAGGCAGCCAGGATCAGGGGATGGTCGTCGATCAGCAGCACTTTCATGCGTGGACTCCTGCAGGTTGTATTTTTGAATGTGTCGTGGAGAGACCTTCAAAAAACAACGCCTGTGCTGACAGGGTGAGCCGTTTTCGCATGATCTGAGGGCCAGACGGCAAGCATTTTAGTGGCACGCCCCCTGGGGTATCGCGTCAAACTGTCTGATTTCCCTGGTTTAGGGGTTTTGTTTGCGCAGGATCAGTCGTGCGCAGTCGGGGAGAGTTGGCATATGACGATGAGGTCTGCTGATGGGGTTGTGCGCACGGTGTCGTGAGGGGCGACAATTGCGGCATGAGCATGGAACACGACACAGTCATCGAGGACACCCGCAACTGGTTGGTCAAGGCCGTCATTGGCCTGAACCTGTGCCCGTTTGCCAAAGGGGTGCATGTGAAAAACCAGGTGCGCTACCGCGTGTCGGACGCCAGCACGCCGGAGGGGCTGCTGGAGGACCTGATCGAGGAGCTGACCTTCCTGCGTGATGCCGACCCCGAGGAGGTGGACACGACCTTGCTGGTGCACCCGGGGGTCTTGCAGGATTTCCTGGACTTCAATGACTTCCTGGATGTGGTGGATGCTGCGGTGGAAGAGCTGGAGCTGGACGGGGTCTTGCAGGTGGCGAGCTTCCATCCGGATTACCAGTTTGCGGATGCGGACGCTGATGACATCGAGAACTACAGCAACCGGGCCCCGTACCCGACGCTGCACCTGATCCGCGAAGAGAGCCTGGACCGGGCGATCGAGGCCTTCCCCGAGGCCGAGGACATTTACGAGACCAACAAGGCGACGCTGCGCAAGCTGGGCTTGGCGGGTTGGAAGAAGCTCTGGCAGGTGTGAGGGGCTGATTCATGGCGAGTGAGCATCCCTGGTGGGGCCCGGCGCGGGTGCCGTTTCTGCTGATGACGCCGGCCTGCATGGCTTTGGGCGTGGCGTGGAGTGCGTGGCAACTGGCGCGACAGGGTATGTGCCTGAACGGGCTGGATGCGTTGTTGTGCGTACTGGGGGCGCTGGCGGCGCATGTGGCTGTGAATGCGCTCAATGAGCATCACGACTTTCGCAGTGGGCTGGACCAGCGTACGCAGCGGACGCCGTTCAGCGGCGGCAGCGGGGTGTTGCCAGCAAACCCCGCGCTGGCACCGGTGGCCCTGGCGATGGGCTGGGGCGCCTTGTTGTTCACCGTGTTGACGGGGCTGTACTTTGTGGTGAGCCGGCCGGCGTTGTGGTGGGATCTGGCACCGCTGGGCTTGCTGGGGGTGGCCGTGGTGGTGTTGTACACGCCTTGGCTGACGCGTCACCCGTGGCTGTGTCTGGTGGCACCGGGCTTGGGTTTCGGGCCTTTGATGCTGCTGGGCACCGAGGTGGTGCTGACGGGTGCGATGTCGTGGCAAGGGTTGGCCTTGTCGGCATTGCCGTTCTTTCTGGCCAACAACCTGCTGTTGCTCAACCAGTTTCCGGATGTGGAGGCTGACCGGTCGGTGGGGCGTCGTACCTTGCCGCTGTTGCTGGGGCCGGCGGGCAGTGTGCCGGTGCTGGGCCTGCAGTACGGCCTGGCGTTTGGCGCGGTGCTGATGGGGGTGGCCTTGGGCTGGTGGCCTGCTGCCACGGGTTTGGCGGTGTTGGGCTTGCCGCTGGCGCTCAATGCCTGGCAGCGCACCCGGGCACATGCCGATGATCTGCCCGGTTTGCAGCCGGCCATGGGTCTGAATGTCGTGGTGAGCCTGCTGAGCCCATTGTTGGCGGCGGTGGGACTGGTGTTGTCGCTGTGAGTGGAGCCGGGGTTACCCGGTGCGTCCGTCGACGCTGAGGTCGCTGGCGTCCACGCCCAGTTCGTTGGCGAGCCGGGACACGATGCCACGCAGCGCAGCGATCTCGGCGGCCATGCGGACTTGCTCTTCACGCAGGGCGGCGAGCTCGGTCTGGAGTTCGGTGGCGGCTGGGCCGGGAGCTGTGGCGTAGCCCGAGGGGGTGCCACTGTAGGCGGTGTCAGTTACCTCGCCGCACAGCAGGTGGGCCCAGCGGGATTCGCGGGCGCCCGGAGCGCGCGGCAGTTTCACGACGCGTGGAGGCTCTTTGGCGGCCAGTTCATCCAGGAAAGCCTCGACGGACGAGGTGTCGGCGAAACGGTGCAGGCGCTCGGTGTGCAGGCGCAACTCGGCAGCGGTTTGCGGGCCGCGCAGCATCAGCAGGGCGAGCAAGGCGACGGCCTGGCTGGGCACGCCCAGGCCACGCGCCGCGTTGTGGTCGAAGCGCACCACGCGGTTGCCGCTGACTTCGCTGACAAGGCTGAGTTCGCGCAGGCCGTTGACGGCTTCCAGTACCTCGGCTTCGCTCAGTTGCATGACCGGCTCGCGCGCCGTCTTCTGGTTGCAGCCGAGGGTGAGGGCGTTGAGCGACAGGGGATAGCTGTCAGGGACGGTGTGCTGTTTCTCTACCAGCACGGCAAGGACTCGGGCTTCTTCGGGCGTCAGCGGGCGCATCATGGTCGTGGATCAAGGCAAGATGGCTTGACCATACCACGCAGCTTCAAAGGCCTCTGCGGAAGGCCAGATAGGCTTGGGCGGCGGTTTTGGGGCGCTCCATCACCGGCATGTGTCCCACACCGTCAAACACCACCACCTTGGATTGCGGCAGCAGTTTCTGCAGCACCGGGACGGTGGCCGGGCTGATGACGCGGTCGAGTTGGCCCCACATGATGAAGGTGGGCGTGGTCAGACCCCGGATGCGCTTTTCGGTGGGCTCGCGGACCATCTCGTTCATGATGGCTTGTTCGCGTTCACGGTCGGCCAGTCGCTGGCGTGCGAAGACGCGCGCGATGGGCGGTGGCAGTTGCGGTGGGCGGGCCATCACGACCGAGAGAAAGCGCGGGAAGTCGTGCTCGTCGCGCAGCAGCAGCGGATTGGGTTCGCCCCGGCGAATGGCCAGTTGAACCTCGCTCGGCGGTGCAGACCAGATGCCGGCCGTGTCGATGAGCCAGAGGCTGCGCACCTGACTGGGGTTCTGTGCGGTGTAGGTCATGGCAATTTGTCCACCCATGGAGATGCCGCCCAGGTGGATGGGGCCCAGACCGAGTTGTTGCACGAATGCTTGCAGACGACGGGCTTGCGCTTGCGGTCCGTAGGAGACGCCCTCGGGCCGGGAGGAGTCTCCGAAGCCGATCAGGTCGGGAATGATGAGCCGCTGTTGACCGGTCAGGTGGCGTGCCACAGCCAGCAGGGTGTCCTTGTTGCCGCCAATGCCATGCAGCAGCACGAGGGGGTCGCCCTGGCCGCCATCCAGATAGGCCATGCGGGTGCCGTCAGGCAGGTTCAGCGAGCGGGTGTGCAGGCCGGCGTGGGCACGCAAGGCGACCATGATGGCCTGCGTGGTGGGGGCGGGCGCCCAGACCATGAAGCCGACCATGACGGCGCCGATCAATGCCACCGTGGCCAGCAAGGACAGCAGGACAAACCGTATGCGCCTGAACATGATGGGCCTCCGAGGGGCGCTGGATGTACTCGGATGCACCCCTGCTGGCATGGTAGGCGTGAATGCCGCGCTTGGCGAGGCCCTCGGGCCGCCTAGAATGCGGCCCTTGTCGTTTGAACGGGGTGGACGCGTGTCGGATCGTCTTTTTGTCTTGTCTCAGTACGTGCTGCCCAAGCAGGCCTTGACCGCTTTGGCGGGTGTGGGTGCTTCGGCGCGCGGTGGTGCGCTGACCACGCGTTTCATCCGCTGGTTCGTCGGCCGCTATGGCGTGAACATGGCCGAAGCGGCCAATCCGGACATCGCCAGCTATCCCACGTTCAACGAGTTCTTCTCGCGGCCTTTGAAGCCGGGCGCACGGCCTTTGGCCAATGCCGACCTGATCAGCCCGGTAGATGGGGCCATCAGCCAGTTCGGGCCGATTCGCCGTGACCAGATCTTTCAGGCCAAGGGCCACGATTACTCGACCACCACGTTGGTGGGCGGCGACGCGCAACTGGCCCAGCGCTTTGAAGACGGCCACTTTGCGACGCTGTACCTGAGCCCCAAGGACTATCACCGCATCCACATGCCCTGCGATGGGCGCCTGACGCGGATGATTTATGTGCCGGGCGACCTGTTCTCGGTGAACCCGGCGACGGCCCGAGGCGTGCCTGGCCTGTTCGCGCGCAACGAGCGAGTGGTGTGCGTGTTCGAGTCGGCACAGGGGCCGTTTGTGCTGACCCTGGTGGGCGCGACCATCGTGGGCAGCATGGCGACGGTGTGGCACGGCGTGGTGAACCCGCCGCGCAGCAAGCAGGTGCGCGAGTGGCGCTATGACGACCAGCAGATCGTTCTGAAGAAGGGCGAGGAGATGGGCCGCTTCCTGCTGGGCTCGACCGTGGTGATGCTCTTCCCCAAGGGCGATTTGCGCTTCAACCCCGCGTGGGCGCCGGCGGGCGCGATCCGCATGGGTGAAGCGATGGCACAGCGCGGCTGAGTTCAGTAGACCTCGACCGGGTCCTGCAAGATGAAGAGGCAGTCTTCCGGGTGGCTGTTGACCATGGCGTGGCTGGCATCTTCGATGTCGTAGCGGCTGCTGATGGGCAGTTCGCTGTCGAGGTAGTTGGCGATGGCGTGGGCCACTTCGTTGGAGCGCGTGCCGCAGACGATGCGGGTGGGTATCTCGAGGTGCGCCAGTTCGTCGCGCGTGTGGCGGATCTGGGTGCACAGGTCCCAGTGGCGCAGGTTGTTGGCGGTGAGCGGCGCCATCATGTCCTTGACGAAAGCGGGCAGGGCTTCGAACTCGTTGCCACCGCCCCAGAAGTCGATGACCTGGCCGCAGGCATAGGGCACCTGGTTGGCTACGTCCTGGCGATAGCGCTGCAGGAAAGCATCGACCTGGGCCAACATGTCGGCGTCGCCCATGGTCTCCAGCACCCAGGTGGCGACGGGCTCGAACAAGGTCAGTTCGCGAATCGGCAGCGAGCCTTTGAGCGCCTGGGACAGGGCCACCACGCCGCCGTAGGAGTGGCCGACCAGGTGGATGGGTTCGTCGGTGAGCGAGCGCACCACGTTTTCGATGAGCTTCAGTTCGGTCTCGATGGTGGGGGCGTCGAAGTCTTGCGGATCGGGCGTGCCGCAGTGTCCGGGCAGCTTGATGGCGATGCAGGTGTGCTGGGCCGACAACTGTTCGATCATCTTCTTCCAAGTGGACGTGGTGGCGTAGGAGCCGTGCACGAAGACGATGGGGGAGCCGGAGCCTGTGAGCTGGTAGTGGTCGGACAGGGGCATGAGGCAGAGGCGAGAGGGGGGCGAAATGGCGAATCTGAACCTTTGAGTCTATGCTGTGAACCTGCCTGCAGCCAAGCCCCTCTGCCCGCCATGTCCGTGAAGACTTTGTTGATCGTGTACCACTCGTTGACCGATGGCACGCGCCAGATGGCTGAGGCCGTGCGTGCGGGGGCGGCTGCGGAGGCCGAGGTGGTGGTGCGGATGCTGCACGCTTCGCAGGCGGGGCCGGATGACGTGTTGGCGGCCGATGGGCTGGTGTTCGCGACGCCGGAGAACCTGGCGTCCATCAGCGGGCAGCTCAAGGACTTTTTCGACCGCAGCTACTACCCGGTGCTCGACCGGGTTAACGGGCGGGCGTATGCCAGCCTGATCTGTGCGGGCAGTGACGGGCACAACGCGGCGCGCCAGATTGAGCGCATTGCCACGGGGTGGCGGCTGAAGGCCGTGGCCGAGCCGCTGATCGTGTGCACGCATGCGCAGACTCCGGAGGCTATTCTGGCGCCCAAGCAGATTGCGCCCGAGGAGCTGGAACGCTGCCGGGCGCTGGGTGAGGCGATGGCGGCGGGGCTGGCGCTGGGGGTGTTCTGAATCAGTCGGCCAGGGTGTCGATGATGTCCAGACTCAGGCGGCGGGGGCTTTCAAAGAAACGTTCCTGTCCCGTGATGGGGTCGGTGAAGGCGAGGGTGCGCGCCAGCAGTTGCAGCGGGCGGCTGAAGTCGGGAGGCACCTCGGGTGGCAAGGCAGGTTGCAGTTCCGGGTAGATCTGGTCGTTCAGGATGGGGATGCCCAGCGCGTTCAGGTGGGCGCGCAACTGGTGCTTCTGGCCGGTGACGGGTTGCAGGCGGTAGTGGGCCCATTGCCCTCGTGCTTCGATCAGCTCGATGGCGGTTTCGGCGTTGGGCTCGCCCTCGACCTCGTGCATGGCCATGAAGCGTTCACTCTCGGCCAGGCGGCTGCGGTAAACGAGGGGCAGGTTCAGGTCGGGCCGCCAGGGGGCGATGGCTTCATAGGTTTTGCGCACTGCCTTGTCGCGGAACAGGGCCTGGTAGGCGTGGCGCGTGTGAGGCTGGATGGTGAAGGCGACCAGACCGGCAGTTTCGCGGTCGATGCGGTGCATGGGCACCAGGGTGTCGATGCCGAGCTTGCGTTTCAGGCGCACCAGCAGCGTCTCTTGCAGGTA
>CAYOJR010000054.1:0-3881 GCA_964404335.1 uncultured Aquabacterium sp.
CCCGGCAAGCGCTACTACGGTGGCTGCGAGCATGTGGACGTGGCCGAGCAACTGGCCATTGACCGCCTCAAGCAGCTGTTTGGCGCCAACTATGCCAACGTTCAGGCGAACTCGGGCTCGCAGGCTAACCAATCGGTCTTCTTTGCGTTGCTGCAACCCGGCGACACCATCATGGGGATGAGCCTGGCCGAAGGCGGTCACCTGACCCACGGCATGGCACTCAACATGTCGGGCAAGTGGTTCAAGGTGGTGTCGTATGGCCTGAACGAGCAGGAAGACATCGACTACGACAAGATGGAAGCGTTGGCGCGTGAACACAAGCCCAAGCTGATCATTGCCGGGGCTTCGGCTTTTGCGCTGCGCATCGACTTTGAGCGTTTCGCCCGCATCGCCAAGGAAATCGGTGCCTATTTCATGGTGGACATGGCGCACTATGCTGGCCTGATCGCCGCAGGTGTCTATCCCAATCCGGTGCCGCATGCCGATGTGGTCACGTCCACCACCCACAAGAGCCTGCGTGGCCCGCGTGGCGGCATCGTGCTGAGCAACAGCGAAGAGATCGCCAAGAAGATCAATTCGGCGATTTTCCCCGGACTGCAGGGCGGTCCGTTGATGCACGTGATTGCGGGCAAGGCGGTCGCTTTCAAGGAAGCCCTGTCGCCCGAATTCAAGGTCTATCAGCAACAGGTGGTGAAGAACGCTGCTGCGCTGGCTGACACGCTGACCAAGCGCGGTTTGCGCATCGTTTCGGGACGCACCGAGAGCCATGTGATGCTGGTGGACCTGCGCCCGAAGAACCTGACTGGCAAGGAAGCCGAAGCCATCCTGGGCGCAGCGCACATCACCTGCAACAAGAACGGCATTCCCAACGACCCGCAAAAGCCGATGGTGACTTCGGGCATCCGCCTGGGTTCGCCCGCCATGACCACGCGTGGTTTCAAGGAAGAGCAGGCCGTGTTGGTGGGCAACCTGATTGCCGACGTGCTGGACAACCCGCACGACGAAGCCACCATTGCCCGCGTGCGCGAGCAGGTGTCGGCCCTGACCAAGGCCTTCCCGGTCTATCGCTGAACTGCTGAGCGCTGACGCTTTGATGCGTGCGTGAACCATGACCCGGCCTGGATGTGATGTCCTCGCCGGGTTTTTCTTGTCCTGAACCGAGAGGCCAGAACCCATGCGTTGCCCATTTTGCGGACACCACGACACCCAGGTTGTGGAAACGCGTGATTCCGATGAGGGTGACTCGACTCGCCGCCGCCGCAAATGTCATGGCTGCGACAAGCGTTTCACGACCTACGAGCGTGCCGAGATCGATTGGCCAGCCATCGTGAAACGGGACGGGCGTCGCACCGATTACGACCGAGCCAAGCTCAAGGGCTCGATGCTGATCGCCTTGCGCAAGCGGCCGGTGAGCGCCGAGGCGCTGGAAGGGGCGCTGGAGGCGATCGAAGCGAAGCTGCGCCAGTGCGGTGAGAAGGAAGTGAACTCGACGCAGCTGGGCGAGTGGGTGATGCGCGAGCTGCGCAAGCTCGACAAGGTGGCCTACGTGCGTTTTGCGTCGGTGTACCGAAGTTTTGATGACGTCAGCGAGTTTGTGGCGGCCATCAAGGAAACGGGCAACAAGCGTGGTGCCCAGGGCGAAACGAGCGAAGATTGAGCGGCGCACTGATCGGGAGATCGGTGAGAGGTGAGGCCGCTGTGTGTGGCTAGCGCCAGCATTGCGCCACGCTGGCAGCGGCACCTTGGATGCCGCGTGCCTGGTGTTGGTTAAGGGTGAGTGTGCCGCAGCTGTCGTGCGCCATCGGGCCGGTGGACACGGGGGTGGCGCTCAGCGTGTAGCTGCTGGCGTCTGACTGGGTGACGCTGATCAGGTAGTGCGCGCTGCCCTGACGAGGTGAATGCTGGAGCGGGGCGGGCAGGCTCACGTTGGGAGCCTTGGGGTCGCCCGTGTCGTAGCGGTGGTGTGCGGCGTAGTGACGCTGCATGAAAAAGGCGGCCTCCATCAGGGTGGCCTGCGCCTCGGTTCGATGAGCGCGTTGCAGATGGGCCGCGTAGCTGGGATAGGCCACGGCGGCGAGCACAGCCAGCAGGGCCAGAACGGTCAGCACTTCGATCAGCGTGAAGCCCCTCATGTGGTGGGCGGTGGGCAGGTGGATGGCGCGCATGAGGTAAGGGCGGTCAAGGAAGCGGTGGGTTGAGGAGTGCGCGCCACACCCGGCTTTGCAGGCGTGGCGCGGCGGGTGGCGGAGAGGAGGGGCTCGCCGGGTTGCTCCCGGCACTGGCAGCAGGGGAGGCGGCCAGCGGGCAGGCGGCGGAACCGGGAACGCAGCGGTGCACCGTGGACTGCACCCAGGCTGACGCACCCTGCGTGGTGTGTCCGCTGCTGTCGGCCTGATGGTCCGGGCTGAAGCCGCGTGCGGTGACGGTGATCAGTTCCGGGTGGGCCGGATGGGTTTCGAGTAGACACTGGGGCAGAGACGAGGGGACATAGGCGCTGTCTGCCGAGCTCATGGCGTTCGCGGGCACGGTGTGGGCGAGGGCGTGGTTGCCATGCCAGCTGTGCCATTGGGTCCACAGCTCCGCTTCATGGGGCAACGGGGCCGGGTGGACGACGAGAGTCGGGGTGGCTTGCAGCAGATCCTCTTCGCAGTGACGCAAGCCGATGTGTGCGGCTTCACGGGCCAGGTTCTCGAGACGCACGTTGAGGGTGATCTGTTCGGCACTGAGGGCTGCGCGCAGGGTGGCACTCGAGATCAGGCTGATCACGGTCAGCAAGATGAGGACGACGATGAGGGCGACACCACGCAGACGGGTGCCGTCATGCGGGGGGTGCGAGTGGCGGGTGCGCATCGGTCAAAGGGGGTTGGGCAGGCTGACGGTAGTGTGAAAGGCGCGGTACAGCCGCAGGTCGGGGGCGGTTTGGGGCACGCCTTCGCAATCGATGTAGGACATCGGGGTGTCTTGCACCTCCAGCTCACTGCGCAGCAACAGGCAAAGGCGAACGGCCTTCACTTGGCGCCATTGCGGTGATGTGGCGGCGGGGGCGGCGGTGTCGCTCACTTCCTGGGCGCTCAGGTAGCGCAGGGTGAGCACATCCGGGTTGCCGGCCGAGGACGCCGATATGCCGTAGCGAATTTTCAGATCGACGATGTGATCCACCAGGGGTTGAGCGATGTTGTGGCCATTGCCTTGGCATGACAGGGTGTGGTTGCGCACAAAGAAGCGGTTGTCTGCCACATGGTGTGTCCCATCGACCAGGGGGGTGCTGTTGCCCAGGCAGTCGGTGGGGATGCCGGTGGCGGTGGGCAGGGTGTTGCGGGTGTCGGCTTCGTAGCGCACCACGATGGCATCGGGCTGTGCACTGTCGTTGTCGCACACCAGGTCGTTCAGTTCGCTCAGCCCGATGCTGGCGGCGGTGATGCCGCCCGTGCAGCCGTACAGGCCCTGACCGTTGAACGCCCGTGTGATCTGCCCGAGGCTGTCGAGGCCGGAAGGGTTGCCATAACCCGCCAGGCCGATCTGGGTTCGCAGAATGGTCAGCGCCACGCTGGCATCCTCGGTCATTTGGGTGATGGCCTGGGTGTGGCGATAGGCGTGGCCGGAGCTCAGGTACAGCGCCACGGCCGACCCGATCACAGTCAGGCCGATGGCCAGTCCGACGAGCAGCTCCACCAGGCTCAGACCACGTTGTTCGGCGCGATAGGCCATGGGCAAGGATGGGGTGCTCACAGGGCCATCCTCAGGTAGAGGCACCGGGTCAGTTTGCCGAGGTTCATCTGGCTCGGGCAGGCGTCATGCGCTTGGCCACTGGTCTGCTCCGCTTCATCCCAGATCACCCAGATGTCGGCCTGCATGCCGACGAGGTGGACGTGACCGCGCCC
>CAYOJR010000054.1:3981-12971 GCA_964404335.1 uncultured Aquabacterium sp.
CTGTGCTGGATGGCATTGGCCTGCATGGTGGTCATGGCGAGCACACCGAATGACATCAGCAGCATGGCCATCAGCACTTCGACCAGCGAGCTGCCACGCTGGGGCTGGCGCGTCAGAGGGATGGGCATCAGCAGGCTCCGGGTTGAATGCGCACGCGTCCGGACACGGCCAGTCGTACGCAGCGTTGGGTGATGGACGCCGATGGGCTGGCGAGCCCCAGCGGTTGGACGAGAAAGCTGGCGTTGTTGGCCACGGCCAGGCCCATGCCCCCAAAGGTGATGGCCGGCTTGTTGTGGGGCAGCGTCAAGCCGACCGTCGGTGTCAGGGCTTGTTGCAGGTGCAACAGCGTTTCGTGCGCTTCTTTGACCTTGTTGCCGTTGGCATCGGCAAAGATCAGCCAGCCGGTGGACCAGTTGGTGCTGGCGCTGGCACACACCGGTGTGACGGCATCGGGGTTCGGGGTGTTGCAGATGGTGACCCGCTCGCGACGTTTCACCGCCTCGGCCCGTGTGAGGCGCAGGGCCTCGGCCAGCGCGCTGGCCTGTGTGACCACGGTGCGTTGCTCCAGGAGCGCACGCAAACCCGGTGCGCCCAGGGCGCCCAAGATGCCGAGAATGGTCAGCGTGACCAGGAGTTCGATCCAGGTGAAGCCGCGAGACCCACAGCGGGGTGGTGAAGAGAGGTGGTGCATGCGTCGCATTCTTCAGACCGAACCGTGTTGCAAATGCCCGATCCCCACAAGGGGTGGGAGTGCTTTGCGTCAAAATCCCCCCCATTCCCCCTTCGAGGGGCACCCCAAGGGATGAACTGGTGCAGGCCTTTTGCAACAACCACGATGAGCTTCATGTGACCCAGGCGGTCGCACTGGCGCGGCAGGCCATCGGTCTCTCTGAGCCCAATCCGCGCGTGGGTTGTGTGCTCGTGGCCGCCGATGGCCAGGTGATCGGGCAAGGACACACCCAGCAGGCCGGTGGCCCGCATGCCGAGGTCATGGCGCTGCGCGATGCCGAGGCACGGGGGCTTGCCACGCGTGGGGCCACGGCGTATGTGGCCCTGGAGCCGTGCTCGCACCATGGTCGCACCCCGCCTTGCGCCGACGCCCTGGTGCGCGCTGAAGTGGCGCGTGTCGTGGTGGTGTTGAGGGATCCCAACCCGCTGGTGGCCGGGCAGGGCGTGGCGCGCTTGCGTGCCGCAGGCATCCAGGTGGATGTGTTGCCGGTGGATCATCCGCAGGCTGTGGCCATGCGGGAGTTGAACATCGGCTTCCTGTCGCGCATGGTGCGGCACCGTCCCTGGGTGCGCATGAAGATGGCCGCCTCGCTGGATGGCCGCACAGCGCTCGACAATGGCGACAGCCAGTGGATCACGGCGCCGCTGGCTCGCGCCGATGGCCAGGTCTGGCGCGCCCGCGCGGGCGCCGTCCTCACCGGCATCGGCACGGCGATCGACGACGATCCACGCCTCGATGTGCGGGCCATCCAGGTGCATCGTCAACCTTTGCGCGTGGTGCTGGATTCGCGCTGGTGCCTGCCGCCCTCGGCGCGCTTGCTGGCGCCGCCGGGTGATGTGCTGGTGTACGGTTTGGCCGATGACTCCGGTGAGGCACAGGCGGCGCAATTGGCGCTGGCGGCCCAAGGCGCCAGCGTGGCCATGCTGCCCCCCGACGCCAGCGGGCATCACCTGGATCTGTCGGCCGTGATGTCCGACCTCACGGCGCGGGGCGTCAACGAGTTGCACGTGGAGGCGGGCGCGCGCCTGAACGCCGCGCTCATCGAAGGCGACTGGGTGGACGAATACCTGCTCTACCTGGCGCCCAAGCTGGTCGGTCCAGGTCGTGGGCTGGCAGCCTTGTCACCGCTCGATCGCATGTCGGATGCGCGTACGCTCACTTTCCACGCCGTCGAGCAGGTGGGTGAGGATCTGCGTATCCTTGCGCGACCTGCGGGGCGTGCCAACTTCTGATGGCTCAAGCGCCTCTTCTTTATTCTTCTGGATGGATGGAGTCCACATGTTCACCGGCATCATCACTGGCGTGGGCCAGATCGTCGATTCCCAACCCCTGGGCGCAGACGCCAGCCATGGTCGTCGCCTGACCCTGCAGACGCCTGCGGGCTATCTGGACGGCGTGGGCCTGGGCGACAGCATCGCCATCAACGGCGCCTGCATGACCGTGACCTCGTTCGACGCCGCTGCCGGCCGTTTCACGATTGACGTGTCGGCCGAAAGCCTGGCACGCACCGTGGGCCTGGACCAACTGGGCACCGTCAACATGGAGCAGGCCCTGCGTTCGCACGATCGCCTGGGCGGCCACATCGTCACCGGCCATGTCGATGACGTCGGCGACGTGGTGGTGTTCGAGCCTGTGGGCGAATCGTGGTTGTTGCAGATCCGCGCGCCCCGGACGCTGGCACGCTTCCTGGCCTACAAGGGCTCCATCACGGTCAACGGCGTGAGCCTGACCGTCAACCGCGTGGAAGATGCCGTCGATGGCAGCACGGTGTTCAGCATCAACCTGATCCCTCACACCATCGAGAACACCGCTTTGGGCACCTTGAAGGTCGGATCCAGGGTGAACCTGGAGGTGGACCTGATCGCCCGCTATGTGGAACGCATGCTCGGGGCCGAAGGCAAGCTGTGAAGAAGCGCCGCTCTGACGCGTTGGAGGGCCTGTTTTCGATGGGAACGGTTCTGCCGTGTCCTCTGATCCGGGTCTGAGAAGCCTACAATCGCGCCATGCCCATTTCACCTATTCCTGAGCTGATTGCCGAACTTGCCGCTGGTCGCATGGTCATCCTGGTGGATGAAGAAGACCGCGAGAACGAGGGCGATCTCGTCATTGCATCCGAGCACGTCACGCCGGAGGCGATCAACTTCATGGCCAAGTACGGCCGTGGCCTGATCTGCCTGACGCTGACGCGCGAGCGCTGCGAGCGCTTGCAACTGCCCCCGATGGCCACGCGCAATGGCACCAAGCACGGCACGGCCTTCACCGTGTCCATTGAGGCGACCACGGGGGTGACCACTGGCATTTCGGCCGCTGACCGCGCCCGCACCGTGCAGGCCGCCGTGGCCCGCGATGCCAAGCCGACGGACCTGGTGCAACCTGGGCACATCTTCCCGCTGCAGGCGCAAGACGGCGGTGTGCTGATGCGCGCCGGCCATACCGAAGCCGGTTGCGACATGGCGCGCATGGCCGGCCTGACGCCCTCGTCCGTGATCTGCGAGATCATGAACGACGATGGCACCATGGCGCGTCTGCCGGATCTGGAAGTGTTCGCCAAGGAGCACAACCTCAAGATCGGCACGATTGCCGACCTGATCCAGTACCGCAGCCGCAACGAATCCCTGATCGAACGCCTGGGCGAGCGCACCATGCAGACGCCGGAAGGTGCGTTCGAGACCTCGGTGTTCCGCGACCGAACCGGTGCCGTGCACCTGGCGCTGACCGTGGGCAACTGGTCTCCTGAAGACGAGGTGCTGGTGCGCGTGCACGAGCCCCTGTCGGTGATGGACTGGCTGGATGCGGGCAACAGCGCGCACGCTTGGCCCCTGCCCAAGGCGCTGGCCGCCGTGCGTGAAGCTGGCCGGGGCGTGGTGGTGCTGCTCAACGCTGGCGACGAAACCGAGCGCCTGCTGGAGCGTGCCTTGCCGGCCGAGCCGCAAGCGCCGGTCAAGCAACCGGTGGACCTGCGTACCTATGGTGTGGGTGCCCAGATTCTGCGCACCCTGGGTGTGCAACGCATGCGCCTGATGGGCAACCAGCGCCGCATGCCCAGCATGGTCGGCTACGAGCTCGAGGTGGTCGGCTTCCTGACCGCCGATGGCACACGCCTGGATCCACCCAACTGAGGCAAGCGCCCCTTTGGGCGTGCCCCCCTGTTTTGTCTCTGCTCTTTTCTTTTTTGACTTTTCGCTCTTTTATCTGGATCACACACTATGCAAGGCGCTGACAAAGGACAAGCCGGCCGACTCGATGGACACGATCTGCGTGTTGGCATCGTGCAAGCCCGCTTCAATGACGAACTGACTTCCCGGATGGCGGCGCTGTGCATTGAGGAGCTGACGGCACTTGGCGTGCAGGCCAAGCACATCCAGCACGTGACCGTGCCGGGCGCCCTTGAGGTGCCGGTGGCCCTGCAGGCCATGGCCGACAGCGAGCGTTTTGATGCCCTGGTGGCCCTGGGTTGCATCATCCGTGGCGAAACCTACCACTTTGAGCTGGTTTCGAACGAAAGCGGTGCGGGCGTGACCCGTGTCAGCCTGGACCACCACGTCCCCATCGCCAACGCCATCCTGACGGTCGAGAACCAGGCCCAGGCCGAGGCCCGCGTGGAAGAAAAGAGCCGCGACGCTGCCCGTGTCGCCGTCGAGATGGCCAACCTGCTGGATGAACTGCTGTGAGCGACGCGAACGACACCCCCAAGTCCGCACCACTGCAAGGTCGCCCGGCACGCAAGCCTGCTGTACCGGGGGCTCCACGGGCCAAGTCATCGCGCCGTCGCGCGCGGGAGTTTGCGTTGCAGGGCCTGTACGAATGGCAACTCAACGCACGGGATGCTGGGGCGGTGGATGCCCACATCCGTGAGCAGGAGGACTTTGCCCGCTGTGACCGAGGCCACTACGACGCCTTGCTGCACGGGTGCATCAGCCAATGTGCGCAACTCGATGCGCAACTGCTGCAGTTTCTGGACCGTCCGGTGGACGAGCTCTCTCCGGTCGAACATGCGGTGCTCTGGATTGGGGCGTACGAATTGACCCATTGCCTGGATGTGCCCTACAAGGTCGCCATCAATGAAGCGGTGGAACTGGCGAAGTGCTTTGGCGGCACCGATGGGCATAAGTACGTGAACGGTGTTCTCGACCATCTGGCGCCTCAGTTGCGCCCGGATGAGGTCAAGGCCGGTCGGCCGACGCCGCGCTGACGCACTGTGGAGTGATTCGATCCGTGACACAGCGGCACGTTCCTTCTCTGGCTGACACCCAGCCGAATCAGGCGGCGGTGGATGGTCTGGTGCCTGGCGATCAGGAAACCATCATCCTGACGCGACCGTTTCCGGATGCCGAAGACGCCGCCGTGGATCTGCGCCGGGGCCGAACCGAGAACCTGCCCACCATTGGTCACATCGCCCGCTATGACCTGAAGTACGCCCTCGGGGAAGGTGGCTTGGGTACCGTGTACGCTGCACACGATCCGCTGTTGTCGCGGGCCGTTGCCATCAAGACCCTGCATGTGGGCTCAGGGATGACCGATCCCGAGCGCTTCAACGCCCTGTTCCTGAATGAGGCACGGGCGGCGGGCGGGCTCAGTCATCCGCAGATCGTGACCGTGTACGACGCGGGCACGAGTGAGCAGGGGCCTTACATCGCCATGGAGTTGCTGCGCGGCAAGGATCTGCGGCAACTGCTGGCCCAGGGCTGGCGCCCGACACCATCGCAGGCAGCGTTGATCGTGCGGCGTGTCGCCGACGCCTTGGCGTATGCCCATCACAAGGGCGTCATCCACCGCGACATCAAGCCGGCCAACATCTTCATGACCGGGCGCACGCAACCGCGTGTGCTGGACTTTGGCATCGCCCGCATCCGGCAGGCCGAGTCGCTGGCGCAGCGTGACGACCCGCAAAGCCGCTTCCACGAACTGGTGGGCGGTTCGCCCTATTACATGTCGCCTGAGCAGGTGCGCCGCTTGCCAGTGGATCGCCGCGTGGACGTGTATGCGCTCGGCGTGGTTTTGTATGAGTTGCTCACGGGGCAGCGTCCCTTTGCCGGCAACAGCCTGGAAGAAATTGCCGAAGCCGTGTTGCGCCAGCCGGTGCCGCTCGCGCATGAGATCAATCCGGAGGTGCCACGTGCCTTGTCGGAGATCGTGGCCCAGGCCATGCACCGTGATCGGGAGCAGCGCTTCCGTTCCGCCCGACGCTTGTCACAGGCCTTGCGTGACTGGATCGAGCGCGCGGATGAACCGGATGCCGCCAGTCATGGTTTGCCCGCCGATCAAGGGGGCAGTGCCACCCTCAAACGCTGGCTCTTGCCCTTGGCCATCCTGGGATGGCTGCTGGCCTTGATCGGGATTGGTTGGGCGGTCTGGCGCTGAAGAGCGCCTGAGCGAAGTTTGCTTCAGGCTGCCAGCGAGAGTTCCATCTGGCGAGGCCCCTGGGCATTCCAGCGTCGTATTTCTTCGTCCAGCAGGTGCAGTGTGCGCGGGTGCTGCGATGCCCAACGCTTGTCGAGCACCAGCTTGATCTTGCTACGGCTGCGTTGCAGTTGCACCATGCGAGGTGCCAGATCGACGCGGGCGTGGTGCAGGATGATGGCCAGACGCAGGCACAGCACCTGCGACATCAGCACCTGGTCGTGCATGTGTTCGACCAGCTTGATCAGTTCGCCACGTTGACCCAGCACCAGGGTTGCCAGGCGTCGCAGTTGCGATTGCGAGAAGCTGGATGCGTCCACATGGCCCAGCAGGTAGGCGCTGTGGCGGTGGTGATCGTGGTGGGACACCATCATGCCGATTTCATGCAGGGCGCTGGCCCAGCCCAGTTCCCGCGCATGCTCGCCGTCCGGGCTGGCTTGAGGCTCTGCGAGTTCCTGCCACAGGCTCAGCGCACGCGCACGCACACGCGAGGCCTGCGTGAGGTCCACGCGGAAGCGCTGCTGCAACTCGCGCACCGAGGTGTCACGCGGATCGAGCAGGCGGTGGTTGCGTGCGGCTTCCACCCGCTCTTCCAGGTCGAAAATCACACCCTGGCGCAAGGCGCCCTTGGCCGGCTTGAGTGCTTCGATGTGGAAGTGTGAGGCCAGGGTGTAGAGGATGCACAAACCACCCGCCAACACGGCTTTGCGATCAGGCTTCAGGCCGGGCAGGGTGAGCAACTCGGCCGAGCCCGCTTCAATGCAGCGCTCGATGCACCAACGCAGACCCTCCGGTGTGATGCTGCCATCGGTGATGCCATTGGCCGCCAGGATCTGGGACACCGCCCCCACGGTGCCGGACGAACCCAGGGCTTCCTGCCATTGGTGGCGTTCGAACACCGTGAGCGCCTCCTCCAGTTCTGCGCCCGCAGCAATCTGGGCAGCGCGGAAGTTCTCGGCGTTGTACTGGCCTTGCGGGAAGTGTTGCAGAGACAGGCCCACACTGCCGATCTTGAACGACTCTTTGCGGATCGGGGTGTGTCCGTGCCCGAGGATCATCTCGGTGGAGCGTCCGCCGATGTCGATGACCAGGCGCGGCAATTCGCTGGGCTGCAGTCGGGACACGCCCAGGTAAATCAGACGGGCTTCTTCTCGGCCGGCGATCACTTCGATGCGGTGTCCCAACACGCGGTCGGCGCGTTGCAGGAAGGCGTCGCGGTTGCGGGCTTCGCGCAGGGTCTGGGTGGCCACCGCGCGCACCTGCCAGGGGGCGAAGCCCTTGAGGCGCTGGGCAAAGCCGGCCAGGCAGGCCAGGCCGCGCTGGGTGGCTTCTTCGGTCAACATGCCATGGCTGTCGAGCCCGCCGCCGAGGCGCACCGTTTCCTTGAGGTACTCGATGCGTTTGTAGCGCCCCTTGGCAATCTGGCCGATCTCAAGCCGGAAGCTGTTGGACCCCATGTCGATGGCGGCCAGGAGGCCGGGGTAGCGACTTTGCTCCAGACTCGTGGCGGTGAGCTTGCTGGTTTTGGCGGTTGGCATCTTGTCCATGGACGATATTGTGCGCGCTTCACTGGTTAAACCGCTGCATTGCATCAAAGCCTGTTGACAGCATTGCTAAGATGTTCTCATGACCTTGACTTACATCGTGGCCGCCACTTTTGTGGGCGGCCTGGTTTCGGTGCTGCTTGCGGCAGCGCTGTCTGCTCCCCTGTTGGGTTTGATCGTTCGCCATCTGGTGAGTCTGTCGACTGGCGTGCTGCTGGGGACGGCCTTGCTGCATGTCTTGCCCGAGGCGTTTGGCACGGGTGAGCCCCCGCAGGCCCTGTTTCTGACCTTGCTGGGGGGGTTGCTGTTCTTCTTTCTGCTGGAGAAGGCCGAGTTGTACCGGCACGGTCACCACCATGAGCACGATCACCACGACCACCACCATGGCTTTGATGCCGAACAGGCGGGGCGTGGTGGCTGGAGTGTGCTGGTGGGCGACAGCATCCACAACTTCTGCGATGGGGTGCTGATTGCGGCCGCGTTTCTGGCCGATCCGAATCTGGGCATCGTCACTGCCCTGGCCATCATCGCCCACGAGATTCCGCAGGAAGTCGGTGACTACATTGTGTTGATCAATGCAGGCTTCTCGCGCGGGCGAGCCTTGGCGTACAACGCCTTGTCAGGGCTGGCTGCCGTCGCGGGCGGTGTGTTGGGCTACTTTCTCATCGTGCCCTGGAAAGAATACCTGCCCTACATGATGGTCGTGGCCGCCAGCAGCTTTGTGTACGTGGCAGTGGCCGATCTGATCCCGCAACTGCAAAAGCGTCTGAGTGGGCGCGACACGGTCATGCAGATCGTGTGGCTTGGTGCGGGCTTGCTGTTGATTGGGAGCATCGTCAGCGTGCTGCATGGCGCTCATGATCATGGGCACGCCCATGATGAGGCCGCGCATGTCGGGGCAAGCTCAGGCGCCAAGGGTGATCATGTGGGTCACGGTGAGCACTGAGTCCGCGTCTTGAAAAAACGGGGCCGTCATTTGCGTCCGGTCAAGACGCATCGGGTGGCGTGCTGCGTGCCGAGGTCGCGGGGGCCTGGCCGGGCGGTTTGAGGCGTGCGGCCACCATCCCCGAGCCCACGATGAGGGCCATGCCCAGCAGCGCATCAAGTCCCAGGGTCTCGTCAAAGAGCAAGGTGCCCAGCAGTCCGGCATGCACGATGCCCAGGTACTGCAGGTTGGCGTTGACCAGCGTGCTGCCGCGTGCGTAGGCGCGGGTCATCAGCAACTGCGCCATGGTTGCGAAGGTGCCCACACCGACCAGGGCCAGCCACGAGCGATGTGGGATGTCGGCCAGCGGCGTCGGGTTGAGTTGACCGGG
>CAYOJR010000055.1:0-4314 GCA_964404335.1 uncultured Aquabacterium sp.
TGGAGCAGTCTGGTAGCTCGTTGGGCTCATAACCCAAAGGTCGTCGGTTCAAATCCGGCCCCCGCAACCAAAGAAACAATAAGGCCCTCGCAAGAGGGCCTTTTTTGTATGTCCGTCCGAACAATTCTGGCGTGTGTGTCGATCATGCTCCGGCACGGGGTCGCCGGCGCTGACGGTCTTGCCAGCGCTGCAGTGCACCGCCGGCCAGCATGGCGGGTACAAACAGCCAGGTCTCACTGTTGCCGGACAGCACGGTGGCCAGCGCTGGACCGGGGCAGTATCCGGCCAGTCCCCAACCGATACCAAACAAGGCTGCACCCGTCAGCAAGCGGCGGTCGATGCGAGTCAGGGTGGGCAAGTGAAAGCGGTTCCCGAAAAAGGGCACAGGGCGCTTCAAGATGAAGCGAAAGGCGAGGGCGGTGACAGCGACCGCACCGCCCATGACGAAGGCGAGACTGGGGTCCCAGTCTCCGGCCAGATCGAGAAAGGCCAGCACCTTGAGCGGGTTGGTCATCTCGGCGATGGCAAGGCCAAGGCCGAACACACTGCCTGCGAACAGGCTCACGAGTGGTTGCATCATGATCTTGTCCTCCTGTCGGTCATTGACCGATGACATGCCGTGCCACAAAGACGGTGGCGATGCCTGTGACCATGAAGACACAGGTGGCGGCCAGTGAGCGCCAGGACAGGCGTCCCAGACCACACACCCCGTGCCCGCTGGTGCAGCCGTTTGCCCGAGAAGTGCCATAGCCGACCAGGAGTCCGGCGACGATCAGCAGGGCAGGTGACATGGTGTCACGGGGATTAGCGGTGTGGCCGCTGAAGGTGAACCAGGCGCAGCTGCTGCCGACCATGCCGAGCAGGAACAGCAGTCGCCACAGCCAGACGCCGCTTTGCTGCCGCGCGCGCCAGGCATCGATCAGTCCGTGCGCGATGTTGCTGATGCCTGCAATGCGACCGGTGCCGGCCAGCAGGATGACGGCGGAGAGGCCGATGAGGAGGCCTCCGATCAGGCCTGTCACAGGGGTGAAGTTGCTCATGTGGGATGACTCCGGAAAAGCAAGAAGCCGGCAGCACCGAATGGGTCGGTCTGCCGGGTCTTCAGGAACAGGGGCTCAGGCTATGAGCCTCAGAACTTCCAGCCGTAGGACACGCCAATGATGTCTTCCTTGAGGCGCAGGTTGGCTTCGCCGCCACCGAAGGTGGTAGACGGAATGGAGTTGGCGCCCTTGACGACCTTCTCGAAGCCGTGGCTGTAGTGGGCGCTCCACTCGCTGTTGGAACTGGCCTTCCAGGTGAAGCCGAGGGTCAGATGGTCTTGCACCACGCCGGGGGCGAGGATGTTGAGGAAGGTTTCGCTCTTGGGGATGGGCTGGGTGGCGTGGCTGTAGCCGGCGCGCAGTGTCCAGGCATCGTTGAGTTGGTGGATCACGCCGAGCTTGACGACCTTGACGTCTTTCCAGCCAAAACCGGGACCATCGCTGGCGCCGAGTTGCTGCGTGGCGAACTTGCTCAGGGGATTACCGACGGATTTCACGTCGCTCAGCGCGATGACCTGATAGTCGAGGCCGAAGGTCCATTCTGCTGCCGGCTGCCAGGAAAGGCCCACGCCGTAGTTGGCGGGGATGTCAAAGCCCCCTTGCTCGGCAAACAGTCCCTTGTATTTGTCGAAGCGGCCCTGGACCTTGGAGGCCCAGGTGGCGCCGAGACGCAGTTGAGGCGTGATCTGCCCGATCCATCCCAGGCGCAGGCCTACACCGCTGGAACTGTCCGTGCCACGGTTGGTGACATCGCCGGGAGAGGATGTGTAAGGCGCATTGTCGAATGGCTGAATGCCGCGCATCGAAAAGCGCTGGTGAGCGAGGTTCAAGGCGGCCCCAAACACGTGATCTGGCGTGGCTTGCCAGGCCGCCGAGGGGGAGATGAACAACTGCTCGAGGTTCATCTTGGTCGGCTGCGTGACACCGAAGTTCTGAAACGGGCTGGTGTTGTAGCTGGTGTTCATGCCGCCATTGCCGTACACCGCCAGGCCCACGCTCCACTGCGGGTTGAGTTGACGGGTGTAGCCGAACTCGGGAATCAGGAAGAGGTCGCGGCCGTCACCGCTGTAGTTGCCGTTGAGCCCGGCGCCGTTGCCTGAAATTTCAGCGCCTCGGCTGGGATTGAACAGGTTCACCCCCACATCCAGCCGGGTGCCGGTGAAGGCGGTACCCGCCGGGTTGGTTGCTGCAGTCAGGCCGTCTTGCGGCAGGGCGATACCGACACCGGCGATTGCCTGGGATTTCACGCCGTAGCCATGCGAGAAGTAGCCGTTGGTGGCCAGGGCCGATTGGGGCAAGGCGGCCACGCACAGGGCAGCCAGGGCGGCAGCGCGGAGGGGCGAGGCGGGGAAAAGCTGGGACATGAACGTCATCCTCTGAAGGCTTGTACGGGTACGGGTTGGGGTGTCTGGGGCACGACTGTACCGACAAACCTTCATGACGCGAACGACGAAATTGCAATGTCCTTATGCGGTAGATGAATAAGTGGATTTGAGGCAGGTCAAGGGCGTGTCAGCGCGCGGGCGTGCGAGGCACGTCCACGATCACCACCCAGCGTCCCGACCAGGGGGTGGGCGTGCGGTCGGGCAGCCAGAACCACGGGCGCAGGCCGGTTTCGGCGTGAGAGGCCTCAAAGCGCGCGTCGAGCACGCTGTATTGGTCAAGAAAGCGGTTCAGGCCTGCGTCGATGCGCACACACCCCTTGGAGGCTGGTGTGCCCAGGCGCCTTTCCAGAACGGGGTCGGTGGCGTGGATCTGCAGGCGGATGGGAATCAGGCCAGGGGGCTCCCAGCCTTTCTCGGCGGGCACCCAACCCAGGTCGAATACCCGCATGCCTTTGAGGCCGTAGCCTCGGATGCCGTTGTCGTTGAAGGTGCCTTCAGCGCGGAAGCTGTGGTGGTCGCCGTGGGAGAAGACCCCGGTCGGGGTTGTGAAATGGTCGTAGCTGCCCGGTTTGCCTGTGCTGATCAGGCTGCTGCCGATCACCTCCCAACCACCGGCGTCGGTGGCCAGGGCCACGACCGCCTCTTGCGATTGAGGGTGGCGGTCGATCAGCAGGAACAGCTCGCCGGTGGGCCAGGGTTGGGCAGCGTCGCCGAAGGCTTGTCCGGCTGCGGCCTGCAACTGCATCAGGCGGGCGTCGTCGGGGTAGCTGCGCTTGGTGACCAACTGGATGAAGGCGGTGCGCAAGACCGGCACGGTGGTGGCGAGCGGCGTGGCCGGACCTTCGCCGTCGGTGCCGGGCAAGGGCTCGGTGGCGTGGGTGGGCAGGCTCAGGCAGCTTGCCAGCGCCAGCGCCCCCAGTCGCCGTGTCCATCGTGCGGCAGCTGGGCGCGCCAGAGGCGAGGAGGGGCGCCAGTCGGCCATCTGGGACCTCGTCAGGGCTTGGCCGGAGCCCGTTGTTCCTTGGCGAGCAGCTTGTCCACGCGGGCTTGCGCGCGGTTACGGACGATGAAGCGTTCCAGTCCGGATACCTCGCCCATCAACTGTTCGGCCTGTTGGGTGCAGCGCTTCAGGCGGCTGACTTGCTGGCTGGCGCCCAGGTGGCTCCAGCGGCCTTCGGCGGCTTTGAGCATCTGGTCGGCCTCGGGGTTGCGCAAGCCCTTCTTGTAGGCCACGCCGATGAAGATGAAGCCGTGCTCGGTGTCGGTCAGGATGGCCTGGTTGCGTGCCTCGGAGGGGGGCTGTTGGAGGTGCTGCACCACGCGGGCCTTGAGGCCCGCCGTGCAGTCGGAGGCTTCCTGGTAGAAGAGGGCATCGGGCGAGGGCGGGTTGGCGCGTGCGTCGGGGGCCATCGTCAGGGTGGTCAGCAGCATCAGCAAGGCGATGCCCAGGCGGCCATGCAGGAGGCCATGTCCTTGATCACCGGGTCGACCAAGATCACAGCCGCTGCGCCCTGCGCCAACTTGCGCATGGAGGGTGGGGCGAAAGGGAAGATGGGTGAATGGCATGGCAGGTCGATGAACAAGGTGGCGTACATGATCCTCAACGCGGATCATGGCAGCCGGGTGGACAGCGATAGCCCTTCAGTTGGCCTTGATGTGACATTCTCGCCGCAACAGGGCCAGGGCGCTGCGCTGGGCATCGACCGCGTCGCTCGTCAGGGTGGGGCGGACATCGTCCACGAAGTCGCGCCACAGTTGCAGGTAGCTCTCCTGGAATGCGGCCGGCGCGTGCGCCTGGATGTACTGCTCGGCGAGTTCGACTTTCAGGCCGCTTTTGCGGATCTTGCGGATCAGCGTGTCGGCCATGCGTTCGGTCAGCAAGGTCTTGG
>CAYOJR010000055.1:4414-12651 GCA_964404335.1 uncultured Aquabacterium sp.
GCCAGTCCGGCATCTCGGTGTGACCGCTGCTCAGCACCAGCAAGGCGGTGCGGATCACGGCTTCGGCATCGGGACCGGCTTCGCGCAACTCGTCAGTGTCCAGGCCCAGGTCTTCGGCCAGCCATTCGGCGGCGGCCATCAGCTGGGCTGGGTGGGTGCGGCGGGTGAGTTCAGCGCGGTAGTCGGCCACGGAGCACAGCGTCCACTTGGCCAGTTGCGGGATGTCCTCATCAGAGAATTCCTGGCGCATGTGCGTGCCGAAGTGGCTGTCCTGCGGCATGACGATGAGCCGTTTCAGCATCTCCGAGCCGCCTTTGGAGTGCGACAGGAAGCTGTGGTCGCGCAACGATTCGGCGGCGCGGCGCAGGTCGCCTTCGCAGCTGACTTCCAGGTAGAGGCTGACGAGGTTGACGATGCGGTCGCGGGCGCGCTCCAGTTCGGGGCGCAGGAACTTGCTGCCGAAGTAGGCGGCGATCTGCACCATGCCTTTGGGGGCACTGCGCGCGATTTCGTCGAGTTTGTCCTGATTGATCAGGCCGTGCTGGAGGCCGTACTGCAGGGCCTTCTCGAAGAACGGTCGTGCATCGTAGAGCGAGACGCCCGATGCCGCGCCCGGCGACCCAGACGGTGCTTGCGATGCAGAGGGAGAGGCGGGGGTGTCCGACATCAGATGGCCGATTCTTCGTCCGAGTCCAGGACCACGGTGGTGACGCGGCCGAAATCGGTCTCGCTGGTTTCCACCTTGCTGCGGTCTTCGTCCTCGTCGTCCTCGCACTCGGGGCGACCGGCTTCGAAGGCGCGAACCTTGGCGCGCAGCACCAGCAGCATCTCGGTGAACAGGTCGGGGCACTCGTAGCGCAGCAGCCAGGCCAGTTCCATCCAGTCCTGGTCGGCCACTTCGTCGTGATCGAGCACGGGGCGGGCGTAGGCCGAGGCCATCAACTCGCTTTCGCTGAGGATCTCGCCATCGTCATCGACGGCATCGAAGCGGCCGGTGCGCGCGAAGGCCTCGATGCGGCTCCATTTTTCAGCGAAGTAGTTGGCCAGGGCCTCGGCGCCGCCTTCGATGGCGGCCAGCGCGTTGAGGAACTCGATCGCGTCGGCGTCTTCCCGGAAGATCACCGAGTTGACCATGCCACGCAGGTGGGTGTGGCTGAGGTCCTTGTAGCGCTTCTCGATCACGACGGCGCGCGCGAATTGCTCCGGGGTGATGACGAGGTTGACCACCGATTCCTTCGAGGTGTCGAACTCGCGGATCACGGCCAGCACGTCTTTGGGGGGCAGTTCGTCGAGCACGACGACCAGGGCGCGGTCGCCTTCGGTGTCGGCCAGTTCGGCCAGCGCCGATTCGGCGCCGACGATGTCACCGGCAGCGATCAGGCTCTGGGTCTTGGTGATGAGGGCAAGGTGTTGGGTCATCGCAGGGCGCTTGGCTCGGGGTCAGTCTTTGCGGTCGAAGCCTTGGTCGGCCAGCCAGTCGGCACCGGCGGCCTCGCGGTCGTGCGGATCGGCCTCGCCGTCATCGTCGTAGCGGTCGTCGTCATGATCGTCACGCTCGTCGCCGTCTTCGCGGTCGCTGTCGTCTTCTTCGTCGGTGGTGCGGGCGGCGGGACCAGGGCGGCTGTGCAGGTACTCCAGCGCCACGGCCAGGGTCATGAACCAGGGCCCGGCGGGTTCGGCCAGAATGGTGTCAACCAGATCTTGCGCCCAGGGGGCCAGTTCCACGGCGTCGGAGACGGCATCCCAGTCGGGCAGGTCGTCGGCGTCCTGGCTGACGAGGTGGTTCAGCACCGCCGGTTGCACGAAGCGGAAGGCCTGGTGGAAGACCACGGCCACCATCTCGGGGCTGATCTCAATCATTTTGACGAGGAAGCCCAACTCCTTGCGCTTGGTGGCCAGGCGCTGGCGCAGCACGCCACGCCCTTCCGAGTCGGAGGTCAGGTCATCGAGTTCGGCCTCGTAGGCCAAGCGCAGTTGCTGGAAAAAGGGAGAAAGGCTCACGTCGGGATCAGATCAGGGGGCGGAAATAGGCTTGCCAGATGTCCTGCGCGGTTTCGAGCGGGTCATCGAGCAGGTTGCGGCGGCGATTGTCGTCGTAGGCCTGGCGCTTGTCCGGGTCGGACAGCACGTCGTAGGCCTGCTGCACCGCCCGGAAGCGGGCGGGTGCGTCAGGCGAGGGATTGCGGTCAGGGTGGTACAGCGCCGCCTGCTGGCGAAAGGCCTTCTTGATCTCGGCCAGCGTGGCGCTGGACGCCACCCCGAGGGCGGCGTAGTGGTCGCTCATGCGTTGGTGGTGTCGTCCGCTTCCGGCACGGCCAGGGTGGCGTCGCGACGGGGGGCGTGCTTGTCCAGGGCGGTGCCCACGGCGCGCTTGAGCTTGTCCATGGCACCGTGGACGGCCTGGTGGGCGTTGGCGGCCTGGTCCTTGACGACCACGGGCTGCAGGCCCTTGACGTGGGCTTCCAGCGTGCAGTGGATGTCGTCCTTGTTGGCCTTGGCGTGGCTGTTGGCGTCGGCCAGGTGGGCTTCCAGGCGGGTGATGTGTTCGCCGAAACGGTGCAGTTCGTCCTTGGCCAGGGATTCGAGGTACTCGGCGGTGCGGACTCCGCCGTCAATGTTCTTGTCGGTGTGCAGCAAAACTTGCATGGTAGGACTCACTGGTTCAAGAAAAAAGGAACCCGGGCCCGAGGGCCTGGGGTTGCGCGCGCTACTGCGCCTGCAACAGCTCAAGTATGGGCCAAATGCGCCACTGCAAGTCCCTGGCAGGGCACCGCCCGTGTTTCAGCGCCAGGGAGCGCTGGCGTCCAGCAGGGACAGCAACTCGCGCTCCAGCAGTCGCAGGGCGGGCTCCAGGCTCTCATCGTCGGCGCCGATCGCGTCTTCCACGTCCCCGGCGGCGTCCATCAATGCCAGGGCGCACAGGAAGCCGGCACTGCTGCGCATGGTGTGCATGCGCCGTGCGGCCTGCACGCGCTCGCCTGCGGCCAGGTCGGCCCGCGTGCGTGCGACGGCATCGGCGTACTCGGCCACGAACATCTTCAGCAGGTCGATGAACATCTCGCGGTCACCACCGAGCCGCTGCGCAGCACGTTTGCCGTCGATGCCGAAGATGTCGGGGAAGTCGAGGTCCATGGTGGGATCAGGAGGTGTGTCGATCAGGGTGGGGTGCACCACCGGTGCCACGGCTGCCGATGTCTGGGGCGTGAGGGAGGCGTCAGCCGGGCGCACGATCCAACGGGCCAGCACCACGGCCATCTGTTCCAGGTCCATGGGCTTGGGCAGGATGTCGTTGGCCCCGGCTGCACGGGCGGCTGCCTGCTGGTCATTGCGCACACCGGCCGTGAAGGCGATGATGGGCAGCAGCGTCAACCCGAGTTCTTCCCGGATCACCCGCGTGGCACTGAGGCCGTCCATCACGGGCATCTGCACGTCCATCAGCACGGCGTCAAAACCTGCGGGCCGGGTGCGCAGGATCTGCACAGCCTGTTGACCATCGGCCGCCAGGGTGGCCGTGGCGCCTTCGAGGCGCAGGGCGCGCTCCACCAGATCTCGGTTCATGGCGCTGTCATCGACCACCAGCACCTGGGCACCCACCAGGCGTGGGCCACTGGGCGCGGGTATGGCGAGGGCTGTCTGGGAGGCGGGAGGGCTGGCCGCATCGGTTCCCTGCAGTGCATCGGCATGTGCGCCAGGCATGGGCAGTTCGAACCAGAAGGTGCTGCCCTGTCCGACTTCGCTGCGCACGCCGATTTCGCCGCCCATCAGCTCGACCAGGCGTTTGCAGATCGACAGACCCAGTCCGGTACCACCAAATCGGCGTCCGATGCCGCCGTCGGCCTGGGTGAAGGGGGCAAACAGGCGGCTCAGGGCCTCGGGGGCGATGCCGATGCCGGTGTCACTCACCTCGCAGCGCAGGCGCAGGGTTTCGTCCGGTGCCTCGGGAGCGGGCGTGACGCGCACCGTGACCACTACCTCGCCGTCCTCGGTGAACTTGATGGCGTTGCCGATCAGGTTGACGAGGACTTGCTCCAGCCTCAGTCCATCGCCCAGCAACGGTGGCACGGGAGCGTCCGGGGGGACCAGGCGCAAGGTGATGCCTTTGCTGCGGGCCATCTGCCCCATCAGGCTGTCGAGGTTGGCCAGCAACTGCGTCAGCTGGAAGGGGCGTGGCTCCAGCCGCAACTGACCCGCTTCGATCTTGGAGAGGTCGAGCACATCGTTGAGCAGTGCCAGCAAGGACTGTCCCGCTGCGCGGATGCGTGCGACCATGTCGCGTTGGTGCTCGGGCAGCGGTTCACGCGCCAGCACCTGGGCGAGACCCAGGACCGCATTCATCGGGGTGCGGATCTCGTGGCTCATGTGCGCCAGGAACTCGCTCTTGGCTGCGTTCGCGGCTTCGGCCGCCTCGGTGGCCTCGCGCAGTTCACGCTCGTGGCGTTTGCGTTCGCTGATGTCTTCGACGATGAACAGATGGCGCCGGGCATCGTCTGCCTCGACCTGGATGGGCGCGCCGGTGACGCTGGCCCAGACCACCGTGCCGTCGGGGCGCACGTAGCGTTTGGTGAAGGTGTGGCTGGCCTTGCCGCCCGCCTTCAGTGCACCGATGTGCTGTTGCGACAGGGCCTGATCGTCTGGATGGGTGTAGCGCAGCGGGTCGATGCCGATCAGGGCATCCGCAGGCACACCGATGATGTCGCACAGGCGACGGTTGGCCTCCAGGATGAAGCCGGTCTGGGAGTCCACCAGGGCCACGCCCAGCGGCGCTTGTTCGAAGATGACCCGAAAGCGCGATTCCGCCAACTGGCGTGCCTGCAGGGTCTGCACCTCTTGGCGCTGGCGGGCGCGCCGCCAGGCATGGAACACGGCGGAATAGGCCAGCAACAAGCCAAGGCTCATCACGATCGCGGTGGCCCAGGCCATGCTGCGGATGCCGGCATAGGCCTCGCGCTCGTCGATCTCGGCCAGCATCAGCCAGGGGGTGTCTTGCACGGCCGAGGCATAGGCCAGCACCGGCACGTCGCGGTAATCTCGTCCGCCTGACAGGATGCCGCGTTCGCCCTGGGCCGCGCGGCCGGCGGGCAGGGTCGGGGTGTCCAGCGGGGCGGTGAGGTTCAGTGCGGTGTGAGGGTGGTGGCGCAGCGGTGTCACGAAGCGCACCTGGGCCTGATCGCGTTGCACCAGATAGGTTTCTGCCGTGCGGGTGGGGACCGGCCAGGTGCTCACCAAGGGGTAGAGGGTTTCGGCCGCGTTCCAGCTCAGGTAGGCCAGACCCAGCGGGGCCTTCGGGTCGGGACCGATGGGTGCCAGCACCCCGAATTGCACCGGCCCCTGTGTGGTCTGGTGCAGGCCCACCAGTTCGATGCGGGGGCGCTTCAGCAGCTCGGCGATGAGGGCCGTGTGGGGGGCGAGATCGGCTGTGCCGTGTCGAAATACTGGCTGTCCGCTCAAGTCCAGCACCACCATGCCCTGCCAGCCCTTCACGCGCACGCCTTCGCGGGCGGCGGTTTGCATGTCGGTGAGCCAGCGCGCGTTGCGACGGCCACCGTCCAGCCATTGTGCGAAGAGCGAGGCTGCCGGGGAACGGGTCGAGAAATTCACCCGCGCATCGGTGCGGATCTCGTCGAGCAGATCTTCGAGCTGCTGGGTTTTCTGCTCGGCGATGACCGTGAGGGTGCGGTGGGTCTCGCGGCGGATTTCATCGGCCAGAGAGCGGTAGACGAAGGCGCCCACGGCCCCGATCAGGACAGACAACAGCAGCAGCGGCAGGGCGAGGCGCAGACGTTGGCGCCAGGAATCCGTGACGGGGGCGGCGGAAGGGAGGTCGATCGGTGACGCCAAGCGGGTCACTGGCGTGCGGCCTGCACCAGGCATTCAGACAGTTTGTCGAAATGCGTCAGGGCTGCGGGGGTCAGCTCCACCTGTTTGCGGCGAGCGTCTTCGGTGTCGGCCAGGGTGATCCAACCCTTGGCGCGCATGGATTTCAGTCGGGCGTGCAAAGTGGCGGGCGAACCCAGTTCGGCGGTGCCGATCAGGTCGCGCACGCACAGACGTTGCTGCGCCTGGTTGGTGCGTGCCACCAGTTCCAGAATGCGCTCTTCGAGAGGGTCGAGAGGCGGCAGGCTGGGCAGACCACGCACGGCTTCAGCGAGCTTCAGGAAGCGCAGATAGATATCGGCGGGACGGGGCACGTATGGATCCTCAGTGTGGGTGGGAGTACCATAGACAGCGCAGCACCCCTCACGTTTAAATTTTATGACATTCAGCGCGCGGCTTGGGCTGCACCTGTCGATGGTTCTCGCCACCTTTGTCGCCTTCTTGACGATGGTGGGTGTGAATGAACTGTTGTTTCGAGCCAGCGAGCATGTTCCCGGCATCAACTGGGTCTATCTGCCGGCAGGCGTGCGCCTGATGGCGACCTTGCTGTTCGGTTTTTCCGGAGCGGTGGGGCTCTTGCTGTCGGCTTGGTGCGTCAACTTCTGGCTTTTATTTCCAGGTGATTTCACGCGCTCCTTCATGGGCGGGATCATCGCGACCGTGGCGCCTTACATGGTCTATGTGGCGGCGCGGCGGTTTTTTGGCCTGCAGGGCAGCCTGGTCAATTTGACGCCGAGGCACTTGCTGATCTGCATCGTTGTTTACTCGATCGCCAGCCCCTTGCTCCACCACCTGTGGTTTCACTTGCGAGATCCTGATGCGCACGAGTGGTCAGGCTTCTTCGTGATGGTCACCGGTGATTTTCTGGGCTCGGTGATCGTGTTCTACACCTTGAAGCTGGTGCTCAACCGCCTCATGCCGGCCCGAAGGGTCACCCCGCTGGGTACGCCTTGACAGCAGTGCACTGACCGATTCGGGAGCGCCAGCACGCGGTGCGCTCCCGGAGATCCGCCTCAGGCGGGCAGCGACGGATAGTCGGTGTAGCCGTGGGCACCGGTGCCGCCGTACAGGCCCACATCCGAGAACAATTCGTTGAGCGGTGCGTTTTCCTTGAGGCGGCGGACCAGGTCCGGATTGCTGATCGCGGCGCGACCGAAGGACACCAGATCGCCATGGTGGCTGGACACCGCCGCTGCGGCCATGGCCTTGTCATAGCCATTGTTGACCATCCAGACGCCGCTGTAGAGCTTGCGCAGCGCGTCGTAGTCGAAGGGGGCGTTGTCGCGAGGGCCGCCGGTGTGACCTTCCACCACGTGGATGTAGACCGGGTGCAGCTTCTCGAGTTCGCGCACCACGTGCTCGAACAACGGCTGCGGGTTGCTTTCGCTGGAATCGTTCACCGGGGAGACCGGCGACAGGCGGATGCCCACACGGTCGGCGCCGATTTCGGCGGTGACGGCGGCCATCACTTCCAGCAGCAGGCGGGCGCGGTTTTCGATGCTGCCACCGTACTGGTCGGTGCGCTTGTTCGAGCCGTCGCGCAGGAAGGCGTCCAGCAGGTAGCCGTGGGCGCCGTGGATTTCCACGCCGTCAAAGCCAGCCTCGATGGCGTTGCGGGCTGCCGTGCGGAAGTCATTGACCACGCCGGGGATCTCGGCCGTTTCCAGGGCGCGCGGCACCGAGCAATCCACCATGCCTTGGCCGGCCACGAAGGTCTTGGCCTTGGGGGCAATGGCCGACGGTGCCACAGGGGCCTGGCCGTCGGGCTGGTAAGCCGAGTGCGACATGCGGCCCACGTGCCACAGCTGCACATAGATCTTGCCGCCCTTGGCGTGCACGGCATCGGTCACCTTGCGCCAGCCGGCTACCTGTTCGGTGGTGTGCAGGCCGGGCGTGCTGGGGTAACCCTGGGCCGTGGCTGACACCTGGGTGGCCTCGGCAATGATCAGGCCCATCCCGGCGCGCTGGGCGTAGTACTCGACCATCAGAGGGCCGGGCACGTTGCCGGCTTCGGCGCGGCTGCGGGTCAGGGGGGCCATGACCACGCGGTTGGCCAGGGTGATGGGGCCCAGTTGGAAGGGCTGGAACAGGTCGCTCATGCAAAGGTCTCCGTGGGAAAAAAACAGCTCAAGGACGCAGGAGGTGGTCAAGCATCAGCGCGACCGTGTCCTTGAGGGCTTGGGTGTGGTGTTCGATCTTCATGCGCAGCAGCGCCCCTTCCCAGGCGTCCCAGAAGAAGGTGGCCAGGGTGTCGGCATCGACGTCGGTGCGCACGCTGCCTTCGGCCTGGGCACGGCGCAGCAGGTCGGCCAGGCGCGCACGCCAGCCCGACAAGGCCGTGTTCAGCACGGTGCAGCACAGGG
>CAYOJR010000056.1:0-9837 GCA_964404335.1 uncultured Aquabacterium sp.
GACGCTGGCCGGGTTGCCGATGGCGACCTTCTGCACGGCGGGCTGGGTCAGATCCTGCAGCCCGCGCAGGGGCAGGGTGCTGCCCGCAGGCACAACCACTACCAGGGTGTTGCGCACGAAGTTGCGGCGGCCACTGGTCAGGATGAGGCCTTGCTGCTCTGCCTGGTCCATCGTTTCCTGGTCGGCCGACGCAAAGACATCCACGGGGGCGCCCTTGGCCATTTGCTGGAGCAGTGCTCCCGAGGCGCCAAAGTTCAGCAACACCTTGCTACCAGGGTGTTGTTGCTCAAAGTCCTGCGCGACCTCCTTGAAGGCGTTCGTCAGGCTGGCTGCGGCCGACACCGTGATCTCACCCGCCAAGGCGGCGCTGCTCAACAAAAGACCGATCGCGCCCAGCAGGACGCCGCGACGAGGGAACTGGAAAGCTGGCATGGCTGCACAGTGGGGTGGGTGACTTTGCGCAATGTACACCTGTATATAGCGGTGGGCCATACTCCTTGCGGACTAGTTCCCGCGAGGGCAGCGTTGCATCCGGCGCCAGCGGGTGAGGGCATTGCCTGGCGTGCCGATCAGGCCCAGCAGGGCGGCCGACAACAAGGCCCCGGCCAGCACATCCGCCAGGTGGTGCTGCCAGGTCGTGAGGGCGGACACCAGCACGCACAGAGCCCAGGCGTTGAGCGAAGCGACGTGCCAGCGCGTTGAGGCGAACGAGCGGAAGTGGTGCCACAGAATGCCCAGGAGCGCCACGTGCAGTGAAGGAACGAGGTTGCTGGCGCCATCGAAAGATGCCAGGGCTTCAAACCACGGCGACCACGTGCTGGGGATGGGGGGCCAGGCGCGCGAGGTGCGCAGCGGCCAGAGCCAGAAGCATCCGAAAGACAGCAGCTGGGCCAGCAGCACACGGGCTGACAGCAGGTGAAGCTGTGCCGCTTCACGCGTGAGAAGGAAGGCCAGCACATAGGCCAGGTTGATGCTGCCGTAGGCCACGATGCTGGCAGGCCAGAAGGGCACCCAGGCATCCCAGAACACGGCCGAGCTGGGCAAATCGGGTTGACGCAAGGCGTGGCGCAGGGTGAGCTGATAGCCCGCGACGAAAACAGCCGCACACGCCAGCAGCAGGGTGAGGGCCTGTGGCAGGTGCTTGCAGCGGCTCACGGCGCCGGCCATCCCAGGGCATACACCGCAGCGACGATGTGCTCGCCGTCGCTGCCACCTGGCGCCTCGTCCACACCGCTCACATGCGGCCCCAGATGGCGGAGCAAGGCCTGATCCTGGTAGGCCCCGATCACGACACCACCCAGGCCTGCACGCGCCGTTTCGGCCTGCCAGGCGCCCAGCCACGAACCGGCCTCCAGCATCACAAAGCGGCCACCGCGTTCACCGTACTTGTTGACATGAGGGCCTGCCTGCGCGGTCACGACCAGCACCGCCGCTGGCCTGTCCATGTTGACCCCCAGCACGGGCTTGATCACCGACCATGCCGGTGCCGGGCCGACATCGCTCAACCCATGACGCAGGGGGTCGTACCACGTGAGCCTGGCGGGGCATGCTTGGCCGGCTTCGCTCAAGCCCCAGCCGATCACATGAACCTGCAAGGGATACTTGGCGCCGCCAGAGGCCAGTCCGCGCCCCATATCCGGCCGCCGAGCCAGTGGCCACAGCAGCCGCGACAACAGGGTGACGTCCACCGGCTGTGGGCGGAAGGCCCGCACGCTGCGGCGTGTGCGCCAGGCCTCCATCACGCTGGCATCTGGCGTGGGCAGGGGGCGGGCCACCCCGGCCAGACGGGGGCGAGGGGGCTCATGTTCCTGGGCGGCGTCTTCTTCGATGCGCTGGTGCATCAGCAGCGCACGCGTGGGGTTGAGATCGCTGGCGCGCCAGAACTGGCTGAAGCAAGGCGCTGCGTCATGCACGGGATCATTCATCTGCGGCTCCGATGCGTTTCATCCCAGGGGGTGGGGCCATGGGTTGGACAGAGGGTGATGGGCCACCGCCTGCGGATACCGCCAGCGCCAGTCACCCGTTCGCCCTCCCAGGAAAGGTGCGCGCTCGTCGGCGTGCAGCAGCGACAGTTGCGGCGACAGCACCCGCACCACGCGCAAGCCGGCCTGGGCCACGTCGGGCGTGGTCAGCTCACGGTAGGCCAGCTCGATCCCATGGCCCAGCAGGGTCATGACCAGCTTGTTCAAGGCTTGCACCTCGTGCGGCACCTCCGCGACGTTGCGGGGGGGCTGGCTGCTCGCCACCCGGTGACGCAGCAGGGGCAGCTCTGACCAACCTTGGGGGTGGCAGGTGTAGTAGGCCGCGTGTTCGTCGAAGCGGCGCAAGTTCCGGGGCTCGCGTGGCACCGTGTCCTGGCGCACGAGGTAATCGGCAAAGCGCAGGCTCTGGGCCCATTCGAGCCAGGCCTTGTCCATTGCTTCATCGACGGTAGCCCGGCAGGCGATGCCGAAAGCATGTCGCGCCTGCCCTTCGGCGTGGTGGCGGCCCATCACCGCCACCACCGGGTGCGGATTCCACGCCTGCGTCAGATCGAAGGCCCAGACCTCGGCACCCATCTGACGAACCCGTGCGGCCATCGCTTCGGGCCAGGGCAGCTCCCGTCCACCCAGGCCATTGAGCCACGTCACGGCCAGCGCATCGCGTTCCAGCACCTCCTGCGTGGCGCGCAGCAAGGCCCGCCAGGGCACATTGCCCGCAGCATCCTTCTGGGCTGCCAGCCCGCTGGAGGTCGATGGCATGCGGGGCAGGCCGCTGCGCACCCCCAAGCCCACCAGCTCCTGCGGCACCCACACGCGGCGGTTGTCGTGCAGGCGAAACATCGGGCTGAAGGCGTCCGAATCATCGGCGGGCATGGGCCACGGGAAGTCCGTGCTGGCATGCTGCTGTGGCGTGAACAGTGCGAAGCGCCCTTCGTCCCAGAGCGTAGCGTCGCGGATGTCGCCGCGCCTGCGTACGGGCAGATCGACATGGGCGGCTGCATAACGCTCGAGCGCCTCGGCGACCGCCGCCTCGCTCGCCTGCGTCGCATCTTGCCAAGCCACCGCCCCCGATACGCCTTGCCAGGTGTTGACCGGCTCTGCGGGCACCGACATGTGCACCATGCCCGGCACCTCCCAGGCGACCGCAGGTGCACGCTGCAGCGGCAGGCAAATGCCCGTGCGTGCGTCCGCTGCGGCCATCAGGCAGGCATGAGACGCCGCCGTAGTGGCGGGCCCACTCCGGGGCACACCCACCATGCTCAGAGCAGGCCTATCCAGGCGACCGCTTCGAGCACCATCGCACCCACCACCACCACCATCACCAGACCCGCCGTCAAGATGGTCTTCACCAGTCCGACGCCGGCACGCTGGTGGATCCGGAACCAATAGATCGCAGTGAACAAGCAGGCCGTCAAGACACCCATCACCACGCCCCCTTCGCCCATCATCGACAGGGAGATCAGCGCGAGGAAACTCAACAACGCCCAGAACCACCAGGAGTCGAGCAGGTCATCATTGCCAGATGGTTCGCCCGGGGCGGACGTGAGCTCCGCCTGCGGAGCCGCTGCTTGTGCAGCCGTACCGACCTTCAAAGCACGTGCACGACCGTTCAGGTGCGAGAAGTACATGCTGGTGGCGACGGCCGTGGTGCCCAGTGTGACCACGCAGCTGCTGCAAGAGGTGCTGGTGGATCCGCCGGCGGCAGCGGTGTCGACATGTTGGCGCCTGCGGGCATCAAATTGGGTGGGCAGTTTGATCATGGATGAGGTCAAGGCAAGGGGTCAGTGGACCCAGGGCAAATCGAAAGGTTGAGCGGGGTCGATGGCAGGGTTCAATCGCGTCGCCTGACAGACCGGGCAGCCGGGTTGCACATGAACGCGGTGACGGCTCATGCGCAAATGGCGCAAATCCAGCGTGGCGACCTGCTCGACGAGCTCGGGCCCCAGGCGAACGGCATCGACCAGCATCGCCGCAACGCCACCCGCACGCTGCAGCATCTTCGGCTCCTGCGGGGGAGGCAGGTCACCCCAGCGGTGGACGATGCGGTGCCCAAGGCAAGCGAGGCATGCGGTCTGGCCGGGCACGACCAAGGGCCCCACACTCAAGGTGTGGTGGTGCGACAGGTCAATCAGCAGGTGCGGGCCCATGGCCTGCCAGCGCGCAGCCTCATTCAGCAAGGCCGCCCAGTCACCCGAGGTGCGCACAATCAGGGTCAAGGGCGCATCAGCGCTGTCCTCCAGCAGGTGCCATCCTTGGGCGCGCAAGCCATCCGCCAGCGGGTCACAGCGGGAGCCCACCCACACCAACCGAGCCCGCGTGTCAAAAGGCTGGCTGGCTGCGGCCGGGACGAGCGCCCCCAAGCGACGCAGCTGACGAATGGCCGCGCCAATGTCTGGATCATCGGCATGCAGGGCCGCGTCGCCCGACTCGCACAGGGTCAGGATGCGCGCCAGCTCGCTTTGCGGCGCTTCGTCGATGAGGTACACCTCGTCCGCCCCAGCCTGCGCCAGGAGGTGCTCGCCATTCAATGCCTCGATGCGCCACGACGAACTCAAGCGCCAGAGGCCCTCAGTTTTGTGCTCTTTGGGGTTCACTCACCATGCTCCATGCAGTCGTCACACGCCGGGTTGTCTGCCGATCCATGTTGCTGACGTCCGTCATTGTCAAGGTTTGCAAGCTGGCTGCACGCGATGAGGTTCCCCCTCAAGGGGGGGCAACCCCGCCAAGCCGAAGCGGGGCGCATCGAAGGGCCGCCTGAGTTGCTCAGGAGTTGATGCCGCGCGTCACCATGGACAGCTCTCTTCTGAACTCCTTGCGCAGACGGTAGACCTGCGCAGGGCGATGGGCGCCACCGGCTTCCATCGCACCCTCGACGGGTTCGAGCATGCCCAACTCGTCCATCTTGCGTCGAAAGCTCACCTTGTTGATGGGCTCACCCAGCACGGCCTCGTACACGGCCTGGAGACGGGGAAGGGTGATGGGCTCGCTGCAGAGGTAGACCGGCAAGGACGAATACTGGCTTTTGGCGCGCACGCGCGAGACCGCCAGTTCGATGATGCTCTTGTGGTCAAACGCCAACTTGGGCAAACGACTCACTGGGGCCAGCATCAAGTCTTCATGTCCCAGCGCCAACACCTCTGACGGCACGAGTGCGTAGTAGACGATGGACACGGACCAGCCACGTGGATCTCGTTCCGCACCGGAATACGTGGCCAGCTGTTCCAGGTAGGGGCTGGCAATCGCTGCCTTGTCTTTCAGCACCCTGGCGGCCGCGTCCCACGCCGTCTTGTCCTCTTGCGCATGGATGTAGCCCCCGGGCAGGGCCGGCATGTCGGCGAAGGGTGGTGCCTTGCGCGGCAGCAAGACCACATGCAGCGCGTCGTCCTGGAGTGTCAACAGCACGACGTCCACGGTGCAAATGACGGCGGGATGGTTCGTGGTGGTCGGTGACTTGGCCATGGGTGCACTCACAGATCTTTGTTCATTCAGGCAACGAAGTAGCTTAACAACTCAAGCGTGAGCACGGCAAGACATGCACAAATTTTCACATCTTGTTAGTTGCGCAATGCAACTAATTGGCGTACATTGCACGCATGGACAAAAGTGGAGGTAGACATGACCCAAAGCATCCAGCTGCTGATCATCGATCCGCAAAACGACTTTTGCGATTTGCCGCAAGGCTGGCAACCCAGTGACCCTTTGACCGGTCAGCGCCGTGCGCCGGCCTTGCCCGTCAAGGGGGCGCATGCCGACATGCAGAGACTGGGTCAGATGATTGATGCCGGCAAGGCGGGCATCTCGGACATTATCGTCACCCTGGACTCGCACCACAGGCTTGACGTGGCGCACCCCCTCTTCTGGGTGGCGGCCGACGGTGGCGATGTGCCGCCGTTCACGTCGATCACGGCTCAGCAGGTGCGTGACGGTCTGTATCGCCCGCGCCGGGCGGAGGTGTTGCCTCGCGTTCAGGCGTATCTCGATGAGCTGGAGGCCCGGGGTCGCTACACCTTGATGATCTGGCCGGTGCACTGCGAGATCGGTACCTGGGGACACAACGTCCATGCCGAAGTGCTGGCGGCGTGCAATCGCTGGGAAGAGGCCAACTGGACGGCGGTCCAGCAGGTCTACAAAGGCGCGAATCCCTGGACCGAGCACTACAGCGCCATGCAGGCCGAAGTGCCTGACGCGGACGATCCCGATACCCAGTTGAATCAAGCCTTGATTGCACAGTTGGACCAGGCGGACGTGCTCTTGATTGCCGGCGAAGCCAGCAGCCACTGCGTCAAGGCCACCACCGAGCACATCGTGGACAACCTGCCCAGCGGACAACTGAGCAAGATCGTTCTGCTCACCGACTGCATGAGCCCGGTCGGTGGCTTTGAGGCCCAGGCAGAGGGTTTCCTCGCCGCGATGCGCGACCGGGGTGTTCGCCTGGCCACCAGCCAGGAAGCCCTGCCTTGGCTGCTGGCCAACGCCTGAGTCGAGCCTGACACATTCAAAGAGAACACCATGCAAGCAGTCATCACCAGTCTCCTGGAGACCGATCTCTACAAGTTCACGATGTGGCAGGCGATGCTGCACAGGCACCCTGAAACGCAGGCCGAGTACACCTTCGTGTGCCGCAATGAGCCCGCCTTTCCCCTCGCCGAGCTCGCGCAGGAGGTGAGCCGCGAACTCGACCACCTGTGCAGTCTGAGTTTCACGCCGGATGAGTTGGCCTACCTGCGCGGGCTGCGTTACATGAAGTCTGATTTTGTGGACTTCCTGCGCATCTTCCGCTTTCAGCGTGACTTCATCGAGGTCAAGGCCAATGGCACCAAGCTCGAGATCGTGGCACGCGGGCCGCAGGTTCATGTGATGGGCTTCGAGATCTATGTGCTGGCCATCGTCAACGAGTTGTACTTCCGTCGCTTCGATGTGGAAGTGGCACGTGCCGAAGGCCGCCGCCGTCTGCAGGAAAAGATCGCCTTGCTCCGTGCCTTTGGTGAAGAGCCCGCCCGAGCCCACCCGTTCGAGTTCTTTGACTTTGGCGTGCGCCGCCGCTTCCGGGGGGACTGGCAGCGTGAAGTGGTGAGCACCCTCAAGGAGAGCGTGCCGGAGTATTTCAAGGGCACCTCCAACGTCTTGCTGGCCAAGGAGTTGGGGCTGGTGGCCATTGGCACCATGGCACACGAGTACCTGCAAACCTATCAGGCCCTGGGCGTGCGCCTGCGCGACTTCCAGAAGGCCGCGCTCGAAGACTGGGTGCAGGAGTACCGAGGCGATCTGGGTGTGGCCTTGACCGACGTGGTCGGCATGGATGCCTTCCTGGCCGATTTCGACCTGTACTTTGCCAAGCTCTTTGACGGCTTGCGTCACGACTCGGGCGATCCCATCGAATGGGGTGAGAAGGCGCTCGCGCACTACGCCAAGCTGCGCATCGACGCACGTGCCAAGCGCCTGGTCTTCTCGGATGGTCTGGACGTGCCGACGGCGCTGTCCATCTATCGTCACTTTGCCGATCGGGTTCAACTCGGCTTTGGCATCGGCACCAACCTCAGCAACGATGTGGGCATCAAGCCCTTGAACATCGTGATGAAGCTGACCGAAGCCAATGGCCAGTCCGTGGCCAAGCTCTCCGACACGCCCGGCAAGACCTTGTGCCAGAACGAAACCTTCCTCGCTTACCTGAGGCAGGTGTTTCAGATCCGGGGGGCATGATGTTGAAGATCACCATTGCGCAGTTGAACTACACGGTCGGTGACATCGAGGGCAATGTGACCAAGATGACGCAGGCGGCGCAGCAGGCGTGGGCCGATGGGTCGGAGATGGTCGTGTTCTCCGAGCTGTCCTTGACCGGTTATTACCCCGGCGACCTGTTGGACGACCCGCACTTCATGCGCCGCGTCGAGCAGGGGCTGGCCTCCTTGCGCCAGGCGTCGCGCCAGCTGAGGCAGTTGGTGTGGGTGGTCGGTGCGCCCATCGCTCACGACGGGCGGGGCAAACGTCTCAGCAATGCCCTGCTGGCGATCAAAGGGGGAGAGGTGCTGCTGAGCTATGCCAAGCAACTGCTGCCCAGCTACAACATCTTCAACGAACGGCGTCACTTTGAGCCCGGGCCGGATGTCGCGCCCGTGTTGCGCGTTGGCGAGGCGCGGATCGGCTTCATGGTCTGTGAAGACGGGTGGAACGACGCCGGGCAAGATTACGAGGTCAATCCCTTCCAGCGCATGCGCGATGCGGCGCCTGACCTGGTCGTCTCGCTCAACGCGAGTCCTTCGGACATTGGCAAGCGCGATCTGAGGCAGCGCGTGTTCGCCCAGGCCAGCGCACGGCATGGCTTGCCGCTGCTGTACGTGAATCAGGTCGGGGGGCAGGACCAGATCGTCTTTGATGGCGCGTCCTTTGCGGTCGAGCCGCAAGCCGGTATCGTCTTCGAGGCCCGGCGCTTCACCGAGGACGTGACCACCCTGCGGTTCGAGAACGGACGCTTCCTGACGCTGGAGGGGCGGCAGCCTGAGAAGGTGTCCGTCGAAGGGCTGTCGACCATGGCGTTTTACCGGGCGCAGATTGTGCTGGGCCTGCGCGATTACGCCAGACGCTGCGGTTTCAAGCAAGCGGTGGTCGGCTCGTCGGGCGGCATCGACAGTGCGCTCACCCTGGCGCTGGCGGTCGACGCGCTGGGGCCGGAGAACGTGGCGGCGGTCACGATGCCTTCCAGCTTTTCGTCGGCAGGCTCGGTCGATGACTCGGTCGCGCTGTGCCGCAACCTGGGCATTGAGCTGTTCCACCACCCGATTGCCGAGCTGGTTCAAACCTATGGCCGGCAGTTCGAGGCCACCTACGGTCGGGCCTTGCAGGCGCTGCCGCTGGAGAACCTGCAGGCCCGCATTCGGGGCACCATCTTGATGGCGCACTCCAACACCTTCGGGCATCTGCTGCTGACCACCGGCAACAAGTCGGAGATTGCGGTGGGCTACTGCACGCTGTATGGCGACACCAACGGGGGCTTGGGCCTGATTGGCGACCTCTACAAGACCGAGGTGTTTGCCCTGTCTCGCCATGTCAATGAGGCTGCGGGCCGGGAGGTGATCCCGGTCGCCATTCTGGAGAAGGAGCCTTCTGCCGAGCTGGCGCCCGGACAGAAGGACACGGACAGCTTGCCCCCGTATCCCGTGCTGGACGAGATCCTGAAGTACGTGGTGGAGGGAGATGTGCTCACGCCGCACGAGCACGCGCAGGCCAAAGCCTGTGTCGAAGCCCTGGAGCGCACGGCGGAGGGCCAGGCCCTGATCACGCGCGTGCGCCAGATGGTGGCGCGCAACGAGTACAAGCGGCACCAGGCCCCACCCATCATCCGGGTTCGGTCGCGCGCCTTTGGCGCAGGCCGGCAGATGCCCATCGCGGCCCAACACCTTTGAGCAGGACCTCAGACATGCACACCCAGGACAAAACCGATCTGGCGGTTGTGGTCGGCCGATTTCAACCCTTTCACCAAGGACACCAGGCCTTGCTGGCCCAGGCGCTTGATGTGGCAGACCACGTCGTGGTGGTGATCGGTTCGGCCCACCAGGCGCGCACCCCGCGAAATCCCTTCACCTGGCAAGAGCGTGCCGAGACGATCTCGGCCAGTCTCGCCGCGTCGCTGCGAGACCGCATCACCTTTGTCCCGATGCGCGATTGGTACGACGAGGACAAGTGGCGCGCAGCCGTTCGCCAGGAAGTCGAGGGCATCGCACGTGCGCGTTGGCCTGAGCGCGCAGCGGCCATTGCCTTGATCGGCCACCTCAAGGACGACAGCAGTGCCTACCTGCAGCACTTTGACGGATGGCACTTCGTGGCCCTCCCGCGCCATTGCCCGACGGATGCCACGCAC
>CAYOJR010000056.1:9937-12643 GCA_964404335.1 uncultured Aquabacterium sp.
CACGCGTTCTACTTTGATCTGGGGCCGGGGCCTTTGCCTGCAGTGCGAGCCGCTGACGATGCGCGGTCGGCCGAGTGGATCGACATCCGTCAACTCTCCATGATGGAGGGCCAGTTCCACGACGATCACTTCCACATGCTGGATCAGTTTCTGGGCTTGCTCTGAAACGGCTGTCCTCCACGATCGCCGCCAGGTGAGAGACATCTGGCGGCCAGTGGTGCTGCGATCAATGCACGAGCTGCCCCTTCTGGGCCGAGACGCTCACCACCGCTTCCATGCCGGCGGTGAATGACAGGTAGTCCGACTCGATGCCGTCCGAGAAGATCACGCCGTTGTCGGGCATGCGTGAGCGCACCTTCAAGGGCGCCCCCGGCACGATGTCGCCATACACCAGACTGGCTTGCGATGACCGGCTCGGAAAGGGCTCGCGCACAGCAAACAGGAGCCGGTCTTCGCCCCACGGCAGGGGTTGATAGGCCTCGGGTGGGGTGTGCATGCCCAGGCCTTGCACCAGCGCGGCAGCGCCGGTCATGACGCTCTTCATCCAGGCGGTGGAGCCCAAGCCCGTCGAGATGATCATGCCCGACGAGGACTGGCGCTCGCACTGGCCCCGCAATTCCAGTTCATACAGTGCCGAACTGTGGGTGCGCGGCCCCACGAACAGATCGTTGACCGCGCGCAGGCGTTGTCCGTCCGACATGCGGACCTCGGCCATCGTGATGGGCTTGCAGCCCCGCTTCTCGCGCGCCACGGCCGGCAACAGCTCGCGCAATTGCGCGGGCTCGAACGGCAGCAGGAGGCCATCCCAGCGGCTGGGCTCGGGGTTCAAGCCCACCAGGGGGTGTCCATCCAGATACTTCAAGGTGTTGGCCACCAGGCCGTCTTGCCCCAAGGCCACCACGATGTCGTCCTCTGCAAACACGAAGTTGGTCAGCAGCGAGCGGTCGATCACCTGGTAGCGGCCCCAGGCTTGCAGCACCTCGGTCACGGTGTGCAGGCTCTGGGCGTAGGCCTCGTCCTCGCGCAGGTAGTCGCTCATGTCGGCACCGAGGTGCTCGATGTAAAAGCGTGCCTGCGCGACCGTGTGGTAGCGGGCCACCAGGTCGGCCAGCCTCGTCCGGCGGGTGACCAGCACCACCTTGCGTTCAGTTGCTGCGACCACGGCCACCTCCTGCAGGGTTCGCCACAGGCTCGCGCATCAGAGACTGCAGCAGATCGGGAGACATGTTGAACTGACCGATGTTCTGCGCCTTCTCGGCGATGTCCCCGAAAGCTTGCGCGATGAGCTGTCCTGGTTGCATGCCGCTGGCGGCCAAAGCCTGCACCACGCGGGGGTCAGCCTTCTCCATGGTCTGCATGATGGCGCCCATGCGATAGGCCTCGGCATCGGCCAAGGTGCGGCTGTTATCGGACTGACGCGACACCAGTTCCTTGCGTGTGTCCTCCAGCTTCACATCGGACGCCATCTGTTCGGTGCGCAGTTCGTTCTGACGGCGGGCCACCGCTGCCTTCGCATCCATCTGGGCTTCACTGATTTGACGCTTCTTTTGCTCCACGGCCACTTCGGTGTCCAGCTCCGACTCCCGGACGGCACGCTCGTTCTCGACGGCGGACATGCGGCGGTTGAAGATGGCATCGTCCGCCGCCTTGAGGTTGGACTCGCGGGCCTCCGCCTCGAGCGCTCGGGCCATGTCCGGGGTCGGCTTGATCGCCAGCACCGAGACCCCCAAGACCTCCAGCCCCAGGGCCATCACTTCCGCCTGAGCGGCGAGGCGCTTCTGGCAGTCCTGTGCGATAGAGGACGACGAGCGCAACGCTTGCTTGAGATCCATCTGCTGAACCGCCTGGCGAACGATCACTTCGGCTTGCATGGCGACACGCTCGCCCAGGCGCTTGGGGTCTTCCGAGGCAAAGCTGCGCCCGTCAGGTGCCAGTGAGAAGTCCATCAGGCTCGCGATGCGTCGCGGATCGGTGACCCTGAAGGTGATCTGTCCTTGCACGGTGATGGACTGGAAGTCTGACGTGACCAACTCCAGGATGAAGGGGCGGTCCTGACTGCCCACAGGAACGGCGACCACTGTGGACGTCGGTCCGTAGTAGAAGAAGGAAAGCCCGGCGCCCTCTCGGACGACCTTGCCCTTGCGGAACTGCATCAGGTGCGTGGTGGGCTGAGACTTGATGAAACGCATCCCCAACATACAAACCTCCTTGGTGAAATGCGCAATTAGTTGCGCGGTGCAACTATCATAGGTTCAAGTGAGGGCTCGCGTCAACGGGGTGCCATGCTGTGGGGGAGGCGATGCAGCCCCCCACCGAGAGGGGGGGCTTGCGCGCACGACGCGCTAAGCTCCACGCCTTTGTTCAACCGCAGGCGGCATCGGCCTGAAACCTGAACGCGCGAAGATGACAGACACCCGCATGACCCGCACGGTTTGGCCCGCCTTGATCAATGTGGGCTTGGTGGTGGCCGTCTGGCTCCTGACCTTGAGCGATCCTGCAATGGTCTTGGTGTTGGGCGAGGAGTGGGGGGATTGGGTGCAGGCATGGGCTGCCTGTGGCTGGATCGCAGGCGTGAGTGCGGCGGCGAGCGCCCATCCGTGGCGCAGGATGCAGACCCTGTCTTCAATTGTCTTGGCCATCAGCATCCCCGTGGCGATCCAGGTGGCGCATGTCATGCTGCCGCCCTCCGTGCCGGTGGATGTGCTG
>CAYOJR010000057.1:0-10324 GCA_964404335.1 uncultured Aquabacterium sp.
CAGGCGCAGGTGGCGGCTCGTGACGCGGCTCAGGCCATGTTGAGCGCCACGGGTGCCGCTGCCACCCCGACATCGTCACAAGGCAACAGGGCTGGCGCGCGTGGACGACGCTTGCTGTGGGGCATGCTGGCGGGGCTGGGTCTGGCGGTGATTTCCTACTTCGCGTGGCAATATTGGCAAACCACGCAAACATCATCACTGGTCTCCACTGGAAGCAGCGACCCCGTGCCTCCAGCAGAAGAAGCCATTGTCGCCACCGAACAGCCCGCTGCATCAGTCGCGTCGACCGATGATTCCCACCTGACGGTCGAACTCGCTGACAAGCCGGATGCTCCACCAGAACTCGCACGCAGCCCGAGCAGTGTGCGCAGCACGTCCAGTGCCACGGCCAACACCGCAGGCACATCGCCCGCAGTGGCGGCGCCCTCTCCGGCAGGTACGCGCACGACTGCTGCGCGCGCCGCTGAGACCACCCCGCGCCCGGCACAACTGGTGCGCTCTCAAACGCAATCGCAATTGCAAAGCGCCTGGTCGGCTTTGAGACAGGGTGATGCTGCGCGGGCTCAAGCGCTGTACCAGCAGGTGCTCGTCAGCCGCCCTGACGACCCGGACGCCACCTTGGGGTTGGCCGTCTCCTTGCATCGCCAGCAACAGTACGAAAAAGCCTGGCTTGCTTACCAACGCAGCCTGCAGACCTGGCCTGACAACGAGACGGCGCGTGCCGGCATGTTGGCGATTCTGTCGGAGTCCGACCCGGACACGGCGGAAAGCCGATTGCAGGAGTGGGTGCAGTCGCGCCCACGTGACGCCGCAGCGCAAGCGGCCCTGGGCAACCTGCTGGGCAAGCAAGGACGTTGGTCTCAGGCACTGGGACCTCTGACATTGGCTCAGGCGCTGGCTCCGGACAGCGCCCCACATGCTCACAACCTGGCCGTCGCCCTTGATCAGGTGCGTCGCTACAGCGAGGCACTGCAGATGTACCGCCTTGCCTTGCAGTTGGGGGCGGGCGGGTTGTCGATGCCGGCCTTGGAGCGCCGCATTGGAGAGTTGGAAGAGGTACTGGCACGATGAGCGAAGCACCCGCTGCCGTTGCACCAACAGGCAAACCCCCTGTACGCCTCGGAGACCGCCTCTTGCAGATGGGGCTGGTGTCATCCGACCAGATCCAGATCGGCCTGCTGGAGCAAAGGAAGACCGGCAAGCAACTGGGCGATGCGCTGATCGCCCTGGGGTTCGTGACCGAAGAGGCGATGCGCGAAGCCCTGGGCCAGACCCTTGGGCAGCAAACCATCCAGCTGCAATCCGTGCTGGCCGACCCGGAGGCACTGGCGCGCTTGCCCAAGTCGATCGCCTTGCGCTTTCAGGCCTTCCCGGTGTCCTATCAGCCCGAGACACAAAAGCTCGTGCTGGCCAGCCCCAAGCCCAACGACATCATCGCGGGTGACCAGATCCGTGCCCACGTCGGTTTGGGCGTCTCCATCGAATGGCGATTGGCGAGTGCTGCGGACGTGCTGGCGGCCATCGACCAGTTCTACGGCTATGAGCTGTCCATCGACGGCATCATCCACGAGATCGAAACAGGTCAGATGGACATGGCCTCGCTGGCGCAAGGGCAGGGCGGCTACAGCCACCCGGTGGTGCGCCTGGTGGATGCGCTGTTGTCCGACGGGGTTCACAAGCTCGCGTCCGACATCCACTTTGAGCCAGAAGGCCAGTTTCTGCGCATTCGCTACCGCATTGACGGTGTGTTGCGCCAGGTGCGCGTGCTGCACGGACGCTATTGGAGCGCGATGCTCGTGCGCCTGAAACTGGTTGCGGGCATGAACATCGCCGAGAGCCGTGCGCCGCAGGACGGGCGTGTGTCCCTCTCGATTGCCGGGCGCAACGTGGACTTTCGTGCTGCCGTTCAGCCAACCATTCACGGCGAGAACTTTGTGCTGCGCGTGCTCGATGCCAAGCGCGGCATCGTGGACTATGACAAGCTCGGTCTGACCGATGATCAATACCACCTGCTCAACCTGATGCTGGCACGCCCCGAGGGCATCATCCTGGTCACAGGTCCGACCGGTTCGGGCAAGACGACCACGCTGTATTCGGTGCTCAGCCACATGAACGAAGAAAGCGTCAACATCATGACGCTGGAAGATCCGGTCGAGTACCCCATCACGCGGATCCGGCAAACGTCCATCTCCGACGGCAGCAAGATCAACTTCTCCGAAGGCGTGCGCTCGATGATGCGCCAGGATCCGGACATCATCCTGGTGGGTGAGGTGCGCGACAAGGACACGGCGGAAATGGCCTTCCGCGCAGCCATGACGGGGCACCAGGTCTTTTCGACCCTGCATACCAATTCGGCCTTGCGCAGCTTTCAGCGTATCAAGGACCTGGGTGTGTCCACCGAGGTGATGGCGGGCAACATCATCGGCATCGTTGCGCAACGTCTGGTGCGGCGCTTGTGCCCCCACTGCCGAGAGGCCGTGGTGGTGACCGAAGACAGCGTTGAGGCCACGCTGATCGGCCAGCACGCCATCGGCAAGACGGTGTACCGGGCCCACCAGGGTGGTTGCGAGGCCTGTGGCTATCGCAGCTACAAGGGGCGTCTGGCCATCATGGAGTTGCTGCGCATGGACAGCGACCTCGATGAACTCATCACCCGCAACGCCAGCCTGGCCGAGCTGACCGCGCATGCGCTGGCTCATGGCTTTGTGCCGATGGCCGACGACGGCTTGCGCCGTGTGCTGGAAGGTGTGACCACGGTGGAAGAAGTGGGTCGCGTGGTGGACTTGACCACCCGTCTGTAGAGAGGCGCACCCCATCATGCCTCGCTACAGCTATCGCGCCATCAATGAAGGCGGCACCATCGTCAAGGGCGAGATCACCGCCTTGCATGAGGCCGATCTGCGCGCGCAGTTGACCGCATCGGGCCTCTCCCTGATTCGGTTTGCCAAGACACGGCGCGGCAGTGTGCGGTTGACCAGCTTGCCTGCGCGTGAACTCATCAACCTGCTGTTTCACCTCCAGATGCTGTTGCGCGCAGGCGTGCCGCTGATCGGTGCGCTGCAGGACCTGCGCGATGGCGCCGACAGTCTGGAGCTGCGTCAGGTCGCTGCGAGCCTGATCGACCGGATTCAGAACGGCAGCACGCTGGCCGATGCGATGGCGGCCGATCCGGGCATATTCAGTGAGGTCATGGTCCATTTGGTTCGGTCGGGCGAAGTCACCGGGCAGTTGGCCGAGGTGCTTGGTGAACTGGTGCGATCACAGAAGTGGCAATCCGAGCTGGCCGCCCAGACCAAAAAGCTGCTGATGTACCCGGCCTTCGTCACCATCGCCATCAGTGGCGTGGTGGTGTTCCTGATGGTGTACCTGGTGCCGCAGCTGGTGAGTTTCATCCGCAACATGGGCCAGGAAATCCCCCTGCAAACGCGTTTGCTGATCTGGATGTCCGAGGCCTTCGTCAACTATTGGTGGATCATCCTGCCGACCCCCGTCGGCCTGATCATGGCGTTGGCAGCTGCTTCACGCGCCAACGCTCAGTTCAGACTCAAGCTGCATCAGCTGGCCTTGCGCATTCCGGTCATCGGCCCGGTCATCAAGAAGATCATCCTGGCACGCATGACCGACACTTTCGCCCTCATGTATCGCACCGGCATCCCGGTGATCGAGGCCTTGAGCTACTGCGAAAAGGTCACCACCAATCTGCCTGTGCAGCAAGCCTTGGTACGTGCCCGAGAGCGCATTGCCAACGGGGCGTCCATCAGTGACTCCTTTGCTGCCGAGAGCCTCTTTCCGTCACTGGTGGTGCGCATGTTGCGTGTGGGCGAATCCACCGGCGCACTGGATGAGGCGTTGGGCAATGTGAGCTACTTCTTCACGCGAGACATCGAAGAATCCATCGAGCGCGTGCAGGCACTGATCGAACCTGTCCTTACCGTGGTCCTTGGCCTGATTCTGGGCTGGATCATGCTGGCCGTGCTGGGCCCCATCTACGACACCATTTCCAAGATCCGGGCATGACTGCGCGCAATTCTTCAAGCTCCAGCCTGGTGCTGGTCAACCCGCTGCAAGCGCAGTGGTTTTCTGACCGTGGGGAGGCGATGCCCCCCTCTCAGTCCCACCTGTCAAGCGTGCGGGTGATCGCCGATCTGGTCGAGGAAAACCATGTGGCCATCAAGGTGCCCGGCATTGTGGGCCGTGATCGCCACAGTTTCATTGAAGGACAGTACCAGGCCTTGCTGCCCGATGTCGCCTTGCGAGGCGCCTGGGAGCCAGCTTCCAAGCATCCCTTGCTGCCGCGCCCTTTTGCGCTGCACGCAGTCGGCGTGTCGTCACCGACCCTGACCGCAAAGCTCGATGCCCTGAGCAAGGCGGGGCATCCAATCGAAGGGGTCTGGACGCTGAGCTATCTGATGGCGCACTGGGCTGCGCGTCAGGTTGCGCTGGCATCCCAGAGCTGGTTGCTGCTGTGTCTGGGTTTGCCATATGGCATGCGCATGGTGCTGCTGCACCGTGGTGCGCCGGTGTTCTCGCGGCTGCTGCTGGCCGATGACCCGGCCATGCAGGCGCAAGAGGTCGGCCAGACGCTCAAGTACCTGACCGACAACCGCATCATCGAGCGCGATGTGCGTCCTGCCGTCTTGCCACTGGATCTGGCACCCGTTGCACTGGAGGCTCTGCAAGTTCAGGGGCTCAACATGCTGACACCTGCCGTGCCGCGCCTCGCGGGCGGCATGCTGGCCGACGTGTTGGCATTGGCGGGCTCCCGTGCACCCGGCAATCTGGCAAGCTTGGCATTGCGCCGCGACCATCTGGCGCAGCGCACACGCCAGGCTTTACGTCTGCTCACTGGTGTGGTGTTGCTTGCGGGAGTGGCTGGTTTGCTGCTTCAGGCCAAGTCCTTGCTGGACGGTGTGGCGCAGAGCCGTGTTCAGCAACAGCAGGTCACGCAGGTGACTGCCGAGGCGCAGGCCATTCGCGACGACCTTGCCCAGCGCAACATCAATGTGCCGCTGCTGCGCCTGGCGATGGAGGTTCAGCAGCAAGAGCTGCAAAGCGGTGTGGATCCGGTGGAGCAGCTGTGGCAGTTGGGGCAACTTCTCAAGGATCATCCGCACGCGCAATTGATTCGCACGGAACAGGCACTGCGCGAGCAGGCTTGTCCCAACCTGCAGGTTCAGGACGGTGGCGACCCCACGGCGGAGGCTCCCGAGACCTCTACATTGCAGACAGAGTGGCAGTTTGATGTGCGCCCCAGTGCCGATTTGCTGCCCCGCCAGCGACAAGCCTTGCTCGAGAGCCTCGCCAAGACCGTGGCCTCATGGCCTCAATGGCAGGTGAAGACGAATCCGGAACAGCAAGAAAGCGCCTCCGCTCTGACGGGTGGTCTGGGCTCTGCCATCGACCGCGCTGCAGCAGACTGGCGTTGGTGTCTGGTGTCTAGGACAGCTGATGCGTCAAACACGGCAGGCACGGAGGTTTCGCCATGAATCAGTTCTGGTCCGTGGTCTTTCCCCTCGTCAAACCCACCGTGATGCTGCTGGCAAAGGCGGTGGCGGCACTGCTGCTCGTGGCGGCATCGCTGTGGGGGGTACGGTATTTCCTGACCCCCGGATGGCAACAGGCCGAATCGAACCTGCAGACAGCGCAGGCGCAACTTGACGAGGCACGCCTGGAGCAATCCGATGTGCAAACGCATTGGCCCCGATTCCAGCAACTCGTTGCGGCGGGCATGGTGGGAGGCGAGCCGCGTGCCGTCTGGGTCGAAGACCTGCTCAATACTGGCAAGGAGTTGGGCCTGAACGATCAGCTGAGTTTTTCGCTGGCGGTGCCGGAGATCGTTGAACTCTCGCAGAGCGAGTCAGCACAGGCCAGCGTTCAACGGCATGTGCTTGAAGTGCAGTTGAGCCAGGTTCATGAAATTGAGGCGCTGCGCTTGATGCAGCACATTCGCAACCGGCATGCGCTGGTCACCCGGATGGCTGGCTGCCTGTTCGCTCAGCCTGAGCCCAATGGGCTGACAGCGCAGTGCCGTATCAACTTCCTGCACATTGACCCCTCTCCGGCAACTGATCACAATGCTTCCGAGTAGCTCACGCAGGTTTGCCATGCCATTTGCTGTCACCACGCTCGCCCATGTCCGCCTACTCACTGCCGTCGTTTGCTGCGCGTTGATGGCAGGGCAGGGCAGGGCAGCCCCCGCCCAAATCGTGCCTGACGTGAACGCCCCCACTGCAGCCCGTGTGTGGCCGCGTGTCTTCTATCAAGCCGATGAGCGCGCCAACATCGTGTCGCGCAGACAAGCCATGGGCGACGAGGCCGCCCCGCTTGCCGGCGTCGCGCCCGGCTCAACGGCGCCGACCTACAAACTCGAAGGCCTCTCCCAGGGACGCAAGGGGGCCACGGCATGGATCAATGGCCAGATGCTGCGTCAAGGAGAACTTCATGCCGGCGGGCGCACCGTCCTCATCGGGCGCGACGTCGTTCGCCTGCGCCTGGCAGGTCAACCAGACATCGTGTTGCGACCAGGTCAGCAAGCGGATGAAACGGGCGAGATGCTGCAAGATGTGGTGCCGTCTGGCTCGCTCCGCAAGCGATAGCACGCAGTGATCTTCCCAGCGTTGGCATGACTCATGAACAACACCACCTTTGACCCTTCCGAACTTGGCACACTCACGCATGTGCCTGTGCGGGTGCGGGGGTTCTCTCTCGTTGAAATGGCGCTGGTGCTGCTCATCGTGGGCTTGCTGGCTTCGGTGTTTCTGCCGGCCACCAACGCGATGCTGGACAACAATCGGCGAAAAGAGACACGCGCCAAGCTCGAGGCCCTGGAGCAAGCCTTGCTGCGCTTTGTCATCGTCAACCGGCGATTGCCTTGTCCCGCCAACGGCGCCCTAGCGGCAGGCAACGTGGAACAGGGGCTGGAGCAACCCCATCCCGGCACTGCCGTATGCACAACCGCAGCCCTGACCAATGGCGTGCTGCCCTGGCGCACGCTGGGGCTGAGCCAGGATGACGTGACCGATGCCTGGAACACCATGGTCAGCTACCGTGTCTGGGCCGGCGCGGCCGTGGCGGCCTCGTCCTTGACTCGCCCCGACGGCATGAGCATGACCGGCCTTGATCCTGCAACCGAGACCCCCCAGATTCAGGCCTTTTTGCAGGCGAGCGGTTTCCGAATCTGCTCGGCCAATCCTTGCGCCCCAGGCGCTGCGGCAGAGCTCTCATCAAGCACCGGCATGACCGGCGCAGCTTACGTGCTGATCAGTCATGGGGCCAACAGGGTAGGGGGTTTCTCAACCGAAGGTGTGTACCTGGGCGCCGCCAATGGACCGGGGCCGGGTCCTTTGGAGAACATCAACTTCAACGCCGCGCCCCCCCGCACCGCCACGCCCACCGACTTCTACATCGACACCAGTTACGCCGAGAACCCCGCCGCTTACTTTGACGACATCGTCCTGCGGCCGACCGTGATGTCAGTGGTGCAGGGGGCAAGTCTGGGCCCGCGCCAGACACCTTGATCTGCTGGTTGATAGCCACATGACGCAAGCCACCCTCATCACCTCCGCTCCGGGCCAAGCGCAGCGTTGCAAGCAGCTGGGTGGTGCTTTGCTGGCGATGGTGGCCACTCTGCTGGTGGCCGCTGCCGCAACGCTGGCGATCCGCATGGCTAGTCAGGTGGAAGAGCGAACCGACCGCGTCGTTCAAACCCAGGCACACATGCAGCGCATCAAGCTGGCTCTGCATGCCTTTGCCGCCAGCCACGGCCATCTGCCGTGCCCCGCCAATGGTGCACTTGACACAGGCCGCGCGGCCCCCAACAACGCCACCGTGCTGTGTACCTCCCGCAATGGCACGGTGCCCTGGGCAACCTTGGGCCTGAGCCCGGACGACGCACTCGATGCCTGGGGCCGGAAGATCGCCTACCGTGTGTACGACGGCGCAGCGGGCATGACCCCCGCCCAAGGCGCCAGCATGACCGATTGCGACACCGTGGAGGCCGCGCCCGTGCCACCTGTCGGACCAGGTTTTCAATGCACGGCCGCGCACGATGTGATGCCGGGGCCCGGCGCGAACACCTACCTTGATCCTGCCCTGCGGCCAGGACTGACCGTGCGCGTATCGGGTGTCAATCAAACACAGGTGGCGTGGGTGCTGATCAGCCATGGCGTCAGTGGTCACGGTGCCTGGTTGACGGGTGGCAATCGCATGGCCGTTCCCGCCAGTGCAGACGAGTTGGCCAACACCCAGCCCCCGTCTGTTCCGCCCACGGCCAGCCATGTGTATGTGCAGCGTGAAGAGAACACGGTGAATCTCGATCCGGCCAGCGCGCCCAACCACTTCGACGACCTGGTGACGTTTGAGCGCATTGACGCCCTGGTTCGCGCAGCAGGGCTTCAGGCCAGGGACTGGCCCGACGGTGGGCCTCCGCCTCCGCCTCCGCCACCACCGCCACCCCCTCCATCCATCACGCCCATCGTGGGGGCGCCGTCTGGCATCAACCTCGACGGCAGCATGCTGGCGTCTGTCACCCCCATCAGCTACTCCGGGCGCGACACCAACGTGGCAGCGATCAACATCAACGCAGGCCCCGATGTCGGCGAGATCACCGTGAGCGCGACCGGCGGCAACATCACTCGCAACAACGTGCCCGTAGGCACCGCCATCGGTGTGTGCAGCTCAGGCTGCGGCAACAACGCCAACTCCAGCCTCAGCGGCACCGAAACGCTGAGTTTCAAATTGCAGAGCAAGACCGCAGGCAAACTGGCAGTCGGGGTATTGAGCGTGGACCCGACGGTGGCCATCTCGGTCACGTTCCGCCTCAACGGCAGCGATCTGCCAGGCGGGCCATATGTGTCGCCCCTGGTTTCAGCCTCAGCGGGAACGATCAAGGTGTTCCCCGGCCTCACGCCAAGTCCGGCTGCACAGTTTGATGAAGTGGTGGTTCGCCCTCAAGGATCGTCGCACCTTTTCATCGCCACCATTCGCTTTTGCGCAGTCTCAGAGGTGTGCAACTGATGACCACCGATTTTGAAGACTCCACGCGCGAGAGGCGCATCAGAACGCTGCGCACACGCGCAGCACGCCGTCGCACACAGCAACTTGTCGGATTGCTGCTGCTGATGGCGGGATACATTTGCCTGGCCATCCCCGCAGACTCCGCCAGTGACTGGCTGCTGCTGCGCGTGGCGGCCGGATTCATGTTGCTGTTTGCCGGCTTTGCCGTGGCCATTGGTCCAACGGTTTCGTCTCTGCTGAGTGGTCATGACTGAGCCACACCTCCTTCCCCAAGCGCTTGTGCCCGAACCAACTGCGGATAACGATCCCGGGCGTTGTCCGGTGCTGTGGGTGGAAGACGATCCGATCTTGTCGGACTGGGTCGCACAGTCCTTGCAGGAAGATGGCTGGCGTGTGTTGGTCGCGCACGACCGCGCTCAGGCACTCCAGACGCTGGAGCGTGAAGTCTCGAAAGGACATGCCTGCGTTGCCATTTTGGACATGGGTCTGCCACCCCGTCCCAGCCGTCCGGACGAAGGGCTGCTGCTGTTGGCGCAACTGGTCACGCAATGGCCGATGCTGCATGCCATCGTGCTGACCGGGCAGAGCGAAAAGGCTGTGGGGCAACAGGCCGTGCATGCCGGGGCCTTTGACTTTCTGACCAAACCGGTGGCTTTGTCTGTGCTGCGCCAATCGCTGCAAAGGGCCGCGTGGTTTGCATTGCGTCAGCAGGAACTGCTCGCTCAAGGGCGCCTCAATCTGTCTGTCTCTGCCCAGTTGTCGGAAGGGGTGCGGGAGGCCAGCGATCAGGTGGCCGAGCAACTCATTCGACACGTGCTCAACTGCAATGGCTTCAACGTCACCGCTGCGGCACGCACACTCGGCCTGGAGCGTGAACAGCTCTACTATCACATGAAGAAGTTTGGCATCCAGCGCACAGCGGGTACCGACAGCGTGTCACCGGACGCTTCGGCATGAGCTTCCTCGCGTGGTTTCTCGTCTCTGTCGGACTGGTGTTGCTGCTCGCGGCATGGGCCGTGTGGCATCGCGGGCAGCGCATTCGCCGCTGCATTGCCGATCTGCTGGCTCTGCCCACAGACATGCATCCTTTGCGTTGGCCCGAAAAGGCCCACCCCATTCTGGCCCGTGCGGGTGTGGCCGGTATTGACTGGGAGGGCGTTTGGTTTGGAGATGAGGTGCGTGGGCACTGGGGACCGCCCACGGAGGCGCACTGGCCCTGCCAGACCCTGCATGCCGGACCTGATTGCCAGATTGCGCTGCGCTGGGCCGACGTGGCCCGAACCGACGAGGCGAGGGCGCTGGCCTTGGC
>CAYOJR010000057.1:10424-12360 GCA_964404335.1 uncultured Aquabacterium sp.
ACGGGCCGCAGGCTGAGGCACTGGAGCGGGCGCTCGACAATGTCTTTTCCAACATTGCCCGCGACAACCACGCCCGTCACACCTCAAGCCCCATGGTTTGCGAGTGCTGGGTGCTGGACGGGGCTCTGCACATTCGCCTGCACACGCCCAAACTGGAAACGCCTTGGCCACGCCGCGCCTTTGAGCCACTCAAGTCCGCCACCGGATCAGGCATGGGTTTGTACCAGGCCCGCCGCAGCCTGCGCGATGCGCAAGGTGACCTGCAGGCCAGTGATGAGCCTGAAGGTGTGATTTTTTCCATCGTTGTTCCACTGTCGAAGGCAGAGCGTCAAGAAATTTGACTGTTGCACGCCGCATGGTGTCCGCACAATCAACTCAAAGGCAGCCAGCGGGGTTGCCTAGTGTCTGGTTCACAGGAGTGAAGCACATGAAATCTCTTCCCACACGTCTTTCCAGCCGCAAGGCCCAGTCCGGCTTCACGCTGGTGGAAATCGCCATCGTTCTGGTCATCATCGGCCTGCTGCTGGGCGGTGTGCTCAAGGGGCAGGAGCTGATCGAGAACGGCCGCGTCAAGAACGCGGCCAGTGACCTGAACGGCATTTCGGCCGCCTACAACAGCTACCTGGACCGCTATCGCAAACTGCCGGGTGACGATGGCCCCATCGCCACCTTGACGGCACGCGGTGGCAGCTGGGCTACAGGCGGCATCGTGGCTGGCAGCAACAACGGTGTGATCACCATCACCGCTGCGCAAACCTTCACGGCCGGTGGCGAAGGCACTGCCTTCTTCCAACACCTGCGCGCATCTGGCTTCATTACCGGCAACCCTGCTGATACCGGCGTGAACGCGCTGCCGCTCAATGCCTGGGGCGGTCGTCTGGGTGTGACCAACGTGAACGCACAAGGCCGTCCGTCGGCTCGCTTGCTGGCTTGCCTGGGCAGCGTGCCGGGCAAGGCTGCGGCTGCGCTGGATGTGCAACTGGACGATGGCCGCCCCAACAATGGCACCTTGCGCGCCACACAGGGCGCTAACAACGCGCAACCTGGTGGTGCTGCTGCCGTTTACAACGAAGGCCAAAGCTACACCATCTGCCGCGATCTGGGCTAAGTCCCCATCATTGCGGTACCTGACGGTGTCGCAATGAGTGTTTCGCAGCCTCCTGAAGCATTGTGTTTCAGGGGGCTTTTTTGCGTAAAAAGATCTCGATGCAGGGACACCTTGAGGTTCGTCATGGTGCTTGCAATGCACACTGTGATGTCATGAAGCATTGCTGCGGAGACTTCTCATGAAACCATCCTCGGTGGAGCCAGCGCTGGTGGCTGGTCGATGGCGGAGGCCACGCTGGTGCCGCCCGGTGGCCAATACGTACAGACCCTTCAGGCCGTCAACCATCTGATTGATGGGCAAGTCGCGCTCACGGCCACGATTGACAACAAAGACCTCGTCACAGAGCCCAACGAGACCAACAACACGCTGACCCGCACACTGTCATGCAGCCCGTCCAAGCCTGATCTGGCGCTGGTGTCGCTGGAGCTGGATGGAGAGTGCAGGGCGCGATTGACCATCCGCAACGTTGGCACAGGCACGCTGGGTAATGCCCAGCACGGCACCACCTTGGTTTATCGCAAGGTGGACGGCGCGTCCAAGGGCACCATCCGCTTGGCAGACATGGACCCGTCACGCTCGGTTTCCGCACCGAATGGCTCGGTGACGTGGACCGACTGGGCGGAGTTCAAGCCCACCGGCGAGGCACGCTACTCAGTGGCCGTGCCGACAGGCAGCGATGCCAACACCGCAAACAATGAGGCCCAGGTGTCCGTGCCTGAGCGCTGCAAGGCTGGCAGCAGTGCCGCGACGCCTGTGCTCAAGAAGCAGCTCATCCGGCCCAAGCTGCCGGTGCAGGGCATTCACAAGCCGTGATGCCATGCCAAGGGC
>CAYOJR010000058.1:0-12159 GCA_964404335.1 uncultured Aquabacterium sp.
TACCGTGCGAGGCGCGCTGCGAACCGAAGTTGTGGCGCTTGATGGTGCCGGCGTAACCCTTACCGATCGAGGTGCCTTGCACGTCAACCAGTTGGCCAGCCTGGAACAGGGCAGCGGCACCAATGGTGCTGCCAGCCTTGTATTCGGCGGCGACTTCGGGGGCCACGCGGAATTCCTTGGTGACTTCACCAGCTTCCACGCCAGCTTTGGCGAGGTGACCGGCTTCAGGCTTGGTCACGCGCGATGCTTTGCGCGCGCCGAACACCACCTGCACAGCGGTGTAGCCGTCAGTCTCAACGGTTTTGACCTGGGACACACGGTTGTTGGACACATCCAGCACCGTCACAGGAACAGCGTCGCCGTCCTCCGTGTAGATGCGCATCATGCCCACCTTGCGGCCCAGCAATCCGATGCGATTGCTAAGACTCATGGTTTTTTCTCCAGCTCCACATGGGAGCCTTTTACACAAACCCGACAACGATTGGCCGGGCCGACCTGTCGGCACCTTGCCGCCCCATCAACTGCATGGGCCATCAAGATGCCTTTGGATTTCCGCTTTGCGCACCCGCCACTGCTTAAAATTTAGGCAATAGACAAGCCACCCATTGCGGGAAAGCCTGCGATCATAACAAAGCGCCTCCGCTTGCGCAAGCGTTCGAAGGAAGCGCCCATGAAAAAACCGCCCGAAGGCGGTTCGTCAGTGGTGCCGGCCGAAGCCGAGCGATCACTGCAGCTTGATTTCGACGTCCACGCCAGCCGGCAGGTCGAGCTTCATCAGGGCGTCAACCGTCTTGTCGGTCGGGTCCACGATGTCCATCAGACGCTGGTGGGTGCGGATTTCGAACTGGTCACGCGACGTCTTGTTGACGTGGGGCGAACGCAGAATGTCGAAACGTTGCAGGCGGGTCGGCAAGGGCACGGGACCCTTGACGATGGCGCCGGTACGCTTGGCGGTTTCAACGATTTCAGCCGACGACTGGTCGATCAGCTTGTAGTCGAAAGCCTTCAAGCGGATACGGATCTTTTGTTGTGCCATGACACACTTCCTTTAATCAAAGAGCGATGAGACGCTCACCCGGGCAAGGCCATGGCCCCACCAGGTGAGCAGGTGTCATGCGTATCAGTCGAGGATCTTGGCAACCACGCCAGCGCCGACGGTACGGCCGCCTTCGCGAATGGCGAAGCGCAGGCCTTCTTCCATGGCGATCGGGGCGATCAGCTTGACGGTGATCGACACGTTGTCGCCAGGCATGACCATTTCCTTGTCGGCCGGCAGCTCGATGGAACCGGTCACGTCAGTCGTACGGAAGTAGAACTGCGGGCGGTAGTTGTTGAAGAACGGGGTGTGACGGCCGCCTTCGTCCTTGGACAGAACGTAGATCTCGCCGGTGAAGTGCGTGTGGGGCTTGATGGAGCCGGGCTTGCACAGCACTTGGCCACGCTCCACGTCTTCACGCTTGGTGCCGCGCAGCAGGATACCGACGTTGTCGCCAGCTTGACCTTGGTCCAGCAGCTTGCGGAACATTTCCACGCCCGTGCAGGTGGTCTTCTGGGTGGCCTTGATACCGACGATTTCGATTTCTTCGCCGACCTTGATGATGCCGCGCTCGATACGGCCGGTCACCACGGTGCCGCGACCCGAGATCGAGAACACGTCTTCCACAGGCATCAGGAAGGTGCCGTCCACAGCGCGCTCAGGCGTGGGGATGTAGGTGTCCAGGGCTTCAGCCAGCTTGAAGATGGCTTGTTCGCCCAGCTCGCCAGTGTCGCCTTCCAGCGCCAGCTTGGCCGAACCCTTGATGATCGGGGTGTCGTCGCCAGGGAAGTCGTACTTGGACAGCAGCTCGCGCACTTCCATTTCGACCAGTTCCAGCAGTTCGGCGTCGTCCACCATGTCAGCCTTGTTCAGGAAGACGATGATGTAAGGCACGCCCACCTGACGCGACAGCAGGATGTGTTCGCGGGTCTGGGGCATCGGGCCGTCAGCAGCGGAACACACCAAGATCGCACCGTCCATCTGGGCAGCGCCGGTGATCATGTTCTTCACATAATCGGCGTGGCCAGGGCAGTCCACGTGAGCGTAGTGGCGGTTGGCCGTTTCGTACTCGACGTGAGCGGTGTTGATGGTGATGCCGCGAGCCTTTTCTTCAGGAGCCGCGTCGATCTGGTCGTAAGCCTTGGCGGCGCCGCCAAACTTCTTGGCCAACACGGTGGTGATGGCAGCCGTCAGGGTGGTCTTGCCGTGGTCAACGTGACCAATGGTGCCGACGTTCACGTGCGGCTTGGTCCGCTCGAACTTCTCTTTTGCCATGTTTCTCGCTCCTAGCGATACGGGAGTGGGCTGAAGGAAAGGGATGAGGAGGTGTGGTGCCCATGGGCAGGATCGAACTGCCGACCTCTCCCTTACCAAGGGAGTGCTCTACCACTGAGCCACATGGGCATCGACACAGGTCTGGGCTGGGATCAACCCAAACCTGTGCCGACTTGGACACTTGCATCCTCCGCATCAGCGAAGTCTGCTACTTTACTACGCCTAAACCGACAGAACCGTAACCGTGGAGCGGGAGACGGGAATCGAACCCGCGTCATTAGCTTGGAAGGCTAAGGTTCTACCATTGAACTACTCCCGCTCGGGAGCGATTCTCGAATTAGGTTTCCCTGGTGGAGGAGGCTGGATTCGAACCAGCGTAGGCGTAAGCCAACAGATTTACAGTCTGCCCCCTTTAGCCACTCGGGCACCCCTCCAGGGAAGACCGCAACTATAGCAGACATTTTTTACCCGCCACAAGGCGGTTGGGCATTATTTCGTGCCGCCCCGGCGATGCTTGCGCAGCACTTGTTGGAAAAACCCGACGTAGCGCGCACTCATCTGGCCAACCTGACGCTGAGCGGTGAGCACTTGCGCCTGGCTGTGCCAACCGGCAAGGCGATCAGGATCAGTGCAAACCTCGTGGAGCAGGGTCACGAGCGCATCCAGGTTGCAGTCTGGATAGCTGGCGCCGTTGCCTAGCGCAATTGCATCGGCGTGTCCGGCCTGCTGGGCGAGCAGCAAGGGCCGCCCGGCGAGATGTGCCAGACGTATCGCAGATTGCGGCGAGCCGTGCCCCGGCTCGACCCCATCCGGCCCCCACGGCGCGGGGCGCTCCGGCACGATCAGAAGATGATGTGCCGCCACCAGGGCGGGCAGGTCCTGAGGGTCCGGATCCAGTTGCCACTTGATGTGTCCTTCCAGCGTGCGGACGCAGGGATCGCCTTGCAAGCGTGTGAGCGGGTCGCGACGCGGTGGGGCAAAGCAGGACGCCGCAGTGGCGCCTGCCAGGGTGATTTGCCAGGGTGGCAGGCTCTCGGCATGTCGGGTTTGCAGTTCGCTCAGCGCCGCCAGGAGGTCTTGCAAGGGGCGCAAGGCCTGACCCGGGCCGCTCAGGCAGAGGAGCTTGAGCGATCCCGGGGGGCTGGGCGTGCGCAAGCCCTCAGGCAAGGGCGAGGGCAGCACGGTGATGCGTTCACGGGGGAAGCCCAGGCGGCGTGCAAGACGGTCCACGCCCTCTTCGTGGGGGCACAGCAGACCAGAGAGGTTGCGGGCCAGGCGACGGTCTGCGCTGCGCGTGAAGGGCGCAGCCAACCAGCCACTCATCTGACGCCCGGCAAGCGGCAACCAGGGGGTGTGGTGCAGCCCGGCAAAGGGGGCGTGCAGGGGCTCTCGCAGCAGGGTGGGCGGTGCGTGAATGGTGGACGTGAGTGCGGGGCGCTCAGGCAGGCTGGCCAACGCTTGCAGCACGCGATAGGCGGTGCGCTGGCCGGGCGCAAGTTCAGCATGGACGACATCGACTCCACGCCAGTCTCGCTCGGCCACCCAGGCGCGGGCAGCGGCCAGGCTGTCCAGCGGACGTTGACCGACGAGAGGGGTGAGAACGTCGATGCCACCGAGGTTGAGGGCACGACGGAACTGGGCAGCATCGTGGGCCAGGCGGGAGGGATCAGGCGGCAGGGGGGACAGCAGCGCCAGGCGCATGGACAACAACCTTGAGGAAAGCAAACGACGTGGGAGGCCGCATTGTCCACGAGGTGGCGCTCGGCAATGCCCCCCTGTTGCGGGTCAGCGCAGGGTCCAGTCGAGTGGATGCCCCTGGCGATGCCAATAAGCCTGAGCTTGGCCGAAGTGACCGCAACCGATGAACGGGGCGGGTCCCCGTGTGGCCGACAACGGCGAGGGGTGGTTGGCCAGCAGGATCAGGGGTGCCGTGGCGGGTGGACGGTGCGTGACGGCTTGCTCAATGAGCACACGCTTGCGTTGCGCATGCCCGCCCCAGAGCATGAACACGCACGGCTGGGGCGCCGCCGCCAAGGCGGAGATGAGGGCGTCGGTGAGGGCCTCCCAACCCCAGCCGGCATGGCTGGCGGCTTGGGTCGCCTCGACCGTGAGGACGGTGTTGAGCAGCAGGACACCATGCTCGGCCCAGGATTGCAGGCAGCCGTGCGCAGGTAGTGTCAAGCCCAGGTCGCGCGCCAACTCCTTGCGGATGTTGCGCAGGCTGGGCGGGATGGCCTGCCCAGACGGCACCGAGAACGCGAGTCCATGAGCCTGGCCCGGGCCGTGGTACGGGTCCTGCCCCAGGATGACGATCTTGACGGCGTCACGTCGGGTGCGGTGCAGCGCTGCAAAGACGTCAGCGGGATAAATGGTGGCACCTTGCCGCCGGGCCGCATCGACGCGGGCAATCAAGGCCTGCCCGGTCGGGCTGTTGCGAAACGGTTCGGTGACATCGCGCCAGTCAGGCGGCACGGCATCGAACAAGGCGGCGAGGGGTTGCGTCAATCCGTCGGGCACGGTGGCGCTCAGGCAAACAGCGTGGCCAGCGCCACGCCCGGATCGGGCTGGCGCATGAAGGCTTCGCCAATCAGGAAGGCATGCACGTGAGCGGCACGCATGCGCTGCACGTCGGCGGCACTGAGGATGCCGGATTCGGTGACGAGCAGACGGTCGGCCGGGACGCGGGGCAGCAGGCCCAGGGTGGTGTCGAGGGTGACCTCGAAGGTGCGCAGGTTGCGGTTGTTGATGCCGACCAGCGGGGTGCGCAGTTTCAGCGCACGGTCGAGTTCGAGGCCGTCGTGGACTTCGACGAGGACGGCCATGCCGAGTTCGTGGGCACAGGCTTCGAGGTCGGCCATCTGGGCGTCGTCGAGGCAGGCGGCAATCAGCAGGATGCAGTCGGCACCCATGGCGCGGGCCTCATAGACCTGGTAGGCATCGACCATGAAGTCCTTGCGCAGCACGGGCAGGTCGCAGGCGGCCCGTGCTTCTTGCAGGTAGGCAGCGCTGCCCTGGAAGAACTGGGCGTCGGTGAGCACGCTCAGGCAGGCGGCGCCGTGGCGCGCATAGCTGGCCGCGATCTCGGCCGGGACGAAGTGTTCGCGCAGCACGCCTTTGCTGGGGCTGGCCTTCTTGACCTCAGCGATGACGCCGGCCTGGCCCGCGTCGATCTTGCGGCGCAGGGCCCCGACAAAATCGCGCACATCGGCCAGGTCGCGGTTGCGGGCCTCGGCTTCGGCCCGCACGGTGGCGAGCGGCCGAAGCGACAAAGCGGCGGCGATTTCCTGGTGTTTGACGGCAACGATTTTCTGGAGGATGTCAGACATGAGTGAACGCATGGCAAGAAGGTTGCGACATTATCGGTGTTTGCCTGGGAGCAGCGTTGACGCCACGAAAGGGCTTTTCCGGACTGGGCAAGCGGGGTGAGGCCCGTGAGAATGCCTCAACACAGATGCAGGAGAGCGATTTGGGGCGGACCAGATGGAGAAGCGGCTGGCTGTTGGCCTGGTGGCTGTGCTGCCTGATCGGCTGCCAGGTGGTGCAGGCCGAGCCGCTGGTGCTCGACAGGGTGGGCACCGTGTCCCCAAAGGGCGCCCAGGTACAGGTGCTGGAAGATGTGGAAGGCACCTGGACGCTGGCGCAGGTTCAAGCCATGTCCAACACAGGGGCGTGGCACGCCTCTGAGGGCGGCTCACTGGGTCGGGGTTACAGCCGCTCCGCCTTTTGGTTGCGGGTGAGTCTGGTCAACCGGCACCCCACCCAGGAGGCTTGGCAGTTCGGCTTGTTGTACCCCTTGCTCGACGAGGTGGACCTGTATGTGGTGGATGCCCAGGGGCAAGTGCGGCAGCACCATGCCACGGGTGACCGGCGTCGGTTTGATGCACGCCCGATACGGCATCCGAATTTTTATGTGGACCTGCCCTTGCGGGCCGGTGAGGCGGGGACCGTGTACGTACGGCTGCGCAGCGAGGGCTCCCTGGTGGCACCGCTGGTGGTGACGACCCCGACGGCCCGGCTGGAGTTGGCCAGCAGGGAAATGGCGTGGATGGGCCTGTATGGCGGCGCCTTGCTGGCGATGCTGCTGTACAACCTGATGCTGTTCGTATCTTTGCGGGACCGCACCCACTTGTACTACGTGGGCTACCTGGGGGTGTTCGGCCTGGCGCAGTTGACGCTCAACGGCATGGCGTTCCAGTACCTGTGGCCGCATCACCCGGAATGGGGCAACTGGGCCTTGCCGGTGTGCATGAGTGCGGCGGGGGTCTTGCTGTCCTTGTTTGTGCGTGACTTCCTGGCTCTGAAAACCCATGCGCCGCGCGCAGACCGGCTCATGCAGGGACTGCAGGGGCTGTTCCTGCTGATCTTGCCGGTGCTGTGGTTGGGGCATTACGCGCCGGCAGTGAAGCTGGCCACGGCGCTGACCACTGTGGCACCGGTGGTGTTGCTGGGCATCACGACGGCGATGTTGCGGCGGGGACACCAGCAGGCACGCTACTTCCTGGCGGCGTTCGGCGGGCTGTTGATCGGGCTGATTGCGGCATCGCTGAGCATGTTCGATCTGGTGAAGTCCAGTTGGCTGACCACCTATGGCTTGCAGATCGGGTCGACGCTGGAGTTTGTACTGCTGTCGCTGGCACTGGCGCACCGCTTCAAGCTAGCCCAGGATGAGCATGTGCGGCTGCAGGAAGCCCATGCCGCAGAGCTGGAGGCTCGCGTGCTGGCGCGCACCCAGGATCTGGACAAGGCCCTTGGCGAGCTGACCGAGGCCAACGCCCGCTTGCAGGAGCTGTCACAACGTGACGCCTTGACGACCCTGTACAACCGGCAGTTTCTGGCGGAGCGGATGCCGGAGATCTGGGGTACGGCTGTACGCTGGAAGCAGTCTCTGGGCCTGTTGATGATCGACATCGATCACTTCAAGCAGGTCAACGATGTGCATGGCCATGCGGCAGGCGATGAGGCCTTGAAAGCGGTTGCCGACGTGATCCTGCGCATCATGCGGCGCCCGGGTGACCATGCGATCCGCTACGGCGGCGAGGAGTTTCTGGTGGTGCTGCCGCAAACCCATGCGGCGGGCGCGGCCCACATTGCCGAGCGCATCCGCGAGGAGGTCGAGGCCTTGACCGTGACCTACGGCGGACAGGTGATCCCGCTGACGGTGAGCATCGGGGTGGCGTGCACGACACCGGGGCCGCGCACATCGATGGCCTTGATGCTGCAACTGGCTGACCGCCTGCTGTACCAGGCCAAGGCCGAGGGGCGCAACCGCTGCGTGTTGCTGCCCTCGACCTTGTCGCACATCAGGCCGTCAGAGAGCGAGTCGCCTGAACAAACGTGAGCAGGCGCTCGGCGGCGCGGCCACTGGCGAGGGCTTCGCGGGCCCGCTCGACGCCGTCTGCCAGGGAGTCGGCCACGTTGGCGGCGTAAATGGCCGCACCGGCGTTCAACAAGACGATGTCGCGGGCCGGGCCGGGATGGTTGTCAAGCACAGCGCGCATGATGGTCATGGACGCTTCGCGGTTGCCGGCCTTGAGCAGGGCCCCATCGTGCTCGGCCAAACCGAACTGCGCGGGGTGAACGGTGTATTCGGTGATGTCACCGTGGCGGAGTTCGGCCACCAGGGTGTCACCGGAGAGTGTGAGTTCGTCCAGGCCATCGCGGCCATGCACGATCAGCACATGGTCGGAGCCGAGGCGTTGCAGCACGCGGGCCATGATGCCGACCAGATCGGGGTGGAAGACGCCCATGAGCTGGTTGGGCGCACCGGCCGGGTTGGTCAAGGGACCGAGGATGTTGAAGAGCGTGCGCACGCCCAGTTCCTTGCGAACCGGAGCGGCGTGCTTCATGGCGCCGTGGAAATTGGGGGCGAACATGAAGCCCACGCCGGTGTCGGCCAGACACTGGGCCACTTGTTCGGCGTTGAGCGTGATGGTCGCGCCCAGGGCTTCGAGCGCATCGGCGCTGCCGGTGGACGAGGACACGCTGCGCCCGCCGTGCTTGGCGATGCGCGCACCGGCCGCAGCGGCCACGAACATGGCGGTGGTGGAGATGTTGAAGGTGTGGGCGCCGTCGCCACCGGTGCCGCACAGGTCCACCAGATGGGACTTGTCGGCGACGTGGACGGGCGTGGCGAACTCGCGCATGACCTGGGCCGCCGCAGTGATCTCGCCAACGGTCTCCTTCTTGACGCGCAGGCCGGTGATGAGGGCCGCCATGACGACGGGGGACATCTCGCCGGTCATGATGCGGCGCATCAGGCCGAGCATCTCGTCGTGGAAGATCTCGCGGTGTTCGATGAGGCGCTGCAGGGCCTGCTGATCGGTGATCTGGGTCATGTCCGGCTCCTCACATCTTCAGGAAGTTGGCCAGCATGGCGTGACCGTGCTCGCTCAGGATGGATTCGGGATGGAACTGCACGCCTTCGAGCGGGGCGAAATTCGGGTCGGTCTGGGGGCCTTTGTGGCGCACGCCCATGATCTCGCCGTCGTCGGTCCAGGAGGTGATGGCCAGGCAGTCGGGCAAGGAAGCGCGCTCGATGGCCAGCGAGTGGTAGCGGATGACGGTGAACTGCTTGGGCAGGCCGGCGTAGACGCCTTGCTCGTCGGTGGTGATGACGCTGGTCTTGCCGTGCATCTGTTCCTTGGCGCGCACGATGCGCCCGCCCATGGCGGCACCGATGCTTTGGTGGCCGAGGCAGACGCCGAGGATGGGCAACTGGCCGGCAAAACGCTTGAGGGCCGGGACGCAGACGCCGGCTTCGTCGGGTGAGCAGGGGCCGGGGGAGAGCACGAGGCGATCGGCCTGGAAGGCGGCGATCTCGTCGAGGGTGACTTCGTCGTTGCGGACGACCTTGACCTCTTCACCCAGTTCGCAGAAGTACTGCACCAGGTTGAAGGTGAAACTGTCGTAGTTGTCGATCATGAGCAGCATGGGCACGATCCTGTATGCGGGATGTGGTTCATGGAATGGCGATGCACCATCCCTCAGTGTGTCCCCCTCGGAGACCCTTTGGAGGCGTCAGCTGCGGTGGGGTGCCGCGCGCGCAGGGTCATGCAGTGTGTGGCTGGCGTCACCGCCACCAACGGGCATTCAGGCGAAAGAGATCCGAGGGTTGCTGCATGCGGTCCATTCTACATGGGCCCTGCCCACGCAGCCGGGCTTCAGCCGTGGGCCTGCAGCCACTGTGTGGCGTCGGGGACATCGAGCGGACGGGCGAAGTGGTAGCCCTGCAGCGAATGGCAACCGGCTGCCAGCGCAGCCTGCGCGTGCGCCTCGGTTTCGACGCCCTCGGCGACGACATCGAGGTCGAGCACGGTGGCGAGGTCGCAAATGGCCTTGACGACGGCCACGGCATGCGATTCGGGCATGGGGTCGATGAGGCTGCGGTCGATCTTGACGGTGTGCAGGGGCAGGCTGCGCAGCATGTTGAGCGACGAAAAGCCTGTGCCGAAGTCGTCGAGCGCCACTTCCACGCCTTGCTGGCGCAATTGACTGATCTGCTCGCGGGCCTGGTCCATGTGGGCCACTGCGGCGGTTTCCGTGATCTCCAGGGTCAACCACTGAGGCGGCAGCTGGAACTGCGCCAGGGTGTTCATGACGGCCGAGGGGAACTGGGCGTCGAGCAGCTGCAGGGGAGAGACGTTGACGGCCACAGGCACCAAGGGCAGACCTTCATCGCGCCATTTCGCCAGCTGTCGGCAGGCCTGGGTCAGGATGAGCGCCCCCAGCGGGACAATCAGGCCGTTGCGCTCGGCTGCAGGAATGAAGTCCATCGGACTGATGCGTCCGACACCCGGGCGATCCCAACGCACCAGGGCCTCGAAGCCGACGAGGCGGTGCCCCTGAGCCGCCACCTTGGGCTGGTAGACCAGGTTGAATTCGTTGTTCTCGAACCCTGCGCGCAGGGCCTGTTCGGCGTCGAAGAAGGCGGCCAGTCCGTTGCTGCCCGCCTCGGTGGCCCACTGCACCGAGGTGCCGGGCAGGCGCTTGGCCTCGCGCATAGCAGCGTTGGCCGCCTGCAGCAGGGCGTAGGGGCTGGCGGCCACGCCGGGGTGCAGGGCCACGCCCATGGACACATCGAGGAAGAAGCGGTGCGCGCTGAGGGTGAGCGGCTGGGTCAACATCGCCTGGATGTCCTGGGTCAGCTGGCGCGCGACCATCTGGTTGTCAGGATTCACCAGCAGCAGGGCGAACTCGTCTTCGCCCAGGCGCATGAGCTCGGCTCGGTCATTGACGGTGTGCAGAAGCTGGACGGACAAGGCCTTGAGCACTTCGTCCCCCACCGCTGGGCCATGGGCATCATTGAAGAGCTTGAAACGATCGACATCCAGCAGGATGAGGGCGAAGGCCGGTTGATTGGCGCTGTCAAAGAGTTCACGCAAACGCTGCAACAGGGCGCTGCGATTGAGCAGCCCGGTGAGTTCGTCGTGTGTGGCGTGCCACATGAGCGCACGCGCGGCCTCGTGCTGAACGGTGTCGTCGGAGACCACGACCTGCAGGGCGGGTTCGCCGTCCCACTCGACCTTCCAGGCCTTGTAGCGCAGGTACAAGGCGCGACCGTCGAGCGCGGTGCGCTCCCCTTCCCACTCGGCCACGGCCAAAGTGCCGTTGTGGACCTGGGCGAGGTGCTGATGGATGGCCTTGCGCGTCGCCAACGGGGTGGTGATGTTCAGCCACTCCGGCGAGAACACACGCGGAGACTGGTTCACGCGGTCCATGCCAAAGATGCTCTGGAACGCGGGGTTGATGTAGACGACGTGGTCGGAGATGACCACCGCCACACCCTGGGGAGAGCGGTCGGTGAGCTGGAAGAAGCGGTCGCGCACGCGTTGACCGGCCTCGGCCGAACGGGTCAGGGCGGCGTACATCAGGGCCATGGCCAGCATCAGCCGCAACACGGTGGCCACGGCAGTCTGGAGCATGGCGCCGCCATCTTCCGGCTGAAAGACAAAGTTGAACTGGTTGAGACCGGCCAGCACCAACAGGATGCCAGTGAAGCGCTCACCGGGCCCCTGCTTGCGCAACCAACTGGCCACCACGAAGCTGACCGTGATGTTGATGGTGGCCGAGCCGGCCTGGGCCATCCCGATGTCGTGCAACATGATGGCGACATGCGCCAGCACCAGCGTGATCAGGAGGGCCAGGAGTTGGCGCCGTGTGACGTGGCGTCCGGACAACGAACCGATGCCCTTGACCATCAGGGCCAGGCACAGCGAGGGAACCACGGCCAAACCCAGAAGGCCAAGGCTGTGCAACCAGGCGTCGGGGCTGCGTACCCCCAGGTAGGACAGCGGGTATGCGGTCCAGATCAGGTGGGACAGGCCCAGGAGTGCAGTGAAGGATTGCCTGCGGTCATGACGCCATACGAGCAGCAAGGCCACGCCAGTGGCCAAGGTGACAGCGATGTAGATGGCAAAGACGTAAAGCACGCGAGGCAGGATGCCGCCTTGATGGCAGCAAGAAGGAGAGCCTCCCATCCTGCCAGATGCCCGCGACGCGTCAACCCCCGGATTTCACCAGGGTGGCGTAAAGGATTTCACACCGCCTTCATGAACCCGTCACAGGCCTTGCTCAACCATCTCGGCTGCCCGGATCACGGCGCGCGCCTTGGCTTCGGTTTCCTTCCATTCGAGTTCGGGCACCGAATCGGCGACGACCCCGGCTCCGGCCGCGACGTAAAGGGTCTGATCCTTGATGACGCCGGTACGGATGGCGATGGCAACGTCCATGTCACCCGCAAAGCTGAGGTAGCCCACCGCACCGCCGTAGACACCACGCTGCACGGGCTCCAACTCGTCGATGATCTCCATGGCACGGATCTTGGGCGCGCCGCTGAGGGTGCCGGCAGG
>CAYOJR010000059.1:0-12152 GCA_964404335.1 uncultured Aquabacterium sp.
TTGCTGGCCAAGATGATGCCGAAAAGGTAGGTGAACTTCATGGGCCGCATCTTAGTGGAGACAGCACGCCCACACGTTCGGATACATCTGTCGTTCGTGCGGGGGGTGGTTAACCCTCAGAGGCATGGATACCCTCGGCTCACACCAACTCATTGAACTCAGGGACCCATGAAACATGCTCTTTGGCTGACAGCAGCACTCACGCTGTGTGGCGCCACTTCGCACGCTGCCGTCGTCACGGCCAACATCTCGCAAGGCACACTGGGCACGGTTGATCCGTCCAACCCAGGTTGGTCGCCACCGGTCTCGGCCAGCGCCAGCAACGCCACGTCGGTGTCGTTGAATGCCGATCAAGACTATCCGTCCACAGTCGTGTACCGAGCCACACAGCTGGCAGATGCAGATGCCGCCACTGGCAGCATGTCCGCCCGGGCTGAGGTGGCACTGCCCGGACAAGCCTGGACGACGGTGCAGTGGCAAGACGAAGTCATCAACACCAGCGGCACCTCTCAAGCGTATGCACTGGGCATCAATTTGTCGGGCATGTACCTGGCTGTCGGTGGCTTCACCTCCGACTACACGCAACGCAACAGCTCTGCATCGTTCATGGCCGAGGTGCTGGTCAATGGCAGCAGCGTCTGGTCAACCCAGTACACCCTGGGCTACAACGGCCAGCAACGTGAAGCCATCTTGACGCAAAGCGGTGCCGAGTTGAACGGGGCTGGACTGAGCTTTCAGCCCAACATCTATGCTTCAGGCGGAAAAGACAACAGTTTTGCGGAATTGATGTTTGCAAATGCCGTGGTCACCCAGATCGATCTGGGCACTTTCGCCCATGGTGAGTCGTTCAGCATCACATATGCGCTCAAAGCCAATGCCACGTTCGCAGATCCTGGCAGCTGCAATCTGGAATGCAGCAGTGCCGATGCCTTCATCTCGGATCCGATTGGCGCAAGTCAGACGCTGTTGGCCATCCCTGTCAACGCCGTACCGGAGCCACAGAGCTACCTGCTGATGGGCCTGGGTTTGCTGGCCATCGGCTATGCGACTCGTCGCCTTCATCGCCCAGCCTTCTGATCCTTCGACGCCTCACACCCCACCGTAGTCAATGAAGCCCTTGTTGATGCTGGCCAGCTTGCGCTGCAGGCGGTACACGCCCCCACCTTCACGCCCTTGCGAGGCATCGGTGTTGCCTTCAATGGTGTGGATGTAGCCGCCATCGATGCGCTCCACAAAGCCGGTGTGGCCCAGCCCGCCGCCAAAGTCCATGATGAAGACGGCACCGGGCAGCACCCGCCCAGGGTCGGCCACGGCATCGCGGGCCAGCAGACGCCGAGCCCCCCGGCTGGGTGCGTTCTGCCAGTGCGCCAGGCAACCCGCCGTTTTGAACATGGGGTTGAAGCGGCCAACCTGCTGCGCAGCCTCGTCAAAGCACCAGTAGGTGAAGGCGCAACACCAGGCCAGGCCGGGCTTCACCCCGGCGCGGTGCAGGTAGGCATCCACCTCGGGCCCGCGATTGCTGTTGCGCGGATGCTCACGCACACCGGCATCGGCCTGGGCTGCGGCCATGGTCAGCACCGCCGCCAGGAAGGGGTCGGCTGCGTCCTCGTGGCGGGGCACACCTGCGGCGCCAAACAAGGCCGCCCAGGTCAGCGAGCCCACTTCGCCGTCGCTCTTCAGCGGCTGTCCCAGGTCGTCCAGGTGGCGCGCCTGAAACAACTGCACCGCCTGCTTCATGTTGGGGCCGAAGCGGGGGTTGGTGGAGTCCAGCACCAGCGCGGCGCCGCCGCGCAACACCAGCGCCTTGTTGAGCGCGGTTTTCAGGGCCTTGACGATGCGGGCGTCGGCTTCACCCATCTTGATGACGCGACCGGGATACCTCATGGCGACTCTCCTTGGTGTGTCAGTCGGCCAGGCGCTCGATGCGCACCTTGGGCTGCTTGACCGGGTCCACGATGTAGCCGAGGGCCTTGCCCATGATGTCGATGGCGTTGTCAAAGCAGCCGTGGGATGCCGGCTCGGTGCCCGCACCGTTGGCCACGCGGCGCTCTTTGAGAATGTCGAGGTTGGTGCCCCCCACGCCCAGCCCTTCCCAGAAGCGCTGCCACTGGACCACGTCTTTCTGGCGGCTGCGCGCCCACACGTCGTCAGCCGCTTCGGACGTCACCGAAGCAGGATCGAAGCAGCGTGCCATGCCCAGCAGCGGCATCTTGTGCGTGTCTTCAAACGAGCGGCTCACAAGGTAGAGCAGGGACTTGCGATAAGGCCCCACAGCATCGTCACGCTCGTTCTGGTCTGACAGAACGTGGATGTGAAAGTGCTGGGGCGCCAGCACCTTGTTCTTCACCGCCGGGACGTAGTGCGTGTTGGCGAACTCGGCCGTGCAGGCCGGGGCAAACAGGCGCACGCTGGCAGCCTGCAGGCCTGCACGCGCCATGTGCGTGAGCATGGCGCCCAGCACAAGGCTGCCTGCCGAGTGGCCGATGAGGTGGATTTCCAGCCCTGGCAGTTGCTGCTGCAGGGCTTTGAGGTGCGGCATCATGAGGCGCACGCCGCCTTGCTCGTGCAGGCTGGCGCGCTCGGCGTTGGCCTTCATTTGCCCCCACATGGCGCCACCCGGTGCACGCAGCACGGGTTCGAGCATGCGATCGGTGCCTTCGGTGATGCGATCGAGCCAGCCTTTGGCCTGGGGCATGCCGCGCACGCCCAAACCAAACTTGGCGGCGCATTCTTCGGCCAGGTCCGAGACGGTTTCGAGCGCGCCAGTGCGCCAGCTGATGAAGAGTGGGTAGATGCCGTTGGCCAGCGCGTAAGGCGCCATGACGCGAATGCGGTTGATCGAGTCGCTTTCGCTGTTGAGGCCGCCATGGGCGTAGATCATGAGCTTGACGCTGCCACGCTCGTTGAGCCAGCGCAGCGGCCGCTCCTGCACGGCGGAGGCGAGGGCGGCGAGGGGGCTTTCGGCGGTGATGTCGTTGCGCACGGGCAAGCCACGGTCCAGCACGATGGTGTGACGGTAGGCTTGCTCGGCATCGAGCGGGCGGTGCTCGGGCTTCTTGATGTCGCGAAAGCGGCGGGTCAGGGCGTCGTCACCGGCAATCAGGCCGGCGGGGCGGTCGGGTGCGCCGTCAGACAGGGCCGAGCCAAAAGGCACCAGGAAGCGCGGCGAGCGTGACACCGGGGTCTGGCCGGATGCGGCGCGGTGCGAGGGCACACCCAAGGTGAAGACCCAGGCATCGGTGCCGTGCATCACCCAGTCTTCATAGGGCAACAGCGCAAAGCCATAAGAGCCCCAGCTTTTGCCCCAGGAGTTCTGCACCACAAAGCCATGCTCGTTGTAGCCCACCAGCGCGAAGGCGTGGCCTCCAGCCTTCTTGGGCTGGGCCACGGGTTTGATGCGCACCAGGTCGGCATGGCCGCGCAGGGTCTTGCGGGCCGACACGGCCCAGCCTTCATGCACGGTGGCCGACACATACACGGCCCCGTTCTGGCGGATGGCCGCCTGCAGGTCCACCACCGAGCGCATGTCCACGCGGTAGTACACGCCCAGGGTGCAGGCCAGCGCGTCCACGTCCCAGTTGCGCTCGGGGTCGTCGGGCTGCTCGGGGTCTTCCAGCGGCGGGGTCACCACGCGTCGCCCCTTGCGGTCGAACACACAGGGCCACAGGGCTTCACGGCACACGCCATGGCGGTGCCAGCCCTTGAGTGCGCCCCGGCAGCTAGAGCCCTCGTAGTCCTCGCCCGGCCATTCGTCGTACATGCGCGCGAGCTGGTAAAGCATGGCCGGGCTCACCCGGCGCGCCTGTGTGCCGGGCTGGGCCATGGCATCGCGCACGAACAGCAGGTAGTTGATGACGGCGGCCAGACCAAAGCCGGTGCAGGCACCGTCCAGGCGCTGGTCGAGCAGGTGGCCGCCCGCCGCGTAGGCGGGCAACCACTGTTTCACTTCGGCATCGGTCGGCCACTGGGCGGGCAGGTTGCCCAGCGGGGGCAGGTAGGGCCGGTCGCGCAGGTCCAGGCGGTCGGGACGGGCGTCCAGCGACACGATGCGCTGGCCGATGACAAGGTGTCGCGTCGGCATGTCTGCTGCCTCCTGAGTTGGATTCCGGGCGAGCTTCTCACCTGGTGAGATTTCATCTTATGCAGCGGCACGTCCTTGCCCATCACTAACGTTAGGGGGGACGCGGAAACCCCTACTTGTCAGCGGGCACGTTTCTCCACACCATCCACATCTGAAATCACTTGATGTCAGTTAAGGAATTACCGTGTCTGTCCACCCCTTTCCCACGTCCGAGCACACCGATGTGCTGATCATTGGCGCCGGCCTCTCCGGCATCGGGGCGGCCTACTACCTGCTGCGTGACCAGCCCGGCAAGGCCTTCGTCATCCTGGAATCGCGCGCGGCCTCGGGCGGCACCTGGGACCTGTTCCGCTACCCCGGCATCCGCTCCGACTCCGACCTGCACACCTTCGGCTACGAATTCAAGCCCTGGGTCAACGACAAGGCCATTGCCGACGGCCCGGACATCCTGGCCTACCTGCGCCAGACTGCGGCCGAGAACGGCATCGACCGCCACATCCGCTACCACCGCAAGGTGGTGTCGGCGGCCTGGTCGAGCGCGGATGCCCGCTGGACCGTGACCGTGCAGCACACCGACACGGGTGAGACCCACACGATGACCTGCAAGTGGCTGTTCTCGGCCGCTGGCTACTACCGCTACGACCAGGGCTTCACGCCGCGCTTCGAGGGCATCGAGAACTTCCAGGGCCAGGTGATCCACCCGCAGCACTGGCCCGAAGACCTGAACTACCGTGACAAGCGCGTGGTGGTGATCGGCTCGGGCGCCACCGCCGTCACCCTGATCCCGTCGATGGCCAAGGAGGCCCGGCATGTGACCATGCTGCAGCGCACGCCCACCTATGTGATGACGCTGCCCGCCAAGGACCCGATCGCCAATCTGGCGCGCAAGCTGATGCCCGCCGACAAGGCCTACGCCTTTGCGCGCCGCAAGAACATCGGCCTGCAGCGTGGCATCTGGCGCTTCTGCCAGAAGTACCCCAACGCCGCGCGGCGCATCATCCGCTTCGTCAACAAGGTGTCGCTGCCCAAGGACTACCCGGTGGACGTGCACTTCAACCCGCCCTACAACCCGTGGGAGCAGCGTCTGTGCGCCGTGCCCGATGGCGACCTGTTCAAGAGCATCAAGGCGGGCAAGGCCTCGGTCGTCACCGACCACATCGACACCTTCACCGCCAGCGGCATTCGCCTCAAATCGGGCCAAGAGCTGCCCGCCGACATCATCGTCACGGCCACCGGTCTGAACCTGCAGCTGTTTGGCGGCATTCAACTCACCGTCGATGGCGAGCCGGTGGACCTGTCCAAGAAGGTGGCCTTCAAGGGCATGATGCTCAGCGACCTGCCCAACTTCGCCTTCATCGTGGGCTACACCAACTCCTCATGGACCCTCAAGGTGGGCCTGCTGTGCGAGCACTTCTGCCGCCTGCTGACCCACATGGACCAGCACGGCTACGCGGTGGTGCGCCCCCGCCTGCCCTCGCCCGACATGCCCACCCGCCCGCTGCTCGACTTTGGCGCCGGCTACGTGCAACGCGCGCTGAACCACTTGCCGCGCCAGGGCACCACTGGCCCCTGGGTGATGGCGATGGACCCCAACCACGATGCCGAGGTCTTGCGCCACGGCCCGATCGACGATCCCTGTCTGGTGTTTGACAAGGCGGTGCGCCCGGCTCATGGTATGAACAAGCCTGCGCCCATCGCCGTGAATGCCTGAAGTCGAGCCCTGGTCATGTCCGTCACCACGTCCCTCTGCCCCCACCCCGACATCGTCCCGCGCGAGAAGCTCTGCTTCGGCTTCGACCAGGACATCCCGAAATACTGGCTGGGTGGCGACGCCTTCAAGACCCGCTTTTGCGACGCCATGTCCACCATCTTCCCGGAAGGGGAGCGCTTTTTCATCGCATGCGTGCGCGACTTCCGCGATCAGGTCACCGACCCGCAACTGCGCGACGAGATCAAGCACTTCATCCGCCAGGAGGGCCAGCACGGCATTGTCCACGCCCAGTTCAACGCGCACTTGAGCCGGCAAGGCATTCGCGTGGCCCGGCTGGAAGGCGTCATGAAATGGTGGCTGTTCGATGTGCTGCGCAAGTACCTGCCCAAGAAGCACACGCTGGCACTGACGGTCGCCTCCGAGCACCTCACTTCCATCATGGCCGAAGCTCTGTTCACGCGCAAAGCCGTGATGGGCGCAGCCGACCCGCGCATGTTCGCGATGTACGCGTGGCACGCCATGGAGGAGATGGAACACAAGGCCGTGGCCTTTGACGTGATGCAGAAGGTGGCCAAGGTGGGCTACCTGCGCCGGGTGCTGGCCTTGGTTGAAACCACGCTGGCCTTCAATTTCAACGTGCTGTCGTTTGCCAACGCGATGCTGCGCCGCGATGGCTTCAGCCGCTGGCAGCGCGTCAAGCTGTTTGCCAAGGGCCTGGGCTGGGTGTATGGCCCCGGCGGCATGTTCATGGGCTGCTGGCGCTCTTACCTGCGCTATTTCAAGCCCGGCTTCCACCCCTGGCAAGCGCCCCCCGTGCCCACCTACCAGATCTGGCTGGAGGCCTTCAACCGCTCTGGTGATCCGGTGGAAGCGGGCCGCGTGGTGTTCGCGGCCGCCGCCTGAGCGACCCCTCTTGGGGACCGCCCGAGCCGGTATGCTCGGGCCATCCCCTTTAGAGCTTGCACATGGCGCGTCTGAATCACTCCGATCTCCTGGCCCTGGGTTTCATGACCTTTGCGCTGTTTCTGGGGGCCGGCAACATCATCTTTCCACCGCTGGCGGGCTTGCAGGCCGGTGAGCAACTGCGGCCTGCCGCGCTGGGCTTCTTGATCACCGCCGTGGGCCTGCCTTTGTTGACGGTGGTGGCCCTGGCGCGGGTCGGCGGTGGCATGACAGCCCTCACGGCGCCGCTGGGCCGCACCGCTGGCACGGCGCTGGCCGTCACCGTGTACCTGGTGATCGGGCCCCTGTTTGCCACCCCCCGTACGGCCGTGGCCTCGTTCGAGATCGGCATCAGCCCCTTCAGTGGCGTCGGGCCACTGGCCCTGTCCGCCTACAGCAGCGCATTTTTCCTGGTGGTGTGGTTGCTGGTGCTGTTTCCAGGGCGCCTGATCGACATCGTGGGCAAGCTCATCACCCCGATCCTCATCGTGGCGCTCCTCCTGCTCGGCGCCGCCGGGGTCTTCCTGCCAGCCGGACCCGTGGCACCACCTCAGGGTGACTACGCGACCCAGCCCCTGCTCAAAGGCTTTCTGGAAGGCTATCTGACCATGGATGCCCTGGGGGCGCTGGTCTTCGGCATCGTGATCGCCACGGCAGTTCACGACCGGGGCATCCACGACCGCCGCCTGGTCACCCGCTACTCCGTGATCGCCGTGCTGATTGCGGCCTTGGCACTGGCCTTCGTCTATGTCTCGCTGTTCTACCTGGGCGCAGGCAGCCACGTGCTGGCGCAAGGCGTGAGCAATGGCGGCGAGTTGCTGACGCGCTATGTGCAGCACAGCTTCGGCACGCCAGGCTTGCTGCTGCTGGCGATGGTGATGGTGCTGGCCTGCCTCACCACGGCCGTGGGACTGATGACCGCTTGTGGCGAATTTTTCAGCGCGCTGCTTGGCCTGCGTTACCGTCTGGTGGCCACGGTGTTCGTGCTGCTGAGCTGGTTCATCTCCAATGTCGGCCTCACGCAGCTGATCCAGTTTTCCATTCCTGTGCTGGTGGGTCTGTACCCGCTGGCCATCGTGTTGGTGGCGCTCAGTCTGTGCAGCCATTGCTGGCGCGTGCCCGAGCGGGTGTTCCGCCCCGCAATGGCCGTGACCTGCGTGTTCGGCGTGGCCGATGGCCTGGCCGTGGTCAACTCCGACGTGGCCGACTTTTTGAAGCACTTGCCTTTGGGCGACCTGGGCATGGCCTGGGGACTGCCCGTGGCCTTGACCTTGGTGGTGGCCGCCGCCTTGGACCGCTGGCGTGAGCTGCCCGACCAGGCTTGACACACAGTCAAGCCGCCAAGGCGAGGTGCTCCAGGCGCGCCTGTTAGGCCGCGTCTGAGCCGTATTCGGCGGCCAGCGCTTTCAGGTCGTCCGGCACGCTGCCGTAGCTGACCAGCCAGACCTCCAGATCCTGGCCTCGCATCAGGTCCAGCGCACGGCGGATGGCGGCCAGGATCCACTCTCTGCGGTTGCCAAACACCCCACCACCCAGCAGGGTCAGGTACACACGGTGGCTACCGTGGCCCATGCCTCGGCTGGCGTTGAGCAAGGCAGCGTGCAAGGTGGCCTCGTAGGCGGCCTCCAGCACCAGGCTCGCAAACGCCGCCCACATGGCCGCATCGGTGCCAAAGTTGTAGTTGACTGGCAGCGCAGAGCAATACGCCTGGCTCACCCGCTGACCTTGCGGCGCGCCCGCTGCCGTGACCTCCACGTCGTGATGCAGCCCGATGCGCAGCAAGCCCCGCAAGTGGTCTCGCTCCGACTCGCCGAGCCCGGCCAGGTGGTTTTGAATGGTCTGCAAGATGTCGGCCTTGCTCAGCGCATAGCCATTGCGCATCTCGATCTCATCCCCACGAGGCAAGACCGCACGCAAATCGGCCAGGGTGTCGATCTGCCGTTCGCGCGTTTGCCCGATCTGATCACCGATGGGCGCAAAGTAGTTGCGGTAGATGGTGGCTGCGCCGGCCGCACAGGCACAGGCTGGACCTTGCGTACGGTCGTTCTCGTAGTCACTCACCCCATGCTCTGGGGTGACGTGGTAACCGGGCATCTCCAGCAGGTTGAACTGTGACGCCACCTGCACCAGCGCGCCATGCACCTCGGGCCAGGTGTGCAGCTGGTGGGCATCGGCCGCCAGGTTGCGCACGCGCAGTGAGCCCTGGGTGCTCTGGCGCACCTTTGCCGAGCGCGCACGCAACTCACTCAGGCCGGGCGTTTCCAATTCGCCAACCTGCCAACTGCGCCCATCCACCTTGGAATGCAGGCGCTGGCCAATCACCTCAAACCTGGCTTGGGTCTGGGCATAGCCCAACTCACGAAAACCCGTCAGTTGTTCAAACCAGTTCATGTACGAAGCCCCCCCCTGAACGACATGGCTTTGGCATCTGAAATACAGGCACCGCTCAGACCAGCAATATATCGATTCAAGGGCTCATGGCATGAGCCTGAGAACAGATTCAGACACCCTGGCTATCGGCCCCTTTCGCCGTCTGACCAGGTTTTCCAGCCGTTGACGATCACCGGTATCAAGAGCGTGGGCAACCAGAGCAGCATCCAGACGTTCAGTTGCTCCTCACCGAACCCGCCGAATCCCCAGATCGCCCAAGGGATCGTCAGCAAGAACATCAGGTACAGCCACAGGTAGAGTCGCCAATAGGGTGTGCTGGGATGGTGCCAGGGCGCGCAACGGCGCGTCGCCCAGACGGCTGTGGCGAACAGGAGCAGACCCTTTTTATCCTTGCGTCGGACACATCAGTATCCGACTCAAGAGGATCACCAGTCATCAGAACGTGAACTTGGCACCCACCTCGAATGAGCGCTCGGTGCCGATGTAAATGCCTTGACGCAAGCTGGCGATGTAGCGTTCGTCGGTCAAGTTCTTGATGCCGCCAAACACTGTGAACTGCTTGTTCAGGGCATAGCTGGCGGTCACATTGGCAGTGGTGTAGGCGTCGATCTTGCCCGTGAAGAATCCGCTGGTGTTTTGAGTCAACGGGACAGTGTTGGTGACGTCTGTGAACTGAGAACCCGTGTGATTCACGGTCAGCGCCGTCTTCAGCGGGCCCGATTGGTACCCCAGGGTCAAGTTGGCAAGCCACTTGGGCGTGTAGGTAACGCGGTTACCGTCTGGGGTGTTAAGCGTGCCATTGGCATTGAGGCGGTCGCCGACGAACTTGGCATCGGGGATATAGGTGGCGTTGGCATCCACAATGAAGCCGTTCTTGAAGTCATAGCCCAGCGCCATCTCCAGACCTTGATGCAACGTTTTGCCGCCGTTGGTCTTCTGGAAGTCGGAGTTGCTGTTGGCCGGAATGACCTGATTCTTGAAGTCCATGCGGAAGGCCGCGACTTCGTAGCTCAGTTGTTGGCCACGGCCACGAACACCGATTTCAAAGTTGGTCGAGCGTTGCGCATCCAGTTGTTGGTCTTGCAGCCCATCCAGGGAATCGCCATTCAAGGCAGGGGCAAAAGCCTTGTGCACACCACCAAACAGTTGTGCCCGAGGTGCGGCCTGGAAGGTGAAACCGACCCCTGGCACCCACTCGGTGTTGCGTGTCTTGGCCTTGTTGCCTTGTGCTTCGGTACGACGCAGGTCATGGCGGCTTTGGCTGTAATTTTCCATGCGCAAACCTGGGGTCACGGCCAAACGATCAGAGACGATGAACCGATTCTGGGCGTAAAGGCCGATGTTGTTGGCAGCATCAATCCGGTCTGTGTTCAGTGTGCCGGTGCGGGGTGTCGTGCGCGTGGCGGCAATGTTCTGGTCCGCCATCTCTTCCTTCATCAAACGCAGGCCCAATTCCGCTTCATTGCGCAGACCCCAACTGTCATGTGCGATGCTCAGTCGTGTCTCAGCACCCAGACGTTTGAAAGCGCGGTTATTGCCGTTCACCGCATTGCTGAAGTTCCAGCGAGTGATACCGTCAACCGTTTGCGTCGGTGTCCCGCTGACGGTGCCAAAGCGCCAGTAGTCACGCCGCATTTCACTCCAGTACATCACCGTGTTCAGCGTGGTTCCTGAATTGATGGCCCACTCGTGGTTGACGTCGAACGAGGTTCGATCGGTCAGGAAATAATCGTCAGGGGCTGGATTGAAATCTGCCTTGGCGCGGTAAGCGTCGAGGAAGTGACCACGGTACGAAATGTTGGCGTCGTTCTCATAACGCGTGAATTTCACGCCCACCCATTGGTCGTCACCGATGGCCATTCCACCCTTGACCATGAGGTCCTGCATGCGGAAGCCTTTGTCCAGAAATCCGTCGCTGCGGGCGTCGGTATAGAAAAGGCCCATCACGGCATCACCCGACTTCGACCGCGCACCGGCTTCGAGGTTGGCTTCTTTGTAGCCGAACGATCCCAGGCGACCCGATACCGTGACGCCGTCCTTGGGTGCCTTGGTTTTGTAGTTGATCACGCCACCGATGGTGCTCGGGCCGTAACGCAGCGACGCGCCCCCCTTGAGCACCTCGATGCTGTCCATCCGTTGAATGCGCGGGTTGTAATAGCGACCGTTGCCGACAAAGAGGCCGGGCGCCACAGGCACACCGTCTTCGAGGACAAGGCTGTAGTAATCAGCGGAGCTCAGCCCACGCACACCGATGTTGGCAACGATGGCGGTTTCTTCTTCGGACTTGATGGAGACACCCGCCACGCCACGCAGTGCATCTTCGGTCGATTGTGGCTGCAGACGCTCCAGGGTGGCGCGGTTCACCACCGTGGCCGAGCCCGGGATTTTCGCGATGTCAGCAGCGGTGCTGCCCACCACGGCGATGGTGGGCATGATTTCTTCTTTTGCCTGAACCGTCAGCGATAGAGCGGTCAGAGCACAGGCCAGCGCCAAAGCGTGGGGTGGCGTGGGACAAGTCTTGGGGGCGCGGCATGAGTGGCGGGACATGAAAACTCCTTGGGGCAAGGCACCTGTCAAAAGCCATTCATGCGGCTGTTCAGGTGCTCAGACGTGCAGGTGGGTGGTCAGACTGGAGAGATTCCCAGCGCATGAAAACCAATACGCGTGCGAACGCGAATAGTTCGCATTACCATTATATGATCTTGACGAAGACAATCACAATGCCCCTGTACGTGGTGTGCGATTGATGCACGGCGTGAAAGCTTGAGCCTGTCTGAGTCCCTGCCCTTGTGACGCATTTACCGGCGATTGAACGCAAGCGGCTCAGCGGTGAACTCATTTGGGAAGCGACAGGTGCAAAGTTTGACGATGCCCGCTTTCCGTTGCAGCAGATTGAGGCTCATGTCACTGCGCTCACAGGTTACTCTGCCCACGCGGACCAGACATCAAAACACCCAAAGGAGCAGACCAGACAGTAGACTTATCCACATCCGAGCAGTCCATTTCTTCGTCAACTTAGTGGCTCAG
>CAYOJR010000060.1:0-12151 GCA_964404335.1 uncultured Aquabacterium sp.
TTCAGGACCGCGTAGCCGTCCATGTCGGGCATCATCACATCCAGCAGGATCAGGTCGGGCTGCGGTGCCACCTGCACAGCCTGCAAGGCCCGAGCACCCGAATTGGCGACACGCACATGGAAGTAAGGCCGCAACAACTGTCCGATGACCGTGAGGTTCTCCTTGGTGTCATCGACCACCAGCACCGTCATCCGATCCATCGCCGAGTCAACCGTCTCCATGGTTCTACCTGTCAGAGATGCGTGTGCAGCCCCAAGGGAGAGGGGCGCTGAATGCAAACAGTCTAACGAGAATCAATCACCTCAGGCAGAAATTGGCTGATCAGAATCAGCCCAAAATACCCCGGTCAGTAACTCTGCCAAGCGCTCCGGCCCCATTCGGAAGCCGCAGGCCTGAGGGTGTCCCCCACCCCCCATGGATTCGGCCAGCGGAATGGCGTTGAAAGTGGGCACCGCGCGCAGACCGACCTTGACCGTGCCGTCTTTCGACACGCTCCACAACAAGGCAAAACTGCCACACGCGGCCGACAGCATGTTGCCCACCTCGCTGGTGAAGGCACCAGGGCAGTTCACCATCACGCCGGCCTGACCGTTGAAGGTCAGCGGAGCAGCCCCCTGGGCAATGTCGCGACACAGGCTGAGGAACTTTTCGTTCATGGCCTGCCCACGCTGACCAAACTCGGCCACCTGCGTCGGCGTAAACGCGGCAATCTCGGCCCAGCGCGGAAACTCGTTGGGCTCAAGGTCCAGCGCCGACAGAAAGGCTGCACTCTCGGGAAAGGCCCAGTTCCACAAATCACGATCCTGCACATAGCGGATCAGATCAGGCACGGCTTGCTCGGGGAAGAAGAACTTCCACGACAACATCGCACCCGATTGCGTCATGTCGAAATGCACAGCACCACAACGGCACTGGAAACGCCCCAGTTTGTCTGCGGCGCTTTTGTGGTGGTCCAACAGCACCAGCTTGGCCGCCCGTTCGTCGATGCCCTGCATCAGGCCTTCTTCAAACGAGAAGTCAAGGATGTAAACCGCCCGGCCCTCAATGGATGGCAGATCTGCCAGCGTGGTGACCTTGCCGTGACTCACGCCCAGATACTCGCCCTGCCCCTCGAAGTACAACCAGGCAGCCAGAGCGGCACCAAAACCGTCGGGACACTTGTCGTGGTAGATCACGAGCGGGTTGGGGTCGGTCTTGGCCGGTTGAACGGCCAGACCAGGCAGGGAGGTGAAAAGGCCAGTGGTCACAGGATGCAGGGGCGCCAGCAGGCACCGTTGGAATCAAACCTGCGATGGTACGGCAGAGGCAGGCTCACGACTGCCTCATTTCGCAGCAAACCAGGGCTCGCCCCAGCTTGAGATCGCCTTGCCCCCGCTTTGCCAACAAACTTATCCACAGGAAACGGGGACAACTGCCCCCTCATCCTCGCATGTGCACCAACGGTCTTCTCGACCTAAAATCTACATATTGCAACGCAACATTACCTTCTGTTTCCCCTTCCATGCCGGTCACGTCCACCCGACGCATTCACATCGCCCAACAGTTCATCCGCTTCGGCTTCGGTGAGCATGTGGACGAAAACGCGCCGTTCTACTCCAGCCACTTCCTGACGCAGGAGCTCACCACCACCGAAGCTCAGTCGGTGCTGCCCATCGTCCAGCGTTACAACGCTTTCTACGGCGTGACCGTGGCCGGGGCCATCGGGCGTTTCCGTGGACAAGTGCGTGGCTGGAAGTTTGGCCGTGCTGACGCGCCCATGCTGGTCGTCACCTTGCCCTACTGGAGCCATCAGGTCGAGGAAATTCCTCAAGGTGCCCCTGTAGGCAAGCCCATTTCGGACCAGGACAACCAGCTTGTGGTGGACGCCTTGCGCCAGATGTTCATGCACGAACTCGACGCCAACCGCTTTGAGGCCCTGGACGACACCGGCCATGTGTTTGCCGCGCACTGGGGCTGACACACCGCACATCCAGGGTTCTCACGGACAACTCCGCCCTCATTCCGTCACCGAAATGGCGTAGTCTGAGGCGCATGTGTGCAAACTACCGCCCGGTCAGCGACAAGGCCCGACTCCAAAGCCACTTTGCGGCCCCAGTCCCGTCGGATGCAAGCTGGCCTGAAGAGGTTCGCTCCATGAACCTCGCCCCAGCCATCCGTCTGTTGGACGGCGCATCGCCCTCTCAGCGGGAGCTGTTCATTGGGCAGTTCGGCCTCATGCCCTTCTGGGCCAAGGATCCAACCCTGGCGCGGCGCACCTACAACGCCCGCAGCGAGACGGCCGAGACCAAGCCCAGTTTTCGCGACGCATGGCGTCGCGGTCACCGCTGCATCATTCCGGCGGAATGCCTCTACCTGCCCCATTACGATGGAGCCGGCAAGGCCACCCGATGGCAGTTGGCACGCGCCGATGGTGCCCCCATGGGCATTGCAGGCCTGTGGAGTCTGGGTTGGTCACACAACGGGGCGCCGGTGCCGTCGTTCGCCATGCTCACGGTCAATGCCGACGAACACCCCTTGCTGCGCACCTTCCACAAACCGGAAGACGAGAAGCGCATGGTGGTCATCCTCGCCGAATCCGATTACGAAAAATGGTTGAACTGCCCGGTCGAGGCCATGTCGGGCATGATGACGCGGTATCCTGCGGCCTCGCTGAAAGCCGAACCTGCACCGGGCGGACCGGGGCAATCGGCAGCGACACCCACTGAATCCTGCACACCGACATGACCGATACCACCCCTGCTCAAGTCCCCGCCCTGCCCGACCATCTGTCCATCGACCCCAGCAGCCCGCACTACGTGGCCGAGGTCTTCCAGCACGACATTGGCATCCGCTTCAACGACAAGGAACGCTTTGACGTCGAGGAATACTGCGTCAGCGAAGGCTGGGTGAAGGTGCCCGCCGGCAAGAAGGTTGACCGCAAGGGCCGCCCGCTGCTGATCAAGCTCAAGGGCAAGGTCGAGGCCTTCTACAAGTAAACCTGTCATGAGCATCGTCGTCTACTGGCTCAGCCAAGGTCGCCCGCATTGCGAGACCTTCAGCGACGATCAGCTGCTGGCCGCGCTCGCCTTCTCGGAAGCGCGCCGCAAAGACAAGGACGAGCACGGGCACCCCCTCAACAGTCACGTGGTCACGCACTCCGAACTGGGTGACTGCGTGAGCAAGCCCGGCGTGAGCGACGAGCTGCCAGCCGACTACAGCTGGACCAAATCGCACCGGGGCGGACCGCCTGCGCCGGAAGGGCAACCCAAGACCCTGGGTTGATCCCCCTTCCTGGCCATTTCGCAAGGCGCAATCGACTGCTAGCATCACAGGATGCGCGCCAACGCTCCCCTGCACGTTCACGTGTCCACGCTGTTCATGGTGCTGATCCTGACGGTCGGCACCCTGTTGGGCTTCGTCGGCTACCGCATGGCCGACCAGCTCATCACGTCGGTGTCGCAGAATCTGGCGCAGCGCATCAGCCGCGAAACCTCCTCCGAGCTGCGTCAACTCACCGAGCCCGCCCAGACGGCCCTGCAGTTGCTGCAGTTCGACCCGCTGGCCGCCGCCACCAACTACGAGCAGCGCATGACGCGCCTGCCGCTGATCAAGGCCGCACTGGATCACACCCCGGCATCGGCCTCGATTTTCCTGGGCTACCCCACCGGGGATTATTTTTTCGTGCGCCACCTGCGCGACGCCGAAGAGCGCAAACAGTTTCAAGCCCCGGCCAGTGCCACCTACATGGTGCGCAGCATCGAGCGGGCGGGCGGTACCCCCCGTGGCCGTCAGGTCTTTCTGAACGCCCATCTGCAGGTGATTCAGTCCCTGTCCGTACCCGACTATGCCCGCAGCTTCGATCCACGCAGCCGCAGCTGGTATCGCGAGGCGATGAAGCGCAATGACGTTCACCTGACCGACCCCTACCTCTTCTATACCGACCGCCAGGTGGGCATCACCCTGTCTCGCCAATCCCGCCATGCCAGCGGCACGGTCATCGCGCTGGACATCCAGCTGCGCACCATTGGGGCCAGCCTGGCACGCCAAAAGCTCACCCCCAGCGCCCAACTGGCCCTGGTCAACGCCAAGGGAGAAGTGTTTGCGCATGAAAACTCCTTCATCGTGCCGCGCGGCGGCACCTACGATCGGCCGGCACTGACGCCGCTGTCGCGCTTTGGCATTCCGGTGTTCAGCGCCCTCAGCCAGAGCATGTCGATGAACGAGGTCTCTGCCGCCACACCACTGCAACAGGTGATCGACCTGCCTGACGGCACCTGGCAGGTCACGCTCAGCGCCTTGCCCATGCTGGGCAACACCAGTTTGCTGCTCATCAATGCGGTGCCCCGTCACGAACTCCTGGCCGTGGTCTATGAAGAGGGGCGCACGGCCATCATGGCCGCGCTGCTGATCATCCTCGGTGCCATCTTGCTGTCCTGGCGTTTTGCCCGAGGCATTGCCCGCCCGTTGATCGGGCTCGCCAGAGAAGCCGAATCCATCCGCCACTTCGACTTCGGGCAACCCATGCCGCTCAAGTCCTACGTGCTGGAAGTCAACATGCTGGCGCACAGCGTCGGGCTGATGAAACGCACCATCCGGCAGTTCCTGGAAATCAGCTCGGCCATTTCAGGAGAAAAGAACTTCGAGCGCCTGCTGCCCCGCTTGCTGGATGACACCGTGACGGCGGTGGACGCTGCCGCCGGGGTGCTCTACTTGCGCAGCAACAGCCACTTGCTGCCCGCCTGCGCACGGCGTGTCGATGGCAACCCTTTTCCCCCCGATGCCATGGGCAGGCTCCACAAGCTCGCCCTGCCGACCGACAACGAACTCTCTGCCCCACCAACACCGGGCCAGGAGACACCCTTGCTCGGTGAGGCGCTGCGTCAAGGCCGCGTGTTGTCAGGCACCCTGCAGCCCGTGGACTTGCTGACCCTGGGCCTGTCAGAGCTGGACTCCCCTCGCTGGCCACCGCATGCGATGGCCGTGCCCCTGCTCAACCGCCAGCGCGAACTGGTTGGGGCCATGCTCATCCTGTCTGAAACGCCCAATGAAACCGACCGCACGACGTTCGTGGGCGCCCTGTCAGGCACGGCCGCCGTCAGTCTGGAAGCCCAGGCGCTGATCAACCAACAAAAGGCGCTGTTCGATGCCCTCATTCAACTGATCGCCAACGCCATCGACACCAAGAGCGCCTACACCGGAGGTCATTGCGCCCGCGTGCCCGAACTCACGCGGATGTTGGCCGAAGCCGCTTGCCAGGCACAGGACGGTCCCTATCAGTCGTTCCGCCTCAACGACGAAGGCTGGGAAACGCTGCGCATGGCCGCCTGGTTACACGACTGCGGCAAGATCACCACGCCTGAGTATGTGGTGGACAAGGCCACCAAGCTGGAAACCCTCTACAACCGGATTCACGAAGTGCGCATGCGCTTTGAGGTGCTCAAGCGCGACGCGGAGATCCAGTGCCTGACCGACATTCAGCAAGGTGCTGATGAGGTCAGATGCCGCCAGCAACTGGCCAGGTCGCTGGCCGAACTGGACGACGACTTTGCGTTCGTGGCGCACTGCAACGTGGGCGGCGAAGCCATGGCCCAGGAAGACCAGCAGCGCCTGCTTGAGATCTCGCAACGCACCTGGCAGCGCACACTGGACGACCAGTTGGGCCTGTCATGGGAGGAGCGGCAACGTCACCCACAGGACGTGTCCTTGCCACTGCCCGTCACCGAGCGCGTGCTGGCCGACAAGCCGCAGCACCGCATCGAACGCCCACCCCACGACCAGATGCCCACGGACAGCCGCTGGGGCTTCCGCATGGCCGAGCCCAAACTGCTCTACAACCAGGGTGAGCTGTATAACCTGCGCGTGGGTTACGGCACACTGACCGAAGAAGAGCGCTTCAAGATCAATCAGCACATCGTGCAGACCGAGGTCATGCTGCGTCAGTTGCCCTTCCCGCCTTACCTGTCCAAGGTGCCCGAAATCGCAGCGGGCCACCACGAAAAGCTCGATGGCACCGGCTACCCCAAGGGGCTGCATCAGGAACAGTTGCGCCCCGAGACCCGCATGCTGGCGATTGCCGACATCTTCGAGGCCTTGACCGCCTCCGACCGCCCCTACAAGCGAGGCAAGAAACTGTCAGAAGCGGTCGCGATCCTGCACCGCATGGGGCAGCGAGGACACATCGACCGCGACCTGTTTGCGCTGTTCCTGTCATCGGGCGTGTACCTGACTTACGCCCAGCGCTTCATGAGCCCGGATCAGATCGACGACGTGCCCGTCGCACAGTACCTGAGCGATCAGCCCCAGCAGGCCCACTGATCCAGGCTGCCGGGGTTCACACCCCGTCCAGGGCTTGCGCCAGATCCGCGATCAGATCCTCCGGATGCTCAATACCGACGCTCAGGCGAATCAGACCTTCTGAGACCCCGTTGAGTGCGCGCACCTCGGGGCTCACTGAGCTGTGTGTGGTGCTGGCCGGATGGCACGCCAAGCTGTCCACATCACCAAGTGACACCGCCTGTGTGAAGAGGCGCAGGCGATTGAGCACCGTGGCCGCAACCGCGCGCTCACTGCGCGCCAACTCGAACGCCACCATGCCACCGGCCCCACCCCGCAACATGCGCTGCGCCAAGGCGTGCTGCGCATGGCTGGGCAAGCCAGGGTAATGCACCGCCCGCACCGCCCGGTGCTGGGTCAGGAAATTGGCCACGGCTGCCGCCCCCTCGCAATGCGCTGCCATGCGCAAAGGCAGTGTCTTGATGCCACGCAAGAAGGCATAGGCCTCCTGGGGCGCCAGGTTCCCGCCCACCTGGCCCAAGCCGGTCTTGCGCACGGTGGCCACCAGGGTCTCCGCGCCTGCCACCACACCCCCTGTGGCGTCACCGTGCCCTCCCAGGTATTTGGTCATGGAGTGCAGCACCAGGTCGATGCCATGTTCGAGTGGGCGCACCAGCCAGGGGGTGCAAAACGTGTTGTCGGCCACGGTCAATACGCCATGCGCACGCGCCACGGCCGCCACCTCGGCCAGATCATGCAGGCGCAAGCTCGGGTTCGTGAGCGTCTCCACCCACACCAGGCGCGTCGCGGGGTTGAGCGCGGCCTGCAGGCCGCATTGCGTCGCGTCCACCACGCGAATCCCCCAGCGCTGGCCCATGTCTCGGAACAGGTTTTCTGTGCCGCCGTACAAAGGCCCCAGAAAGGCCACCTCATCCCCCGGCTTCGCCAACGCCAGCAGCACACTGGCGGTGGCAGCGGTGCCGCTGGCAAAAGCCACAGCGGCAGGCGCCCCTTCCAGATCGGCCATCTTGGCCTCCAGAGCCGCGACAGTTGGATTGGCAAAGCGGCTGTAGCGATAGCCACTGACCTCGCCGGCAAACAGTGCCGCCCCGCGCTCCAGGCTGCCGTAGCCAAAAGCCGTGGTTGGGACAATCGGCGTGGCCAGTGCGCCAGTGACCGGATCAGGCGACTGGCCTGCATGAACAGCACGAGTGCGGAAATGGGTCATCTTCAAAAGACGGTGAACGGGTTGAATGAACACGAGATCCATATCATGCGCCCATCCCCAGCCGCCACAACACCCGTGTGAAGACGCTCAAGGTGTGGGCAGTGTGGTTTGCAGCGCACCATTTCAGGCAGTTGAATTAAGGCAGTATTGATGTTTTAATGACGTCATGCCCACCTCGCTTCCATCCTCTGCTCCGAGCTACCCCTTGGCGGAACTGTGCGTGCTGGCCGATTTGCCTCCACGCACCGTGCGCTACTACGTGCAGATCGGTCTGGTCGATCGCCCGCAGGGCGAGACCCGTGCGGCCCGCTATGGCACCACGCACCTGGAGCAACTGCTACTCATCAAGAAGTGGACCGCAGCCGGGCTTTCGCTCGACCGCATCCGGGAGTTGCTGCACGGTGGCGAGGCCCCCGTCCCGCCGCGCGCGCCCGCCATCGGATCCGTGTCGGTGCGCAGCCACCTCATGGTGGCAGAGGGCATCGAGGTGGTCATCGACCCGGGCCGCGCCGGTTTGTCGCCTGAGCAGGTGCGCCATTTCACCCGCGCGGTGATGGCGGCTTTTGCGCAGGTTCATCGAGAGGGTGCCACGCACACCACACAGGAGGAGACCCCAGATGGGCAAGCGTAGAAAACAGATCGCACCGCCGCTGACGCACGGGCATGCACACCTGGTCACCCATGACGGTGAGGCCGTGCCCTTGTTGGGCGTCACGTTCACAGGACACCTGCGTGGCGTGATCCTGGAGGCCTGTGTGGTGCAGCGCTTCGTCAACCCGACCGACCACCATCTGGAGCTGGTTTACAGCTTTCCCCTGCCCTGGGGCGCCGTGCTGCTGGGTGTGGATGTGGTGCTGGGCGAGCGCACACTCACTGGCGCCGTCGTGGAAAAGCGGCAAGCCGAAGCACAGTATGAGGATGCCCTCGCCGACGGCGATGCGGCCATCATGCTGGAGCGCAACCACGACCACAGCTACAGCCTGAACCTGGGCAACCTGGCTGCAGGCGAGCCTTGCACCATCACCCTGCGCTATGCGCAGCCCCTGCAGTTCGAACAGCAAAGCCTGCGCCTGATGATCCCCACCGTGATCGCCCCGCGTTATGGCGATGCCGTGCAAGCGGGCGGTTTGCTGCCGCACCAGGCGCCCCACCACAGCCTGACGGTCGAGCATCCGTTCGAACTTTCCGTTCACCTGCATGGTGAGCTGGCCCAGACACGCGTCGCATCGCCCAGCCACCGCATTGCCGTGGCCTTGGATCGCGTCGATACCCAGCAGGTCCTGACCGTGTCTTTGGCTCGAACCGAACACCTGGATCGCGACTTCGTTCTGCTGGTCGATCAACTGGCGCATGACTCGTTGGCGATCACCGCACGAGACATGGTGGAGCCTGAAGGCGTCGCGATGCTGGCCAGCTTCTGTCCACACCTGCCTCGTCAAGAAGCCGCTGGCATGGCCCTCAAGATCCTCGTCGATTGTTCAGGCTCCATGGCGGGTGACAGCATGGAGGCTGCCAAGCGCGCCCTGCAAGCCATCGTCAGTCAGTTGGACGGTAGCGACCGTTTTGCACTCTCTCGGTTTGGCGACACGGTGCAGCATCGCTCCCGTGGTTTGTGGAAGGTGACCGAGACCACCCGGCTGGCAGCACAACGTTGGGTGGGCGCGCTGGAGGCTGATCTGGGAGGCACCGAGATGGAAGCTGCGCTGGCTTCGACCTTCCAGCTTGCGCAAACCGCCAGCAGCGATGTCTTGCTGGTGACCGACGGTCAGATCAGCGCCATCGACAGCACCATTGCCTCGGCGCAAGCCTCAGGCCATCGTGTGTTCGTGGTGGGCATTGGCAGCAGCCCGGCCGAGTCGCACCTGCGGCGACTGGCCGAAGCCACCGGTGGGGCCTGCGACTTCGTCGCGCCCGGCGAAGCCGTCGAGCCTGCCGTGCTTCGCATGTTTGCACGCCTGCGCTCGGCGCGTTTGTCTGAGGTGAGTCTGGCATGGCCGGAAGGCGTCACGCCACTGTGGGTATCGCCGCTGAGCCAGTCTTTGTTCGACGGAGATGCCTTGACTGTGTATGCCTTGCTGGCCCATGCCACGACAGGCGAGGTGCGCCTGCTGGGATGCGTGGAGGGGCAAGCCGAACCCACGGAAATCAGCCGGGCCACCTTGCCCAAGCCTCTGACAGAGACCGATACGCTGTCACGCCTGGTGGCAAACCAGCGGATTCAGCACTTGCCACATGCCGAACACAAGATGGCTGAGGCCCTCGCTGCAGCATTGGCCGTGAACTACCAGTTGGTGACGGCGCAGACAAACTTCCTGCTGGTACACGAATGCGCCCAAGCAGACAAAGCGACCGAGATGCCTTCACTGCACCAGGTGGCCTCTATGGTTCCGGCGGGTTGGGGGGGCTTCGGAACCGTGGCAAACCGACCGGTGGCAGGCAGCGCGGGCATCCGCTTCTTGCACACGGATGCGGCCCCGCACGCGGCCCCAGTCGTGTTTCGCTCAGCCAGCACCAGCCGTGCGGCGCTGCGACTCTCCAAGGCGCGCGATGTGGACATGCCAGTCTACCTGCGCGAGCAACGTGAGACGCTGGATCGGAGCGATGCACGCTTCTGGACCGAGTCCGAGCACTACACCGGCCTCACGCCGCTGGGCGTGTGCGAATGGCTGCGTATCACACCCGAAGTGGAGTGGCCGAGCACCTACAAGGGCTTGCGCCGCATGGGCCTGGGCACTTGGGTGGTGGAGTGGCTTGAGTTTGCCGTGGCGCATGAAGCAGATGGCCCGCACCCAGAAGCGGAGGTCGTGCAGGCATTCCTGCATCTGCTGGCCACTGCCGAGATGCGAGCGACCCTTGAAAAGGACGCCGGGCTGATGGGCGCACTGCGCGTGTCAGCGCAACGGTGGCTGGCCCGATGGCGCGGAAACGCCAGCGCAAACACGCACCAGGCCAGAAATGAAACGCTGTGCAAGGTGATGGCGGCAGCGTTGGGAGACATGAGCTCGCACACATGGCCCGATGCCATCCTCTCTCTGGCCTGAGATCTGCTCTGCCGGATGCCTCGTAACGGCGCGCGCCTGCGATGGCCTTGATGGCCACTGCGACGGAGGCTCGCTGCGGTGTTCCTGTTCCAAGACCATGCGCACGGCACGTTCACGGATGTCAGGCGAAAGCTTCGCGGACTTCTTCATGGCGCCAAATGACGGGGCGACAAGCTCATGGGGGTGGGCGAGAATACCCGCCATGTCAGCCTCTGTCCCCCAGCCGCCCCAGCGGCACCGTCCCCCGCTCAACCTTCTGCCCTTGCGCAGCCCGCAACCCCAGACCGCCAGCGGGAGCACACCATGCTGAGCGTGCTGGCCGTCGTGGTGTCCTTGGCCTTGCTGATGTGGCTGGCTTACCGAGGCGTGACCGTCTTGCTGCTCGCGCCGCTGATGGGCGCCCTGGCGGTGCTGCTGTCGGGCGAGGCCCGCTGGCTGTTGCCGCTCTACACCGACACCTTCATGAGAGCGCTGGGCAGCTATGTGCTGCAGTACCTGCCGTTGTTCTTGCTGGGGGCGCTGTTCGGGCGACTGATGGCCGACTCCGGCGCCGCCAGCACCCTGGCGCGCTGGATCGTGCGCACCCTGGGCGAGCGACATGCCATCCTGACCGTGGTGCTGGCCTGTGCGCTGCTGACCTATGGCGGCGTGTCGCTGTTCGTGGTGGCATTTGCCATCTACCCCATCGCGCGCAACCTCTTTGAAGCCGCAGACATCCCCAAACGTCTGGTGCCGGCGACCATCGCGCTGGGCGCCTTCACCTTCACGATGACGGCGCTGCCCGGCTCGCCCGCCATCCAGAACGCCATCCCCATCCCCTACTTCGGCACCAACGGTTTTGCGGCACCGGGCCTGGGCCTGATCGCTGCGGCCGTCATGCTGGGCGGCGGCATGATCTGGCTGCTGCGCCGCGCAGCGGCTGCCCGCGCTGCTGGTGAAGGCTATGGCCAGCACGACGAAGGCGATGACAGCAAAGCCAACCCCAGCCCCGCCCAGGCCGCAGCCGAAGCCGCCCGCCATGCCGAAGTGCCCCTGACGCTGGCCTTGCTGCCCCTGGTGCTGGTGGTGGGCGTCAACGCGCTGTTCACCTACCTGGTGTTCCCGGCGCTGGACCTGTCTTTCATGACCGAGCGCTACGCCTCGCTGGACCCGAGCCGCGTCACCGGTCTGTGGTCACTGCTCATCGCCCTGCTGGTCGCGTGCACCACGCTGATCGTGTCCCGGCTGGGCCACTGGCACGACCTCAAACACACGGTCAACCAGGGCGTGTTCGGCTTCATGCTGCCGCTGTTCAACACGGCCTCAGAAGTCGGCTATGGCGCCGTCATCGCCTCACTGGCAGGTTTCGGCCTGATCCGCGACGCCGTGCTACGCGCCTCCGACAACCCGCTGATCTCCGAGGCCATCGCGATGAACGTGCTGGCCGGCATCACCGGCTCCTCCTCGGGCGGACTGAGCATTGCCCTCCAAACACTCGGCAAGGACTACCTGGCCATGGCCCAAGCTGCGGCCATCAGCCCCGAGTTGCTGCACCGCGTGGCCGTCATGGCAGCTGGCGGCATGGACACCCTGCCCCACTGCGGCGCCATCATCACCCTGCTGGCCATCTGCAAGCTCAACCACCGGCAGT
>CAYOJR010000061.1:0-12079 GCA_964404335.1 uncultured Aquabacterium sp.
TACGCCTGATTTCGAGTCAGGTACATTCGACCACTCTGCCACCTCTCCTGAACTGGTTGCAACCGTGGTCAACGGTGTAGCCTGAAATTATAGCATCGAATTTGATGCCTCTTGCGCACAGCGTCACGCCATGCGGATGAACTCCGCTCCACCCAGATACGGACGCAGCGCCACCGGCACGTACACAGAGCCATCGGCCTGCTGGTGGTTCTCCAGCACGGCCACCATGGCGCGGCCCACGGCCAAACCAGAGCCATTCAGGGTGTGCACCAATTCGTTCTTGCCTTGTGCGGTCTTGAAACGGGCTTGCATGCGCCGGGCCTGGAAGGCCTCACAGTTCGACACCGAGCTGATCTCGCGGAAGGTGTCCTGCGACGGCAGCCACACCTCCAGGTCGTAGGTCTTGGTCGCACCAAAGCCCATGTCCCCGGTGCACAGCGACATCACACGGTACGGCAACTCCAGCTTCTGCAGCACGGCTTCGGCGTGACCCACCATCTGCTCCAGCGCTTCGTAGCTGTGCTCCGGTGTGGTGATCTGCACCATCTCCACCTTGTCGAACTGGTGCTGGCGAATCATGCCGCGCACATCGCGCCCGGCGCTGCCTGCTTCCGAACGGAAACACGGCGTGTGGCCCGTCAACTTGATGGGCAACTGCTCCAGCGGCACGATGGTGTCGGCCACGGTGTTGGTGAGCGTCACCTCCGAGGTCGGAATCAGGTACCACTTGCTCGACGAGGCCTCGCCATCACCCGAGGTGACGTGGAACAGGTCCTGCTCGAACTTGGGCAACTGGCCCGTGCCCTGCAGCGCCTTGGCCTGCACCAGGTAAGGCGTGTAGCACTCGGTGTAGCCGTGCTCCTGGGTCTGCACGTCCAGCATGAACTGGGCAAGGGCACGGTGCAAGCGGGCCACCGGGCCTTTGAGGAAAGTGAAGCGCGAGCCCGACAGCTTGGCCCCCGTCTCGAAGTCCAGGCCCAAGGGCTCACCCACGTCGACATGGTCCTTGACGGCAAAGTCAAACGCGCGAGGCGTGCCCCAGCGGCGCACTTCCACATTCCCCGACTCGTCCGCACCCACCGGCACGCTGTCGTGCGGCAGGTTGGGCACCGCCAGCAACATGGCGGCCATCTCGGTCTGGATGATGTCCAGGCGCTCGGCGCTGGCCTTCAGCTCATCGCCGATCCCACCCACCTGCGCCATCACGGCCGAAGCGTCTTCCCCTTTGCCCTTGAGCATGCCGATCTGCTTGGACAGGCTGTTGCGCTGGGACTGCAGCTCTTCGGTGCGGGTCTGGATGGTCTTGCGTTCGGCTTCGAGTGCGCGGAAAGCAGCCTCGTCCAGGAAAGGCTGCGGGTTCTTGCGCTTGGCCAAGCGGGCCAGCACGCTGTCAAGGTCTTTGCGCAGCAGGGCAATGTCGAGCATGGTGAGAAATCAGGTTGGAATGGGGTGGAGCTTACTGGCTATTGTCGCTGTTGCGGTCAGCGGGCAGGGGCCGGTCCAGGCCGGTGCCACCCAGGCCTTTGGGCAAGGGAAAGCGCACATGCTCTTCGGCGCCCTGCATGCGGCGCACCCCCACGGCGCCCAGCGCACGCAGGCGGTCAATCACCTGCTGCACCAGCACATCGGGCGCCGAGGCGCCAGCCGTCAGGCCCACACGAGGATGCGCGTCAAACCAGCTTTCCTGGAGATCGTCAGGAGAGTCGATCATGTAGGCGGGTGTGCCCAGACGCTCAGCCAGTTCGCGCAGGCGGTTGCTGTTGGAGCTGGTGGGGCTGCCCACCACGATCACCACGTCCACCTGCGGCGCCATCATCTTGACGGCGTCCTGGCGGTTCTGAGTGGCGTAGCAGATGTCCTGCTGTTTGGGCTCGCGGATCTGCGGGAAGCGTCGCTTGATGGCGGCCAGGATGCCCGCCGCATCGTCCACCGACAGCGTGGTCTGCGTGACCACCGCCAGCTTGTCGGGACGCTGCACCTGCACCTGGGCGACGTCGTGCTCGTCCTCGACCAGGTAAATGCCTTCGGTGACCTGGCCCATCGTGCCTTCCACCTCCGGGTGGCCCTTGTGGCCGATCATGATGAACTCGTAGCCCTCGCGGTGCAGCTTGGCCACCTCGACGTGGACCTTGGTGACCAGCGGGCAGGTGGCGTCGAACACCTGAAAACCCCGTGCCTCGGCTTCGCGGCGCACCTCCTGGCTGACGCCGTGGGCACTGAAGATCAAGGTGGCACCGGGCGGCACCTCGGCCAGGTCTTCGATGAAGATGGCCCCCTTGGCCTTGAGGTCGTTGACCACATAGGTGTTGTGCACGATCTCGTGGCGCACGTAGATGGGCGCGCCGAACTGCGCCAACGCGCGCTCGACGATCTCGATGGCTCGGTCGACCCCCGCGCAAAAGCCACGCGGTTCGGCCAGCAAAATGTCGTGGACCTCGCTCATGTCAGAGCACACCAATGATTTGCACTTCGAAGGTGCAGGACTCCCCCGCCAGCGGATGGTTGAAGTCGAACACCAACCACTGGCCCGCCGGGTCCACGTCGCGCACGACACCGGCGAATGCACCCTTGCCATCCGGCGTCGGAAACTGCACCACATCGCCCACGTCCCAACTCTCGTCGGTGTCACCCAGCTTGCGCAGCATGGACACCGCCACGCGCTGGATCATCTCGGGGTTGCGCTGACCAAAGGCCTCGCCGGGCGCCATGTCGATGACTGTGCGGGTGCCCTCGGCCATGCCCATCAGGCGCGCCTCCAACGCCGGCGCCAGCTCGCCTGAACCAATGGTCAGGGTGGCCGGTCCCTCGTTGAACGTATTGATCACATCGCCACCATCCGGCCCCGCCAGTCGATAGTGCAAGGTCAGAAAGGCGCCAGGGGCAACCACAGGGGCAGGAGAAGTCATGGTGGTGCGTCCCGCCGCAAGCACTGCGACGGGCTTCCAGAAAATCAAAAGTCCGATTTTAGGTTTGAGAAGCCCTTCGTGCGGACTCACCTGCAAAAGACTTGTCCCGCATCAGCTTCACTCTTCCGAGTGCATCCTTGCGAAGGATAGGCACCCGCTGCCGCACCGCCGAGAATGCCCGATTCCACCACCCTGACCATCCCCGCCATGAAAGACCTGCCAGCCGCCCTCCGACCGCGAGAAAAGCTGCTGACCCACGGCCCTGCCGCCCTGGCCGACGCGGAACTGCTGGCCTTGTTGTTGCGCACCGGCATGAAGGGCCTGGGCGTGCTGCAACTGGCCGAGAAGGTGTTGACCGATCTCGGTGGGCTGGCCGGCTTGCTGGCCGCCCCACCTGCTCAACTCACCCGCATCAAGGGCCTGGGACCCGCCAAGCGCGCCGAACTGATGGCGGTGATGGAGATGGCGCGGCGCAGCCTTTCGGGCACGCTGCAAAGTCAGCCGGTGTTTTCGTCACCCCAACTGGTGAAGGACTACCTGCAGATGCGTCTGGGCCCCCTGCCGCATGAGGTGTTTGCTGTGCTCTTTCTGGACGCGCAGCACCGCCTCATCGCCTGCGAGGAGCTGTTTCGCGGCACGCTCACGCAAACATCGGTGTACCCCCGCGAGGTGGTGAAACGCACGCTGGAGCTCAACGCCGCCAGTCTGATCCTGGCCCACAACCACCCCTCGGGCGTGCTGGAGCCTTCGCGTGCCGACGAGTTGCTCACCCAGACCTTGAAAAGCAGCCTCCAACTGGTCGATGTGCGCATCCTCGATCACCTCGTCGTGGGTCGAGGCGGTGCCCTGTCCTTCGCCGAAAAAGGCTTGATCTAGTTTGTTGTAGGCTTGCACCTTGTGAGTCATACCAACAAGCCCCCTCTCAACACCACGCTGCGTGATTTCGCCGACCTCAAGCGCGCCCTGAGCAAGGCCGCGAAGGAGGCGGCCGCACGTCGCGAACAAGAGCGAGCTGAACAGGCCAGGCGTGAAGCCGCCCAGCGCAGCCAGGAGGCCGAGGCCGCGCTCTTCAAGCGCACGGTCGGCGAGGTGCATGGCATTCCTCAGACAGGTCGCGCCGCCCTCACCCCACCGCGCCCCGAGCCCATCCCGGCGCGGCGCCAGATTGACGAGCAGGACGCCTTGCGCGAATCACTGTCTGACGAGTTCGACGTGGAGAGCCTGCTGGAGACCGACGAAACCTTGTCATGGCGTCGGCCCGAACTGGGCATTGATGTGGTGCGCAAGCTGCGCCGGGGCGTGTGGGCCTTGCAGGGCGAGCTTGACTTGCACGGCATGCGCACCGATGAAGCTCGCGAGGCGCTCAGCGAATTTCTGCGTCAGGCCCACCTGAAAGGCTGGCGGTGCGTGCGCGTGGTGCATGGCAAAGGCCTGGGCTCGCCCGGCAAGCAACCCGTGCTGAAGGACAAAACGCGGCGCTGGCTGGTGCAAAGCGACCGGGTGCTGGCCTTCGTGCAGGCACGTGCCGACGAAGGCGGCGTGGGTGCTCTGGTGGTCTTGCTCAAACCCGGCAAGACCAAGGGGCAAATGATCCCCCCCGCCTGAACCACCCGTTCAGGCGCGCCCCAGCAGCCGTACCGCCACCTGATTCACGCCCATGGCTGCGCCGCTGCCCGGATGCAACTCGAGCAACAACTGGCGCTTGCGCACGGCCTCACGCACACAAGGGTCGAACGGGATGTCGCCCAGGAACTGCAGCTTGGGCACCACCCCACTGGGGCTGACCACGAAGCGATCAACCACCTGCTGCAATTGCTGGCAGATGGTGCGCCCGTCGCCGGGTCGCGCCACCTGGTTGACGACCAGGTGCAACTTCTCGCGCGACTGCTGCGCCGACAGCACCTTGATGGTGGCGTAGGCGTCGGTCATGGAAGTGGGTTCGGGCGTGGCCACGACGATGACCTCACCGGCCATCGAAACGGCATAGAGCACCACATCGGAGATGCCCGCACCGGTATCGATCAGGATCACGTCAAAGCGGGGTTTGACCGCCTCGAAGATGTCGAGCAGCTTCTCGCGCACCTCGGGAGTCAGGCGTGAGTATTCGACCAGACCCGATCCGGCCAGCAACACATGAAAACCACCAGGCGCCGGGAGGATGGCCTCGTCGAGTTGCGCCTTGCCGGTGAACACGTCGTGCAGCGTGATCTTGGGATACAGGTTCAGCACCACGTCGAGGTTGGCGAGCCCCAGGTCGGCGTCCAGCACCAGCACCTTGAGGCCCTGACGGCTGAGCGCGGTGGCCAGATTGGCGCTGAAGAAAGTCTTGCCCACCCCGCCCTTGCCGCTGGTGATGGCCACCGTGCGGGCAATCTTGACGGACGGTTTGGAAGGATTGGTCTCGGAAACTGGCATGGGCACCATCATGAGGTCGTTTTCGGGTGTTCCTCAACATTTTCTGAGGCCGAAAGGGTGTCGGATTGCGCAAGACTGCTGAACAGGAAACTTTTTTCCTCGGCGCTGACCACCGTCAACGGGGGGGCGTCCAAACAAGTTCGATTGCGTCCCTCCGCTTTGGCGCGGTAGAGCTGCTGGTCAGCACGCTCGGACCACAGGATGACCGACGAGCGCACCCACTGCGGCGCAAAGGCGCCACCGATGCTCACCGTCACGGAAGTGACTGTGCCATCAAGCAAATGAATGGGACGCTGAGCCACGCGATGGCGAATGCGCTCGGCCACGGTTTGCCCGAACGCTGGAGGGCAGTTGGGCAAGATGATGGAGAACTCTTCGCCGCCAACACGGGCGACCAGGTCCATGGGGCGAACGCACTCCTGCAGGCACTCGGCCACAGCACGGATGACGGCATCACCCGAAACGTGTCCGTGGTTGTCATTGATGGCCTTGAAGTGGTCGATGTCGGCCACCAACAACAGCGAGGGTTCTCCCACCCTGGCCACGCGGTCGATCTCGCGGGCCAGAGCGGTTTCAAACTGGCGACGATTGGCAAGACCGGTCAGTGAATCACGGCTGGAGAGATCACACAGGGCATCGACGATGGCCTGCACCCAGGGCCATCCACCGGCCTGCGTCCCCAGCGGGGGATGCCAGCCAGCCTGGGTCAACAAGGCCAGCGCGTTGCTCAGATCCAGCACACCGTCCGGGCTGATGCTCAGCTCCGTCTCTGCAGGGGGACAACTGGGGGATGAGATGGTTCACTCCACGTGAAATTCGTCAATTGTTCGCGAGTCTAGCAGTGCGCCACCATCATCAATAACCCGATGAGGTGCCTAATAGGGGGGGAAATCGGAAACAATGTCTGGCCGCAAACCCGACTCAAGCCTTCGGACATCCGATCCGATATGTCAAAGCGGGTCAAAGCCGCGCCATGGGCTGTTCGCCCCCCGTTCGTCTTCCTTTCTTGTCTTCACGCCACCGTTTTCATGGACACCGTCGCTGATCGAGAGTTTCACTTTCAAGCCCGCGATTTCGCGCGCGTGCGCTCCCTCATCTACGACCGTGCGGGGATCAGCTTGCACGATGGCAAACAGGCCATGGTGTACAGCCGCCTGTCCAGACGTCTGCGTGAAACCGGGCACACCTCCTTCGAAAGTTACCTACAGTGGCTGGAAAGCGCGTCGGGAGGGCAAGCTCACCAGGAGTGGCAGGAGTTCATCAATTGCCTGACCACCAACCTGACGTCTTTCTTCCGCGAAGAACACCACTTTCACACCCTGGCCGAGTGGCTCAAAACCCGTGGCTCACAGCCCACGCGCATCTGGTGCTGCGCGGCGTCCACAGGGGAAGAACCGTATTCGCTGGCCATGACGGTGGCCGAAACACTGGGGCCGAACGCGCCTGTCAAGATTCTCGCCAGTGACATCGACACCAAGGTGCTGCATACCGCCTCCCGCGCGGTGTATGACGCAGACGCCCGTGGACTGAGCCAGCAGCGACTCAAGCAGTTCTTCTTGCGAGGCACGGGCGCCAACACCGGCTACATCCGCGTCAAACCGGAATTGACACGGATGATCGAGTTTCGGCCTTTCAACCTGATGCAGACGCAGTGGCAACTCGGAGACCCTTTCGATGTGGTGTTCTGCCGCAACGTCATGATTTACTTTGACAACCCGACGCAGCGCAAGGTGCTGGAGCGCATCCACGGTGTCATGAAACCCAAAGGTCTGCTGTTTGTGGGTCACTCCGAGAACTTCACCGAATCTCGAGATATCTTTGTCCTGAAGGGCAAAACCGTCTACGATCGAGTCTGATCCGCGGCGCCTCAAGGATTCAAGCCATGTCCAGCATCCCACCTTTTGGCAACGCGCGCGGCGCTGCCTTGAGTTCGACCAAGGGGCCGGGGCCACTTGCCTCGGCAGCGGCTGCACTCGGCCCCGGACCACGCACCGAGCGTCTGGCCAAGCTCAAGGCCCGCCCCCCTAAACCCGGCGAAGCCTCCTTCTTCTTTTTCGACGCCCACTTCAAGTCCGAGGCCGTCAAGATCCTGCCGGGCGAGTACTTCGTGTATGACGAAGATCTGCTGATCATGACGACGCTGGGCTCGTGCATTGCCGTGTGCCTGTGGGACCGCCAGGCCAAGGTCGGCGGGATGAACCATTTCATGTTGCCTGACAGTGGCGGCAGCGGGCAGGATTCGGGCCGCTATGGCTCGTATGCCATGGAACTGCTGATCAACGAATTGCTGAAGATGGGCGCTTCCCGGATGACGATGGAAGCCAAGGTATTCGGCGGCGGAGCTGTGATCAGCGGCATGAACACCATCAACGTCGGTGAGCGAAACACCGCCTTCGTGATGGAATACCTCAAGACCGAGCGCATCCCGGTGGTGTCCAAGGACGTGCTCGACGTCTATCCGCGAAAAGTCTGCTTCCTGCCGCACAGTGGCAAAGCCATGGTCAAGCGCCTGGCGCCCAGCAATCCGGAAGCCATCCTTCAACAAGAGCGCCTGGCTGCGCAAAAAGTGGTCCCCGTCTCCAATGGCGGTGGCTCGATCGACCTGTTCTGACAGGCGGAGAACAACATGCCCAAGATTCGTGTGGTGGTGGTGGACGATTCGGCGCTGGTTCGCAGCATGCTGACCGAGATCATCAACCGACAGACTGACATGGAATGCATCGGTGCGGCGGCCGATCCGTTTGTGGCCCGCGAGATGATCCGCAACCTCAATCCGGACGTGATCACGCTCGACGTGGAAATGCCGCGCATGGACGGGCTGGACTTCCTGTCCAAGCTGATGCGCCTGCGGCCCATGCCTGTGGTGATGGTGTCCACGCTGACCGAACGCGGCGCCGAGGTGACCCTCAAGGCGCTGGAGTTGGGTGCTGTGGACTTCGTGTCCAAACCCAAGATCGGCGTGGTCGATGGCTTGCGTCAACTGTCCGACGACATCACGGACAAGATCCGGGTGGCCTCCAAAGCTCGCATTCACCGCCTGACGCCGGTAGCCACTCCCGATTCGGCTCACCCGGCCACGCCTGCATCCGGACAGCGCGCCACGTCTGCCCCCCCCACCCCCCTGGCAAAGACTCTGAACACCGGCGCCTACAGTTTGGGACGCCTGTCCACCGAGAAGCTGATTTTCATCGGTGCCTCGACAGGCGGTACCGAAGCCACCAAGGAGGTGCTGTTGGCCTTGCCCGCTGACGCGCCCGGCGTGGTCATCACCCAGCACATGCCACCAGGTTTCACGCACAATTACGCCGCCCGACTCGACGGCCTGTGCAAGATCCGCGTGAAAGAAGCCAGCGATGGCGAGCGCATCCTGCCCGGTCATGCCTACATTGCCCCCGGCGGCCTGCACCTGAGCGTAGAGCGCTCGGGCGCCAACTACATTGCTCGCGTACAAGACGGCGATCCGGTCAACCGCCACAAGCCCAGCGTAGAGGTGCTGTTCAAGTCCGCCGCACGCGTGGCCGGCCCCAACGCCATCGGCATCATGCTGACCGGCATGGGGGGTGACGGCGCCAAGGCCATGCGCGAAATGCGTGACGCGGGCGCCTATTGCGTGGCACAGGACGAGGCCAGCTGTGTGGTGTTTGGCATGCCGCGCGAAGCCATTGCGGCCGGCGCCGTGCAAGAGGTGCTGCCGCTCAACAAGATTGCGCAGCACGTCCTCGATCACTTGCGTGCCACGGTGGGTCAGGCGCTCAGCCGCGTCTGACCGCGACTTGGCTCACGGCCGACCGACGAACAGCATCAAGGTAGGCCCCACGCCGGGGCTGTGCAAGATGGCCGTGTAAATCGGCCCAATGGCCGTATCCGCCCCCAGGTACAGACTGAAACCGGTCTTCTTGGCCCCTGTCCACATGTCTCGCGGGCGCTGCCATGCGTTGCCCACTTCCAGACTGGTGCCTGCGAACAAGCCACGGGTGAGGATCATGTCACTCAAGCGCACGTGGTAGCCCAGGCGCAGCAGACCGACCTGCGCACCTGACACCTGGAAGGGCCGGTAGCCTGACAGTTGCTGAAAGCCACCCAGCCCGAAGCGTCCGATGGCTGGCTGCGCCCCTTCAGACAGCGCCAGACGCCCCATCAGGCTGAAGGTATGTGGCCCCCATGAGTTCACCCACTGCCCGTGAACGTCGATGTAGCGAAGGTAGCCTTCTGCATAGCTGCTGTCTTCTCGCGCACGGCCATGCCCCTGGAACCATTGCCCATCCAGGCGCCATCCCTTGGACGGGAAGTAGGCGTGATCCAACTGGTCGAACACGGCCTTGAGGCGCCAGCCGCTTTCGCGCCACCGCTCAAGCAACGGCACATCGGGACGTGAAATTCGGTAATCTTCCGTGACCAGGGACAAGCGGTCGCGCCCGATCTGCTCGAGCCACCCCAGTCGCCATTCCCCCAGTTCGCGCCAGTTCAAACCCGCATCCAGCGTGAGCTGCGTCTGGCCACGCTCGTTGCGTGCGCCTTCCTCTCCGTCGGGGTCAGAATAGACATCGAAGGTGCGGCGCTGCGAACTGAATCCCGCGGCGACAAAGCCGCTCAGGCCATCGGGTAACTGCCACGACATGGGCCGATACCACTCGGTACTGAGCAAGGGGCTGGTACCCAGCCGCAGGACGTTGCGCCACTCGCTGCCCGCACGGTCCAGCCAGTGTCGGTTGTGGACCAGCTTGAGATTGAAGGCGCTGTGCCCGCGGTTGTCGGCGCTGAAGTCCAGCCCCATTTGCAGATAGTTCGGCCCCCAGGGCTTGTCTTCCAATTCATACACCAACCCGGTTGCACCGTCGGGGGTGCGTACAAGGCGGTAGTCGGTGCGCAGATAGTCACCTGAGGCGGCCAGCAGGTTGATGTCACGCTCGGCTTTGGTCACGTCGAACACCTGGCCCGGCTGGCTCGCGAGCATGTCGGCGCGCAGATCGGGGCGCGTCAACTCGGAGCCCTCGGTGCGGACAAACTGCAGGGTGGGAGGGGGTGGTTGGCGACGCTGGCGCGCCGCCTTCCAGGCTGCGTAATCGGCCTCGGACACCTGCAGGTCCTGCATGCGCAGCACCATGGCCTCGGCCTGCACCTCACCTTGGTCCATGAACTCGCGGGCACGGTTGAAGTCAGCCGAAGTCAGGCCTTCCAATCGGGGCGCAATCAAGACATCCTGTGGCGTAAGCGCGCGCAAGCTTTGCTGCACGTTCTGCTCGGTCAGGATGTTGATCATCTGTGTGGTCACCCCGGTCAAGGTCGACAGGGTGTCGCGCGGCGCCAGCGTGGTCCCGATGTTGACCACGATGAGCCGGTCGGCGCCCATCGCGCGGGCCACGTCCACCGGGGTGTTGTTGACCAGGCCGCCATCGCCCAGGATGCGTCCGCTCACTTCCAGGGGCGCGAAGATGCCCGGCACCGACATGCTGCTGCGCAAGGCCGTGGCCAGATCGCCTTCGGACAGGATGACGGCCTGACCGGTTTCCATATCGGTGGACACAGCGCGAAACGGCGTGGGCAACTGGTCGAAATGGCGGGTTTGGCTGGCCGACAAGGTCAGACGCCGCAGATGAGCCTCCAGCACGCGACTGGACAGCGAGCCGAGTGGCGCCTTGAGCCCATCACTGCCCACGCCGATTTCGAGCAAAGGCGAGACCTCAAAGTCATGCTCCTTGCGGCGTTGCGACAACTCGCGACGCTCGACCCGGCTGGCGAAGACGTTGTCCCAATCCAGGCGCTCGACCTCGCGCTCCACCTCCTGCGCCGACAGCCCACTGGCGTACAAACCGCCCACGATGGCCCCCATGGACGTGCCGGCGATCACATCGACGGGGATGCGCTCGCGCTCGAGCACTTTCAGCACCCCCACGTGCGCCAACCCCCGTGCACCACCACCCGAGAGGACCAGACCGACCTTGGGTCGATCGGCCCATGCCGACAGGCACCACACGCCACACAGCAGCAGGACACAGACGGAACGCCAGACAGGCGCATGCAGCAACATCATGACAACGGCAGGGGTGTGGCAACGAGCATGAGCACGTTTGGCTCACAACGCAAAAACTTGATGCAAATCAGAACATTCAGGTCCGATTCAGGGTCTCATGATCATAGAAGGATCCAAGGAGAAGCATCATGCACGCACTGACCGACTTCCTCACCACCGACTACGGCCTGATGAGCCTGATTGGCTTGCTCTTCATGTTCTGCATGCTCGGTTACATCGCCTGGTTTGTGGCAAAACGCGTCAAGGAAGACACTGCCCGCCACGACCGCGAAGTACGCGAAGGGCGTGCGCACTGATGCGGAGTTGACCAGCGAGTAGCGCCCCATGCTGGGCAAATGAAAAAAGGCCGCTGAACCCAGCGGCCTTTCTCTTTGTCTGGCAAAGGTGCCAGGCGGAGGGTGCGGCGAACCGCACCCGTGGGTCATTACATGCCCATGCCGCCCATGCCACCCATACCGCCCATGCCACCCATGTCGGGCATGCCACCGGCGGCTTCGTCCTTCGGAGCCTCGGAGATCATGCACTCGGTGGTCAGCATCAGCGAAGCCACGGAAGCGGCGTTCTGCAGAGCCGTGCGGGTGACCTTCGTGGGATCCAGGATGCCCATTTCGATCATGTCGCCGTAGGTGTCGTTGGCAGCGTTGAAGCCGTAGTTGCCCGAACCAGCCAGCACAGCGTTGACGACCACGGAGGGTTCGCCACCGGCGTTGGCCACGATTTCGCGCAG
>CAYOJR010000062.1:0-11949 GCA_964404335.1 uncultured Aquabacterium sp.
TGCTGATGGACTCCTCGATCTCGCGGGTGCCCAGGCGGTGGCCGGCCACGTTGATGACGTCGTCGGTGCGGCCCAGGATAAAGTAGTAGCCGTCCGCATCGCGGATGCCCCAGTCGAAGGTGTTGTAGACCTGTTTGGTCGGGAAGGTGGACCAGTAGGTGCTCACAAAGCGTTGGTCATCGCCCCACACCGTCTGCAGGCAGCCGGGGGGCAAGGGGCCTTCGATGGTCAGCACGCCCTTCTGGTTCGGGCCGGTCAGCTCCTCGCCGGTCTGGTCGTCCAGCAGCTTGACCTGGTAGCCGGGCATCGGGAAACCGGGCGAGCCCAGGCGCGGTGTCAGCGTCGGGTCCACACCGCGCGCCAGGCTCAGGATAGGCCAGCCGGTTTCGGTCTGCCAGTAGTTGTCGATGATGGGCTTGCCGATGGCCTCGCCAATCCAGGTGGCGGTCGGCTCGTCAAGCGGCTCGCCGGCCAGGAACAGCTGCTGGAGGCTGGAGAGATCGTGGCGCTTGAGGCAGTCCGGGTCCTGTTTCTTCAGCACGCGGATGGCTGTGGGCGCCGAGAACATCACATTGACCTGGTATTTCTCGACGATGGACCACCAGATGGCCGCATCCGGGCGAATCGGCAGGCCTTCGTAGATGACGGTCGTCATGCCGGTGAGCAGCGGGCCGTACACGATGTAGCTGTGGCCCACGACCCAGCCGATGTCGCTGGCGCAAAAGAAGGTCTCGCCCGGCTTGCCGCAGTAGACCTGCTCCATCGACGCGGCCAGCGCCACGGCGTAGCCGCCGGTGTCGCGCTGCACGCCCTTCGGGCGGCCCGTGGTGCCGCTGGTGTAGAGCGTGTAGCTGGGGTGGGTGGCTTCGACCCACTCGCAGGGCACGATGGCGTCCATCACGCTGCTGCGGGCGTCCCAGTAGTCCACGTCGCGGGGAGTGTCCATGTCGGCCGGGGCCAGCTTGCGGTCCACCAGCAACACATGGGGCACGTGGTGGGTGCTCTGGCGCAGGGCCTCGTCCAGCAGCGGCTTGTAGGGGATGACCTTGCCGCCGCGCGAGCCCGCATCGGCGCTCACGATGACGGTGGGCCGGGCGTCGTCGATGCGGCTGGCCAGCGCGTGGCTGGCAAAGCCGCCGAACACCACCGAGTGGATGGCGCCCAGACGAACCGTGGCCAGCATGGCGATCACGGCCTGCGGGATCATGGGCATGTAGATCAGCACCCGGTCACCCTTGCCGACGCCCAGGCCGTGCAGGATGGCGGCCATGCGTTCGACCTCGACCAGCAACTGGCCGTAGCTGATCGTTTCTTCGGTGTTGGTTTCGGTGGACACGAAGACCAGGGCAGCCTGGTCGGCCCGGTCATGCACATGGCGGTCGACCGCGTTGTGACACAGATTGGTCAAGCCGCCCACAAACCATTTCGCAAAAGGCGGTTGGCTGTGGTCGCAGACCGTGTCGAACGGACGGTGCCAGTGGATGCGGGAGGCCTGTTCGGCCCAGTAAGCGTCGCGTTCGTGGATGGAACGCTCGTACAGCGCGCGGTAGCTCATGCTTGCTCCTGATGTGCTTCAGCGGGTAGCCGAAGCTGCAGAAAGCAGATGCTAGAGGGCGCTGGCGGCAGGCGGGAGGGGAGTATCCCGCGATGAGGCGTGCGCGTGCCGATTCAGATGAACATGGCGCCGCGCCGCAGCACGATCAGGCCGAGGAAGCACAGGCCCAGCACGACACCCCAGCGCAGCGAGAGCATGGCCCATCGCCGCCAATGCGGTTGGCCCGTCACGGTGAAAGCCGCCATGTTCAGCAAAAACGACAGGGCCAGCAGAACCCCCAAGGCGCGAAACAGAACCATGGTGCGCGGTCTCCGGGCTTACCAGGCCGGAGCCAGTTCGGCCATGCCGCGCGGCGCCTTGGCCTCGTCCTCGAACGTGACAATCTCCCAGGCGTCCCGCTGCACCATCAGCGCCCGCAGCAACTGGTTGTTCATCGCGTGGCCCGACTTGTAGGCGGTGTAGCTGGCCAGCAGCGGGTAGCCCGCCACATACAGGTCGCCGATTGCGTCGAGGATCTTGTGCTTGACGAACTCGTCGTCGTAGCGCAGGCCATCGGCATTGAGCACACGGTGCTCGTCCACCACGATGGCGTTGTCCATGCTGGCGCCCAGGCCCAGGCCGCGCGAACGCATCATCTCGACGTCCTTGGTGAAGCCGAAGGTGCGGGCACGGGCGATGTCGCGCTTGTACTGGCCGGTGCTGAAATCGAACTCGACGCGCTGGCCGGTCTGGTCCACCGCCGGGTGGTCGAAGTCGATCTCGAAGGTCAGCTTGTAGCCGTGATACGGCTCCAGACGCGCCCACTTGAGCGAGCGGCCTTCGCCCTCGCGCACCTCGATGGGCTTGAGCACGCGCAAGAAGCGCTTGGGCGAGTTTTGCAGCTCGATGCCGGCGCTTTGCAGCAGGTACACGAAGGCGGCCGACGAGCCGTCGAGGATGGGCACTTCCTCGGCGGTGATGTCCACATACAGGTTGTCCAGCCCCAGGCCGGCGCAGGCCGACATCAGGTGCTCGATGGTGTTGACCTTCGCCAGCCCCGGATCGCCACCGGGCGAGATGGTGGTGGCCATGCGGCAGTCGCACACCGCCCCGGTGTTGACGGGGATGTCCACCGGCTCGGGCAGGTCCACGCGGCGGAACACGATGCCGGTGTTGACCGGCGCCGGGCGCAGCGTCAACTCGACGCGCTGGCCGCTGTGGAGGCCCACGCCCACGGCGCGGGTGAGGGATTTGAGGGTGCGTTGTGGCAGCATCCCGCCATTATCGCGTTTGCCCTGATTTCGTGCAGGCAATCGGGTCTATGACGTCGATTGAAAATGTCACACGACGTCGCGCTGCGTCACAGGGTGTGTGTGCGGTCACCGTGCGCGAACCCGATGGCCTCGAACCACGGGCCCTTGACGAAGCCGATGACCTTGAACAGCTCGCCCATTTCGTGCTCGGCCAGCAGCATCTGCATGGCGCCACGGGCCTTGAATTGCTCGGCGGTGCTGGCCTCGGCGGTGCGCGCCAGGGCTTCGCCCAGGCCACAGTTGGTCAGAAAGCGGCCCTGCGAGGTGTAGCCCAGCACCTCCCAGCCCGCTTCCTGGCCGGCCAGCGCGATGCCGGTGAAGTTGACGTGGCTGGTGATGTCCTTTTCTCCCACATTGACCAGTGGGTCGGGGTCGCTCTGGTGCAGGTGGTGACACATCAGCGTGCCGCCGGTGCGCTGCGGCAGGTAGTACTCGGCTTCGGGGAAGCCGTAGTCGAGGAAGAAGGCCGCACCGCGCGTCATGCGCTCGGCCAGCGTGGTCACGAACGCCTCGGCCTGGCCGTGGGTCTCGGTGACAGTGCCGGGCACGTACTCGCTGTCGGCGTGCTCGGTGGGGGGGCGCACGCCTTCGGGGGCGGGACGGTCCCGCCAGGCGAATTGCGGTGACGCATCGGCCGGGGTCTTCGATTCGACCATGCCCACGCCGCGCTCCAGCCAGCGCTGGCCATCCCAACTCATCAGGTGCACGGGCATGGCGTCCAGCACCTCGTTGCCGACGATCACGCCTTCCATCGTGTCGGGCAGGCTGTCGGCCCAGATCACCTTGTGGACGAGCTCAGGATGCTCCTTCTGCAGGCGCTGGTGCTGACGGTCGCGCAGCGTTCCCGACAGATCGACGATGGTGTAGCGCGTGATGCGCTCCCCCAACTCGCCCAGCAGTTGCTCGGCCAGGGCGCCGGTGCCAGCGCCAAACTCCCAGATTTCGTTCGTGCCCGTGGCGTCCAGTGCCTGGCGCAATTGCGCCGCCAGCACCTTGCCGAACAGGGGCGTCAGCTCGGGGGCGGTCACGAAGTCGCTGCCGTCTTGCGGTCCGGCACCGATCACGCGCCGACCGGCGCTGTAATAGCCCAGACCCGGCGCATACAAGGCCAGTTCCATGAAGCGCTCAAAACGCATCCATCCACCCCGCTGGCGGATTTCATGCGCAATCAGGTCGGCCAGAGGGTGGCCGTGCAGGGGGGCGGCCACTACACTGTGGTCCGTTGTCGTCGGGCGGTTCATGCCCCAATTGTAGAAACCATTGCCCTACCGCAGTCCGTCAAAAGATGAGTGAAGAAACGATCAAAGCATCCGGTGATCTGATTCGATGGCTCAAGATGTTGGCGTTGCCGAAATGGGCCAAATGGCTGCTTGCACTGATGATGGTGTTGGTGCTCGGGAGTGCATTGAGTCTTTTGGTCTGGGGAGGTGTGACCAATCACATTGAGGTTGTCTCGTCGGCCGTCGCCATTCTGACGGTTGGGTTGCCGATCAGTCTGATCGTTGTTGCCCTGGTTTTTGGCGACGGGGGGGCTCAAAAGCTCAAGAGTTTGACCCAACGCGTCTTGGAGCAAGAGGTCCCTGAGGCCTTGCGTCAGAACCTTGCGTCGACAACAGGCTATGCGGCTTATCAGGCCTGTCACGTGGCCTTTTCTGTGAGTGGGTGTATTGCGGACTACACCCTGACAGTTGAGCCTGAGGGGCTCTTGGAGGAGGCGCGCAAGCGTTCTCAACTGAGCATTGAGTTCAAGCTGGAGTTGAACGTACGCAAGGCCAATTTGGTCGTTTGGTTACCGGCCCAGGCGCTGGCTCCGGACGCAGTCATCAAGCCCTATCAGTCATGTTTCTTTGGCGCGAAGAGCGAGGGGTATGTGCAGAATGACGTGCCAATCACAGGTGCACGACCTGACCAAGTAGGGGTGGTGTTTATCAAATTGTTGGGCGAGGATTTCTTGCTGAATCCTGGCGAGCGGCTGTACTTCGCTCAAGACCTGGCATTTTTCATCCGTGGATTGTTGAGTGTCGAGTTGCAGTATGACTAAGCGTGTGCTGATTACGGGTGGTGCGCATCGCCTGGGGGCTCAACTCTGCGAAACTTTTGCTCAAGCTGGGTGGGAGGTATGGTGTCACTATCACCGCTCAGCGGAGGCGGCTGACACTCTGTGCGCTCGCGTGCGTGCTGCTGGTGGCCGAATCCATGCTGTCCAGGCCGATCTGCACGATGAAGCGCAGCGGCGCAGGATGATGGCAGGCATCGTTGCTCAAAGTGGACCCTTGCATGCGCTGGTTAACAATGCGTCTAGCTTTGAACCAGATGCTGCTGCATCGATTGATGTTGATGGAGCACGGAGTCAGCTCGAGGTTAACTTGGTGGCCCCACTTGCTCTGTCGAGCTTGATGGTTCAAGATCAGATCGCGCTGACAGGTTCTGATGATGAGGGGGGAACGCTCTGCATCCTTCATATTCTTGACCAGAAGGTTTTCAACCTCAATCCGGACTATTTTTCTTACACAGTAACCAAGTTGGCTCTGGAGCGAGCTGTGGCCTTGCAAGCTCAGGCACTCGCACCAGATGTTCGAGTGTGTGGCGTAGCCCCCGGTCTGATGTACGTCAGTGGCCCACAGTCAGTCGAGAATTTCGAACGTGCAAGTCGCGTCAACTTAATGCGCAGACCTACCGATCCAGCACAGGTGGCGGCCAGTTGCCTGTTCTTGGCGCAAAACCCTTGCATCACCGGTGTGACCTTGACGGTTGACAATGGACAGCATCTGGTTCCTCTACCAAGGGATGTCATGTTTGTGGTGGACGAGGTGATGAGGGATCGTGATGGCCGCTGACCTGTTTGCTCGTCTGGCGCTGCAGTGCCGCCGCATCTTCCTTCGTGATCACGTCGTGGATGTTCAGATCGGGGCGCATGATTTTGAGAAGAAACAGACCCAGCGCGTTGTTTTCAATGTGGAGCTGTTTGTTCCCTATGCAGACTCTACGCCTCGAAGCGACAAGCTGGCTGAAGTTGTGGATTACGACTTTGTGCGTGCTGTGGTGGCGCATCGAGTCAGTGATGGGCATGTGGAACTGCAGGAAACGCTTTGTGACGATTTGGTCGAGGCACTGATGGCGCACCCCTGCGTGGTTGCCGTGCGACTTTCGACTTGCAAGCCCGATGTTTATCCTGACTGTGCGGGTGTGGGGGTGGAAGTATTCCGCGTAAGAGAAACGTTTATATGAGTATGACCAAAGGCAACCAGACCCTGAACCTGACCGGCTTGCGCTTCGATGCCAACCTGGGCGTGCTCGATCACGAGAAAACCGCGCCGCAGCCCATCATGGTGGACGCCGAGCTGAACATGGGCAGCCAGCCCCTGCTGCCCAGCGACGATGACCTGATGCATGTGCTGGACTACCGCCGCGTGCGCACCATCATCATCGAGGAGTGCACGGCCCAGCACGTCAACCTGCTGGAGACGCTGATCGGCAAGCTGTGCAAGCGCCTGATGGAGCTGCCCGGGGTGCAAGGCGTGCGCGTGAAGATCGCCAAGCTTGAAATCTTTGATGATTGTGAAGTCGCCATCCACATGGAGGCCGGTCAGTGGTGAGCAGCGGCCCTTTCTAGGGGGCGCAGAAGGGTTGAAGGTTGGCGTCAGGCAGTGAATGGGCGAAAATGCGCGGTTATGCCCCACAGCTGCCTCTGCCATGTCTGAATCCATTTTGTCGAGCGAAGCCGGCGCGCTTCCAGTCACTGACGCTCTTGAGACGCCTGATGCGGCCGAAGCCGCTCGCCTGAAAAAAGAAGCCTTCGAGCGCAACAAGCTCAGCAAGCGCCTGCACCGCGAAGTGGGCCAGGCCATTGCCGACTTCAACATGATCGAAGACGGTGACAAGGTGATGGTGTGTATGTCGGGCGGCAAGGACAGCTACGCCATGCTCGACATCCTGATGAACCTGCAGAAGCGGGCGCCCATCCGATTCGAGATCGTGGCCGTCAACCTCGACCAGAAGCAGCCCGGTTTCCCCGAACACGTGTTGCCCGACTACCTCACCAAAGTGGGCGTGCCCTTCCGCATTGAAGAGCAGGACACCTACAGCGTGGTCAAGCGCGTGGTGCCCGAGGGCAAGACCACCTGCTCGCTGTGTTCGCGCCTGCGTCGCGGCATCCTGTACCGCGTGGCCACCGAGTTGGGTTGCACCAAGATCGCCCTGGGTCACCATCGCGACGACATGCTGCAGACCCTGTTCATGAACATGTTCTTTGGCTCCAAGCTCAAGGGCATGCCCCCGAAGCTGGTGACCGACAACGGTGAGCACGTCGTGATCCGTCCCATGGCCTACTGCCGCGAGCAGGACCTGGCCAGGTACGCCGAACACCGCGAGTTCCCCATCATCCCGTGCAACCTGTGCGGCAGCCAGGAAGGCTTGCAGCGTCAACAAATGCGCGAGATGATCAACGAGTGGGATCGCAAATATCCTGGCCGCGTGGACAACATGTTCACGGCGCTGTCGAACATCGTTCCCTCGCACCTGATGGACCGCAACCTCTACCCGTTCACGACGATCCGGGCCACCGGCACCCCCATGCCCGGCGGCGACATCGCCTTTGACGAGGACGATGGCTGCGGTGACGTCAACCCTGAACTGCCGGCCGAGACCGCCGTGTCCCTGTCGGCCATCCCCATCCGAAAGGCGGTGTGACATGCGACGCTGGCTGCTGGCTCTGTGGTGTCTGAGTGCGCTGTGGTTGGCTGGTTGTGCCGGCAGCCCGAACGTGGTGAGTCAGGTGTCCAGCTATGGCAGTTGGCCACAGGGTCGCACGCCGGGGGCGTATGTTTTCGAGCGCCTGCCTTCGCAGCAGGCGCAGGCCGGTGTGCAGGACCGGCTGGAGGCCGCTGCCGTACCGGCGCTGCAGGCCGCAGGCTTTCGCAAGGTGACCCAGCCCGAACAGGCCGATGTGAGCGTGCAACTCAGCACCCAGAGCCGCGAAGACACCAGCCTGCGCCACGACCCCTACTGGGGTGGTGGCCGTTTGGGCTGGGGTGGTTGGTGGGGCTCCGGTGGTTGGGGGGGCATTGGCCTGAGCATGCGCATGGAGCCCACCTGGGTGCAGATGCAGGTCAGCGTGCTGATCCGCGACCGCCGCAGCAACCAGGTGCTGTACGAGACCCATGCCGTGCACGACCGTCAGAACACCGTCGATCTGGACTTGTTGCCCTATCTGTTCGAGGCCGCGCTGAAGGACTTTCCGCACCCGGCCGTCAGCCCCCGCACCGTGACCGTCACGCGGCCGGTGGACAATCGCTGACCTTCCCATTCAATTCAGGTTTTTCATGTCGCTTTCGATTGTCATCATGGCTGCGGGCAAAGGCACCCGCATGAAGTCCTCGCGCCCTAAGGTGTTGCACAAGCTGGCCGGTCGGCCCATGTTGTCGCATGTCATCGCCAGCACCTCGGGACTGCAGGCCGCGCAACAGGTGGTGATCACCGGCCACGGCGCCGAGATGGTGGAAGCGGCGATGAAGAGCGAGTTTGCGCAGGCCCCGCTGCAGTTCGTGCGCCAGGAGCCCCAACTGGGCACCGGCCACGCCGTGCAACAGGCTGTGCCCGTGCTGCCCGATGATGGCATCACCCTGATCCTCAACGGCGACACGCCCCTGATCCACGCCAGCACGGCCCAGGCCCTGGTGGACGCCTGCGCAGGCAAGCAACTGGCGCTGCTGACCATCCGTCTGGACGACCCGACCGGCTATGGCCGCATCGTGCGCGACGAGACCGGTGTGAAGGTGCTGGCCATCGTCGAGCACAAGGACGCCACGCCTGAGCAGCGCGCCATCTGCGAGGTCTACACCGGCATGATGGCCGCGCCCACCGCGCGCCTGAAGCACTGGCTGTCACAGCTCAACAATGACAACGCCCAGGGCGAGTACTACCTGACCGACGTGGTGGCCATGGCCCAGGCCGAGGGCCTGAGCGTGGTGGCCGCACAGCCGCGCGACGAGGTCGAGGTGCTGGGCGTCAACAGTCCGGCGCAACTGGCCGAGTTGGAGCGTCGCCACCAGCGCGCCCAGGCCGAGCGCCTGATGGAGCAGGGTGTGCGTCTGGCCGACCCGGCTCGCTTTGACCTGCGTGGCACTTTGCAGTGCGGTCAGGATGTGGACATCGACGTCAACTGCATTTTTGAAGGCAATGTGGTGCTGGGCGACGAGGTGCAGATCGGCGCGAACTGCGTGATCCGCAATGCCACCATCGCGCGCGGGGCGGTCATCCATCCCTTTACCCACATTGATGGCGACAAGCTGGGCGCACACGTCGGCGAAGGCGCGTTGATTGGCCCATTCGCCCGTCTGCGCCCCGGTGCGCAACTGGGGGCCGAGGTCCACATCGGCAACTTCGTCGAGGTCAAGAACAGCACGATGGGCAAGGGCTCGAAAGCCAACCACCTGGCTTATCTGGGCGACGCCACAGTCGGTGAGCGCGTCAACTATGGCGCTGGCAGCATCACCGCCAACTACGATGGGGCCAACAAGCATCGCACCGTGATCGAAGACGATGTGCACGTGGGCTCGAACTGCGTGCTGGTGGCCCCGGTGACGCTGGGCGCCGGTGTCACCGTGGGCGGTGGCAGCACCATCACCAAGGACGTGCCCGCCGAGAGCCTGGCTGTGGCGCGCGGTAAACAAGTCACCCTGGCTGAGTGGAAACGCCCCCAGAAAATCAAGCGTTGAGCGGGTAACATTCTGTCACCAGATGCTGCGCGGGATGCTGTTGTCGTGAACCATTACGAACGCTTGAAAGTCACTCAGGACGCCCCTGTCGAGGTGATCCGTGCGGCCTATCGGGCGCTGGCGCAGGCGCTGCCAGGCGATGCGCACCGCGAGGCGCAGATACTGGCCCTGAACACGGCTTACGAAACGCTGATGGACCCTGAGTTGAGACAGGGCTATGACATCGCGTTGGCCGTCGCCATTCCCGCCAGCGCCGTCGATGCGACTGCCTCCGTTGCCGACACGGGCGCAGCCGTTGACCCGAATCTGGACATCTCGCTTGAGGCTCTCGGAATCGACCCCCTGGTGCCGGCTGCAGGCCTTGCGGCCGATCTTGCGCACACCCCAGAGGAAGATCTGGACGATCCCTGGCAGTCGGTGTACGACACCCCTGTCGTGACGCCGCCTCGACACTGGACGCGCCAGCCCCTGGTGTGGGTGGGCGGCGCCTTGGTGATGGTGGCGATGGTGGGCGCGGGGGTCTGGATGACGCAGCTCTACCAGACCAATCAGTTCACTCAGAGCATGGCCGTTCGCTACGACGGCGCAGCCTCTGGCGTCACCGTGTCGGACGTCCCGCCTGTCACAGCGGCGGAAAGGGCACAGTCCGGAGACCTCAGTGTCGAAGAGCTGGCCAACCTGTCGGACGAAGAGTTGCTCGAAGTGCTGCCTGAAATCGGACGGGCCGGCACGGCACGCAAGGCGCGTGATCTGCCTTCGCAGATGGCCACCCCTCGGACAGGGCGCGCCTCGACGCACCCGCTCGACGGTGCACCTCTGAGCCTGCGTCCGGACGCTGAGCTGATCGACCCCCTGGCGCCCTGATTCAGTCGCGAGACAGGGGTACCTGCGTGCCGAACTTGGCACGTTTCACCGCAAAGAAGGCCCGCACATTGCGCACCTGATGGTGCGCGGTGAACAGCCGCTGCGCCAGGGCCTGGTAAGCCGGCATGTCGGGCACCTGCACCACCAGCACAAAGTCGGGGCCGGGCGAGACGCGCCAGCACTGCTGCACCTGAGCGTTGGCCACCACATGGGCCTCGAAGGCGTTCAGCGCCTCCTGCGTCTGCACATCCAGGCTCACCTCCACCAGCGCGCTCACCCCCCAGCCCAGCGCCTCGGCCACCCGGTGGGGCGAGAGGATGGCCACCTGCTTTTCGATCACCCCCTCGTCGCGCAGGCGCTTGAGCCGGCGGTGACAGGTGGCAGGAGAGAGGTGGGCCAGATCGGCCAGGGCCTGATTGGACAGGCTGGCGTCGTCCTGCAGCAGGGCGAGCAGGCGCAGATCGGTGACATCCAGATGAAGGGGTGAGGCAGCATTCATGGATGAATATTTCACCATATCTGCTATGTGATGTAAAAATTTCTTGTTTAAATGATGTGTGGATGTTTGTATCGTTTTACATGTGAAATAGAAGGGAAATTTCTCTTCAAAGTCTCTACGATGCAGAATCGTTTGACATTTCAGTGTGGGAGCAGCAAAGCATGTGTGGCATCGTCGGCGCCGTAGGGTCGCGCAACATCGTTCCGGTTCTGGTCGAGGGCCTCAAGCGCCTGGAATACCGGGGCTACGACTCCTGCGGTGTGGCTGTGCTGCAAGACGGGCAGCTGCGACGCTCACGCAGCACCCAGCGTGTGGCCGAGCTGGGCAACCAGACCGAGCAAGACGGCATCGGCAGCACCGTGGGCATCGCTCACACCCGCTGGGCCACGCACGGTGCACCTGCGGTGCACAACGCCCACCCGCACTTCTCGCATGGCCCTGGCGCCGATGCCCCCAGCAGCAAACCTGGCCGCGTGGCCCTGGTGCACAACGGCATCATCGAGAACCACGAAGAGCTGCGTCGCGAATTGCAGGCCAAGGGGTATGAATTCCTGAGCCAAACCGACACCGAGGTCATCGCTCACTTGGTCGACCACCTGTACGACGGCGACCTGTTTGCCGCCGTCAAGGGCGCCACCCTGCGCCTGACCGGTGCCTATGCCATTGCCGTGTTCCACCGTGACGAGCCCCAGCGCGTCATCGGTGCCCGTCAGGGCTCGCCTCTGATCATGGGCGTGGGCGGCGCAGATGCCAGCGAGCGCTTTCTGGCGTCGGATGCCATGGCGCTGGCCGGCGTGACGGACCAGATCGTGTACCTGGAAGAGGGCGATGTGGTGGACCTGCAGCCGGGCCGTCACTGGATCGAGCACCTGGGCGCCGACGGCATGCACCAGCGCGTCGAGCCTGAGCAGCGCCCGGTGCGCACCGTGACCGCGCACAGCGGCGCGGTCGAGCTGGGGCCGTACCGCCACTACATGCAAAAGGAAATCTTCGAGCAGCCACGCGCCATCGCCGACACGCTCG
>CAYOJR010000063.1:0-11940 GCA_964404335.1 uncultured Aquabacterium sp.
ATCCAAGGCGTCGGAGTTGCGTGGCGAGTCCATGCAGGACGTCATCTTCAACGGCTCGGGCAACCGCAAGCCGGCCAGCCGCTCCAGCGTCGAACTGGTGTTCAGCAACGAGGACGCGCGTGCGGGTGGGCAGTGGAACCAGTTTGCTGAAATTGCCGTGAAGCGGGTGCTGACACGGGACGGCACCTCCAGCTACTTCATCAACAACCAGCCGGTGCGCCGCCGCGACGTGCAGGACGTGTTCCTGGGCACCGGTCTGGGGCCGCGCGCCTACGCCATCATCGGTCAGGGCACGATCAGCCGGATCATCGAGTCCAAGCCCGAAGAGCTGCGCCTGTTCCTCGAAGAAGCCGCTGGGGTGTCGAAGTACAAGGAACGCCGCCGCGAGACGGAAAACCGCCTCAAGGACACGCGCGAAAACCTGACCCGCGTGGAAGACATCCTCCGTGAGCTCAACAACAACCTGGACAAGTTGGAGAAGCAGGCCGAGGTGGCGAGCCGCTATCACGCCTTGCAGGAGCAGGGCACGCTCAAGCTGCACCAGTTGTGGTTTTTGAAGCACCGCGATGCGGCGTCGGAAGAGACACGCATTCGCCTGGCCGTGGCCGAAGCGACCAATGCGCTGGAAGCCCGTCTGGCTGAGTTGCGTGGCGTGGAAGCGCAGCTGGAACAGGTGCGCCAAGACCACTATGCCGCCAGCGATGCCCTGCACGTGGCGCAAGGTGAGTTGGCCGAGGCCAACCTGGCCGTGAGCCGGCTGGAGGAGCGCATCCGCTACGTCGTGGAGGGTCGCCAGAAGGTCGAGCAGCGCCTGGCCGAGCTGAAGGAGCAGAACGCGCAGTGGCTGGAGCGCCGTGCTGCGGCCGAGTTCGAGCTGGAAGAGCTGGCCGAGAAGATGCTGGCCGCCGAAGAGCAGGCCGAAATCCTGGCCGCCCAGTCGGAAGAGCTCGCCGGCAACCTGCCCAGCTTCGAGGATGCGGTGCGCAGCGCCACCACACAGGCCAACACCCAGCGTGGCGTGGCCGGGCAGGTGCAGCAGCAGATTCAGTTGCTGGCGGCCGAGTCGCGCAACATCGACGACCAATCTCGCCAGCTGACGCTGCGTCGTGAACGCCTGAGCAGCGAAAAACACGCGCTGGGTGCACCCGATGAGGCCCGCTTGACGGACCTGAAGCAGCAACTGGAAGCCGTACAGGAAGAACTGGCCCTGTCGGAAGCACAACTGGGCGAGTTGACCGAGCAAGTGCCCGAGCTGGACGAGGCGCGCAAGGCGCAGCAACAGGAAAGCCAGGCCCAGGCGGCGAAACAGGCCGAACTGACCGCCCGCCTGGAAGCGCTGCGCACCCTGCAAGACAAGGTGCAAACCGAGGGCAAGCTCAAGCCCTGGCTGGCCAAGCATGGGCTGGACAGCCTGCAGGGCTTGTGGCGCAAAGTGCACATCGAGCCGGGTTGGGAAGTGGCGCTGGAATCGGCCCTGCGCGAACGCTTGTCGGCGCTGGAAGTGGGGCGGGTGGAAACGGTGCGCGCTTTCGAGCAGGACGCACCGCCGGCCAAGCTGGCCTTCTACAGCGTGCCGGCCAGCGGCATCCAGAACACCCACACCACGCTGCCGCGCCTGTCGGATCAGTTGCGGCTGCCAGACGACGGCTTGAAAGCGCTGCTCAACGACTGGCTGGAAGGTGTGTACACCGCCGCCAACCTGGAAGAGGCCCTGGCCAACCGCCAACGCCTGACCCACGGCGAGGTCATCATGACCCGCGCGGGGCACACGGTCAGCCAGTTTGCGGTGAGCTTCTACGCGCCCGACTCGGAACAGGCCGGCATGTTGGCCCGCGCCCAGGAGATCGAAAGCCTGGACAAACAGGTGAGGGCGCAAATTCTCCTGGCCGAAGATGCCCGCGCCGGCCTGATCCGGGCCGAGGCGCACTATACCGACACCTCGCAACGCCTGGCCGCCGCCCGTCGGCAGACCAGCGAGGTGCAGCAACGTGCCCACCAGTTGCAGGTGGAAGTGCTGCGCCTGACCCAACAGGCCGAGCAAGCTCAGGCCCGCCATGGTCAGATCGCCGAGGAACTGGCCGAGATCGATGCCCAACTCGACGAGCTGCAAGAGCGCCGCGCCACCGGTGAAGCGCGCTTTGAAGAGCTGGACCTGAGCCTGGCCGAAGCCCAGGAGCGCCATGCCCAGCTGGAAGAAGCGGTGATGGAAGCCGAGCGCAAGCTCAATCAGGCCCGTGAGCAATTGCGCGCGCAAGAGCGCCAGGCCCAGGAGGCGCAGTTCAGCGCCCGTGCCATGGCTTCACGCCGGGGTGAGCTGCAGCGCAGCATCGAAACGTCGGCGCAGCAGATCCAGCTCAACGAAGCCACGGTGGCCCAGTTGCACGAAGAGCAGGCGCGCTTGAGCGACGCTTCGGCCCACACCGGCCTGGACGAGGCGCTGGCATTGCGCGTCGAGAAGGAAGGTCTGCTGGCCGAAGCCCGCACGAAGTACGACGACCTGTCCGCCCAACTGCGCCGCGCCGACGAGCAGCGCATGGGTTTCGAGCGCAGCTTGCAGCCCTTGCGTGACGAGATCACCAAGCTGCAACTGGAGCAGCAGGCTGCCACGCTGGGTGGCGCGCAGTTCCTGGAGCAGCTCACCGCCGCAGAGGTGGATCTGGTGGCCCTGGCGGAAGTCATCGAGCGTGACGGCATCAAGCTCCATGGCTTGCAAACCGAGATTGACCGCATCCAGCGCGAGATCAATGCCCTGGGCGCCGTGAACCTGGCCGCACTGGAAGAGCTGACCGCCGCCCGTGAGCGCAAGGGTTTCCTTGACTCGCAGATGGCCGACCTCAGTGATGCCATCCAGACCCTGGAAGACGCGATCCACAAGATCGACCTCGAAACCCGCGACCTGCTGGGTGCCACGTTCAACACCGTCAACGAGCATTTCGGCCGCATGTTCCCGAGCCTGTTCGGCGGCGGCAGTGCACGCCTGGTGATGACCGGCGACGAGATCCTGGATGCCGGTGTGCAGGTGATGGCCCACCCGCCCGGCAAGAAGAACAGCACCATCCACCTGCTTTCAGGAGGCGAAAAGGCGCTGACCGCCATCGCCCTGGTGTTTGCCATTTTCCAATTGAACCCTGCGCCGTTCTGCCTGCTTGACGAGGTGGACGCGCCCCTGGACGACGCCAACACCGAGCGCTACGCGCGTCTGGTCAAGAGCATGTCTAGCGGCACCCAGTTCCTGTTCATCTCGCACAACAAGATAGCGATGGAGATGGCCGAGCAACTGGTGGGCGTGACAATGCAAGAACAAGGTGTCTCCCGCATTGTGGCGGTGGACATGGAGGCCGCGCTGGGCATGGCCCACGCTGCTTGAGGACCGAAAACATGAACGATTCGCTGACTTCCTATCTGGTCATCCTGGGTGGCATGGTGCTGATTGCGGTGCTGGCGCATGGTGTCTGGACCTCTCGCAAGGCCGCCGCACGCCAACCGATGAGGGCCGAAGTGGAGCCGGTGGATGGCAACAGCCAACAAAGCGGTTTCAGCGCGACCTCCACCATGGAGCATGAACCCACCCGCCCCATGATTGCCGATGCGGCGGCACTGGCCGCATCCGCCGTGGTGCCGCCGCCGGTCAAGCGCACCGGCCCGCGCCTGGATGCACTCGTGGACGCGATCGCCACCCTGACACTGGATGGCCTGCTGAGTGGCGACAACATCCTGATGCACCTGCCACCCACCCGCCGAGCAGGCAGCAAACCGGTGTTGATTGAAGGTTTGCGCATGGACTGCGACGAGTGGGAAAGCCCGCAAGCTGGCGTGCTCTACAAGGAGCTGCAAGCGGGTGTGTTGCTGGCCAATCGAACCGGTGGCCTCAACGAGATCGAATACTCCGAATTTGTGCAGAAGATTCAGGCCATGGCCGATGCACTGGGCGCTTCGGTGGAGTTTCCGGACATGCTGGACGTGGTGGCACGTGCCAAAGAGCTGGATGCCTTTGCCAGCGCGCACGACGCCCAACTCGCCATGCGACTGCACGCCCGGGGCAGCGCGTGGTCCATTGGTTACGTGCAACAGCAGGCCGCGCGACACGGCTTTGTACAAGGTGCCTTGCCTGGTCGCATGGTGTTGCCTGGGATGGAAGAGGGCGCGCCACCCATGCTGACGCTGCAGTACGACGCTCAGGCCGCTTTTGCCGAGGATCCCACTCAGGCAACTTTGCGCGAACTGATGCTGTCGTTCGACGTACCGCAAACCGCCGCCCAGCATGAGCCGTTCAAGGCCTGGTGTGCCGCAGGCGAGGCGCTGGCTTTGAGCATGGATGGCCTGATGGCCGACGACCAGGGGCAGGCCTTCAATGCGGCCGCATTTGCGTCGATCGAAGGTGAGTTGAGCCGCTTGTACGAGTCCTTGGCTGCACGCGATCTGGCCGCCGGTGCGCCCTCCACCCGACGCTTGTTCAGCTGACGCACGCCGGCCATGTCTCAATCTGATCTGTTTGGCGGGGCCGATGCGGCACCGGCCGGCGGCCGCTCGCCAGAGGCCGAGCGCGTGGCCACCTTGCGTGAGTTGCTGCACGCCCATGCGCACCGCTACTACGTGCTGGACGACCCGAGCATCCCGGATGCCGAGTACGACAAGCTGTTTGCCGAGTTGCAGGCGCTGGAAGCCGCCCATCCGGAGCTGCTGACACCCGATTCCCCCACGCAACGCGTGCTGGGCAAGGTACTGGACGGCTTCACGCCGGTGCGCCACGCGGTGCCCATGCTGTCGATCCGCACCGAGACGGACACCGAAGCCTCGGGCGCCGAAGCATTTGATGCGCGCATTCGCCGCGAACTGGGCCTGACCGAGACCGACCCGCCTGTGGCCTATGCCGCCGAGCTGAAGTTCGACGGGCTGGCCATCAACCTGCGTTACGAGCACGGCGTGCTGGTGACGGCCGCCACGCGTGGCGATGGAGAGCAGGGCGAGGACGTGACCCAGAACATCCGCACCGTGGGCCAGATTCCGTTGCGGCTGCAAGGTGCAGCGCCCGAGGTGTTGGAAGTGCGCGGCGAGGTCTACATGCGCCGCGACGACTTCGAAGCGCTCAACGAGCGACAGCGCGAAAAGGGCGACAAGACCTTTGTGAACCCGCGCAATGCGGCAGCCGGTGCGGTGCGTCAGCTCGATCCGGGCATTGCGGCGCAACGCCCCTTGAGCTTCTTTGCCTATGGTCTCGGTGAGGTCCAAGGCTGGGAGGTGCCCGCCACGCACAGCGCCATGCTGGATGCATTACAGGCGATGGGGCTGCCCGTGTGCGCTCACCGCACCGTGTCCCTGGGCGCGACCGGCCCCGACGGTCTGGTGGCCTTCCACCAGCGCATGGGCGCCTTGCGCGACAGCCTGCCCTTCGACATCGACGGCATCGTCTACAAGGTCAACAGCCGCGCTTTGCAGGAGCAATTGGGCTTCGTCAGCCGCGAGCCGCGCTGGGCCGTCGCGCACAAATACCCCGCCCAGGAGCAGCTCACCCAGGTCGACGGCATCGACATCCAGGTGGGCCGCACCGGCAAGCTGACTCCCGTCGCACGCCTCAAGCCGGTGTTCGTGGGTGGCGTGACCGTCACGAACGCGACGCTGCACAACCTGTTCGAGTTGCGTCGCAAGCGCGTTCGCATTGGCGACACCGTCATCGTGCGCCGTGCCGGCGACGTGATCCCCGAGGTGGTGGGTGTGGTCGCGGGTGAGCGCCCGGCCTACGTGCCCAACTTCCGCATGCCCACGCATTGCCCAGTGTGTGGCAGTACCGTGGTGCGCGAGCCTGGCGAGGTGGACCACCGCTGCACTGGCGGGCTGTTCTGCGCCGCTCAGCGCAAACAGGCGCTGTTGCATTTTGCCCAGCGCCGCGCCGTGGAAGTGGAAGGCCTGGGTGACAAGCTGGTGGACCAGTTGGTGGACGGCGGCCTGGTGCGCACCTTGCCCGACCTGTACAAACTGGGCGTGATGAAACTGGCCGCCCTCGATCGCATGGCCGACAAGAGCGCACAGAACATCGTGGCGGCGCTGGAAAAGAGCAAGCAGACGACCTTGCCGCGCTTCCTGTTCGGCCTGGGCATTCGCCATGTGGGCGAGGCCACCGCGAAAGATCTGGCGCGCCACTTTGGCCAGATCGACCGCATCATGGACGCCACCGAGGAGCAGTTGCTCGCCGTGCGCGACGTGGGGCCGGTGGTGGCGCGCAGCATCCGCACCTTTTTTGACCAGCCCCACAACCGCGAGGTGGTGGAGCAGTTACGCGCGGCGGGGGTGACCTGGCCCGAGCACGAGCCCTCGGCCGCTGCCGATGCCGCCAGCCTGCCCCTGTTTGGCAAGACGCTGGTGCTGACCGGCACGCTGCCCACCTTGTCGCGTGAGGAAGCCAAGGCCCTGATCGAAGAGGCGGGCGGCAAAGTGGCGGGCTCGGTGTCGAAGAAGACCCACTATGTGGTGGCCGGAGAGGAAGCCGGATCGAAACTGGAGAAGGCGCAGGCGCTGGGTGTGCCTGTACTGGACGAGGCCGGCTTGAAATCGCTGTTGGCGGCCTCCGGGTCAAAGCCCCCAGCGGACGAGGACCCGGTGCAAGAGTGAGGCTGGATTCGGGTCTTTTTGCGACCCGCGCCCTGCCTTTCGCCGGCATTTGGCAAAATGGCGGGCCCCTGAGGAAAATGAATGTCCACCCCTGATCCCGACAAGAAGTCCCCGATAGACACCCTGACCCCGGTGAGCGCCGCCCTGGTCGAGTTTCAGGCTGAAGCACGCATTCCCACTGAACACGGCAGCTTCACGATGAAGCTGTTCCGCGAGGAAGGCACGGGCCGCGAGCACATCGCGATGGTGATGGGCGACGTGAAGGGCAGCGCCTTGGTGCGTGTGCATTCCGAATGCATGACCGGTGACGTGTTTGGCTCGCTGCGCTGCGATTGTGGCCCGCAACTCCAGTTCGCCATGAGCGAAATTGGCAAGAAGGGCAGTGGGGTGGTGGTGTACCTGCGTCAGGAAGGGCGTGGCATTGGCCTGGCCAACAAGCTGCGCGCCTACCAGTTGCAGGATCAGGGCATGGACACGGTGGAGGCCAACGAACACCTGGGCTTTGCCGCTGACCTGCGCAATTTCGATGTCGCCGCGCAGATCCTGGACTTTTTGGGCGTGTCCTCCGTCAAGCTGATGACGAACAACCCTCGCAAGGTTGACACCCTGACCCGACACGGGGTCAAGGTCGAGGAACGTGTGCCGGTGCGCAGCGAGGTGCAGTCAGAGAACGAGCGCTATCTCGGCACCAAAGCCCGCAAGTTGGGGCACCACATCGACTGGCTGGGTTGATCACGTCATGGCGGCGCCGGACCTGATCGACAGCGAGGAAGAAGACACGCCCGAGCGGCATCGGGTCGCCCAGCGCACCACCTGGGTCAGCGTCGTCGTCAACCTGGTTCTGACCGCGTTGCAGGTGGTGGTGGGCTTCTTTGCCCATTCGCAGGCTCTGATTGCGGACGGCATCCACTCCCTGTCGGATCTGGTAGCCGACTTTGTCGTGTTGCTGGCCAGTCGACACAGCCGCAAGGGGCCTGATGCCGACCATCACTACGGCCACCATCGCTATGAAACCGCCGCCTCCATGGTGCTGGGCTTGTTGCTGCTCAGTGTGGGCGTGGGCATGTTGTGGAGCGCTGTGGGCAAGCTGAGCAGCCCCGAGAGCATCCCAGCCGTCAAGCCCATTGCGCTGTATGTGGCGCTGTTCACCCTGCTGTCAAAAGAGCTGCTGTTTCGTTACATGCTCAAGGCCGCCGAACGCGTGCGCTCGAGCATGCTGGTGGCCAATGCCTGGCATGCACGATCGGATGCGGCGTCGTCCCTGGTGGTCGCTTTGGGTATCGTAGGCAACCTGATGGGCTACTCTTTGCTGGACCCAGTCGCCGCGCTCATCGTGGGCTTCATGGTCGGCAAGATGGGCTGGGAGTTCGCCTGGAATGCCCTCAACGACTTGATGGACCGCTCGGCCTCCCAGGAGCAGATTGACGAGATTCACGCGCTGCTGCGAGGCACGCCTGGCGTGGTGGGCGTGCACGATGTGCGCACCCGCAAGATGGGCGACATGATCGTGGTGGATGCGCATCTGGAGGTCAATGAGGCTCTCACCGTGCGCGAGGGACATGACATCGCGCTGCAAGCCCGTGACCGGCTGATGGCACAGTTGCCGGTGTTGTACGTGATGATCCACCTTGACCCATCGACCGAGTCACCAGAGCAGGTGCCCCTGCAGGGCATTGCTCAAAGTGACTGATGGCAGAGGCGATTGCGTCCCTGACTTTTGGCGTCATAGAGCGCAGCGTCTGCCAAGGTGAGCAGATGCTCGACTTTCAGCTCTGAACGTGCCTGACACCAAGCCAGCCCCAGGCTGACGGTGACCACATCGGACGCGCCCGAGCGTTCGTGCGGAATCTGACAATGCTCCACATTCGCCCGCACCTGCTCGGCCAAGGCCAGGGTGGCCGCTTCATCGAGCTGGGGAATGGCGGCGATGAACTCCTCACCACCGTAGCGCGCCACGATCATGCCTTGACCGCTCAAGGTTTGCTTCAGCACACGGCAGACTCGTTGAAGGCACGCATCACCCGCCGGATGACCGTAGTGATCATTGAACTTCTTGAAGTGATCCACGTCGATCATCAGGATTGCCATCGTCGTGCCACCAAAACTGGCACGCTGCCAGAGCTGTTGAACAGATTCCTCAAAGTGACGCCGGTTGTACAGCCCGGTGAGTTCATCCACACGAGAGAGCTCACGCAAGCGAACCTGAGTCTGGGTAAGGGAGCGAATCAGGCCGCGTTCGCGTTCCGTCAACAGGAAACGCCGACGCTCGTCGTTTTCAAGCGCGTAATTGGCCGTGAGCGTGAACGCCGCACTCGCAATCACCATGGACACGATGGGCAGAACCATGCGCTCAGGGAAGGAGGGCAGCAGATACACGCCGACGATGTGCATGGCGAGCAAGATCACCGAAAAGAGCACGGCATGCCAAAAACGCAAGCGCTGCACGATGTTGCCGTAGGTGATCACCACCATGAAGCCGATGTGGTGGAGATAGGCAAGGGGGCTGCTGCTCTTGATCAGCAGGTAAGCGAGCACAGCTGCAGCTACCAGACCGCTGACCATCGCAAAGGCTTCCAACCCGAAAGGGGTGACGAGTGGTGATGCGTGAGGCTTCGCCTTCTGAAGCATTCGTACAAAGAACAGGGCGACCGGTGTGAACACCAGCAGGCGCAGGATCAGTGCCTCGGTGAACATGTCCGGGAGCAGGAGGTAATCTGCCACCAGGAAGACGTTGAAAATCAGCAGCGAAATGAAGCCACTTTTCAGTCTGTGGGTCCGTTTGCCAGCCAGCCCGGTTCGCAAATACTCCCGCTCCAACTCAGGCGGAAACACCATGCGCGGGTAGCCGTTCTGGAGCAGATCATTGATCATGGACGTGCGTGCAGCATCCTGCTCCGCATCCATTTGGTGGCAGGTATCTGACGCTGGATCAGCGGGCGCTGCGCTCATTCGTCCATTCCCATGGCGAACACGCGGTTGCGCCCCCCTTCCTTGGCCCGATAGAGTGCTTCGTCTGCCGCAGAAATAAGCCGTGTGGTGGAGGCGCCAGGTGCGGAGGGCGTCATGGTGGCAACACCAATGCTGACCGTGACCACCGCATGTGTGCTGGATGTGGCGTGCAGGATGTTGAGTCCCTCGATGCCGCGCCGAATGCGTTCTGCTGCACCATGCACTGTCTGCAGCGAGGTGCCACCGAGCACAGCAATGAACTCTTCGCCGCCATACCGTGCGATCAGATCGCCTGGGCCGCGCAAGCGCCGCCGGAGCGCACTTGCCACGGCCTTGAGGCATGCATCCCCAGCAGGATGTCCGTAGCGGTCGTTGTAGGCCTTGAAGTGGTCCACGTCGATCATCATGAGGGCCACTTCGCCACCATCACGGCGGACCTGTTCCCAGACCTCGGCCAAATGCTCGTCGAAGTGACGACGATTGGCCACTTCGGTCAGCATGTCGCTGCGGGAAGCGTCCTGCAGTTGCTGGTTGGCATTCTCCAGGTCCTGAAGGAGAAGCCGTTCGCGCAGGTGCAGCAACCAGTTCAGACGGTCGTCTCGTTCCTGGCAATAGCAGCCATACAGCGTGAACACGATGGTGCAGGCCAGCAACAGACCACCTGGAATCAGAATAGGGGCCAAGCTCGGCGGCATGGTCAGTGCTGCAGCCACATACAGTCCCAAGATGCTGGCATCGAGGACCACCGCTGGGGCGAAGCGCATCCGGACCACGCTGTTGCTGAACATCGCGATGGTGGCCAGACTGACCAGGTAGGGGCCAGCGAAGGGGTCGGTACTGGTCATGCACAGCCAGGCATTGATGGCCGCAGCAACGACGCCAGGGCCAACCAGCAACCACTCACGCAAGGACGGTGACGCAAACTTGGGCAGCACGAACACGCCCACAATGATGGCCGGGGTGAACAGGAAGAGACGCAAGCGCAAGGCCAGATCGAACTGTTCGGGCACCAGCAGCCAGTCAGAGACCAGGAACCAGTTGAAGATGACCGCGACCAGAACACCAGAAATGATCATGGTCCGCAAGCGGTTGGGGCCAGCGTCCTTGAGAAAAGTCTTTTCCAGAGGTTCCGGCAATTGCAGGGAGGGCTTGCCGTTGCTGAGCAAACGCTCAACATCATCCGCATCAATTGGATCGTCAACCTCGGGACCGGGCACAGTCACGCCAAACCCAGAAGGTGTGAATTCTGTGGATTGGTAGGGAGAGGCAGCAAATGCGGTCATTGCGGCTGACGCAGAACTTCGGTCATTGCGTCAAATCGTAAGGGGCTGGCGGCGACCTTCCGTCCACCTCGCGTGGTGGCTTTCCCTTAGTGTCAGGCATGTGCCCGGCATGGCCGTGTCATATTCACGGCGGTGTTGTTCAGGGCCTGGCGGTTCTCGCCTGAAACTGGCCCTCGCGGGTGTTGCGGCATTCGGACATGGAAAGGGCTTGACCCCTCCCGCCGACCAGTTGGAATGCACTATGCTTTCCAGTGGTTACATTTCCTCCACCGGCCAGAAAAGACGTCACTTTGTCCTCTCTTTACCTTGCGCATTTTCGGTTGACTGAGACGCCGTTCGGGATCACGCCCAACGGGAAGTTCTTTTTCGAAGGGCAGGCCAGGGGAGCCATCCTGGATGCCCTGCAACACGCCGTGATGGACGAGGACGGCATCGTCGTTGTGGTGGGCGAGGTGGGCAGCGGCAAGACCATGTTGTGTCGCATGCTGGCCGGACGCCTGCCACGTGAGCAGGTTGATCTGGTTTACCTGGCCAATCCATCGTTTGGTCCGCGTGAAATCCTGCAGTCCTTGATCGCCGATTGGGGTCTGCAACCGCCGGCGGAGGGGCAACCACTGGTGTTGACCATTCAGCAAGCCTTGCTTGAGCGTCACGCGCAGGGACGCCGTGCCGTGGTGCTGATCGATGAAGCCCAGGCCATGCCGCCCGAGTCGCTGGAAGAGATCAAGCTGCTGTCCAATCTCGAGACGGCTGAGCACAAGCTGCTGCAGATTGTGCTCTTTGGTCAGCCAGAGCTGGATGACCTGTTGGCATTGCCCAGCCTGCGTCAGGTACGTGACCGCGTGGTGCATCGCTTCGACCTGCAACCCCTCAACGGACCCGATGCGGCCGCCTACATCGAGCACCGCCTGCGTCGCGCCGGGTGGCAGGGTGGGGCGCTGTTTGAGCCTCGTGCCTTGAAGCAGCTCACGGACGCATCCGGTGGCCGTATTCGCGCCATCCACCTCCTGGCCGACAAGGCGCTGCTGGCGGCGTTTGCGCAAGGTGCGCAACAGGTCAATCAAACGCACGTGCGCATGGCGTTGGCCGAGTTTCACAGCAC
>CAYOJR010000064.1:0-11860 GCA_964404335.1 uncultured Aquabacterium sp.
TCGAAGTTGCCGTTGGTCTTGCAGAAGTTGATCATCTCCTGGTAGATGCGGGCAAAGGTCGACTCGGGGATCACGGCCTTGGTGTCCTTCGGACGGCCGTCGGCGCCCCACATCTTGCCGCCGATGCGGATCATGGCGGGCATCGAGGCGTCGACGATCACGTCGTTGGGCGCGTGCAGGTTGGAGATGCCCTTGGCCGAGTCCACCATGGCCAGCTCGGGGCGGTGCTCGTGGCAGGCGTGCATGTCCTGGATGATCTCGTCGCGCTGCGAACTGGGCAGCTGCTCGATCTTGTCGTACAGGTTGACCAGACCGTTGTTGACGTTCACACCCAGCTCGTCGAACAGCTTGCCGTGCTTCTCGAACGCTTCCTTGTAGAAGATGCGCACGGCGTGGCCGAACACGATGGGGTGCGAGACCTTCATCATCGTGGCCTTGACGTGCAGCGACAGCATCACGCCGGTCTTGCGGGCGTCCTCGAACTGGGCTTCGTAGAAGTCGCACAGCGCCTTCTTGCTCATGAACATGCTGTCGATGATCTCGCCTTCGAGCAGGGAGGTCTTGGGCTTGAACACGATGGTCTTGCCGCTGGCAGTCACCAGCTCCATCTTCACGTCACGGGCCTTGTCCAGGGTCATGGACTTTTCACCGTGGTAGAAGTCGCCGTGCTTCATCGTGGCCACGTGGGTGCGCGAAGCCTGGCTCCACTCGCCCATGCTGTGCGGGTTCTTGCGGGCGTAGTTCTTGACGGCGGCGGGGGCACGGCGGTCGGAGTTGCCTTCACGCAGCACGGGGTTCACGGCGCTGCCCAGGCATTTGGCATAACGGGCGCGGATGGCCTTTTCCTCGTCGGTCTTGGGGTCTTCGGGGTAGTCCGGGACCGCGTAGCCTTTGCTCTGCAGCTCCTTGATGGCGCTGATCAGCTGGTGCACCGAGGCGCTGATGTTGGGCAGCTTGATGATGTTGGTGTCGGGCTGCAGGGTCAGGCGGCCGAGCTCGGCCAGGTTGTTGGGCACGCGTTGCGCTTCGGTCAGGCAGTCGGGGAACTCGCCGAGGATGCGGGCGGCCACCGAGATGTCGCTGGTGGTGACGCGGATGCCGGCCGGTGCGGCGAAGGTGCGCACGATCGGAAGGAAGGCACTGGTCGCCAGCAGCGGCGCCTCGTCGGTCAGGGTGTAGATGATGGTGGGCTGCTGGTTGCTCATGACTTGCTTTCCGGATAGGGAGGAGGAAAATGCCCCCGGCTGGATCACAGACGCGGCGGGCATCACGGTGCCATGGTTGTGGCAAAGGTGTAACGATATCGCGTCTTGTGGCGGCTTGCGACGTAGCCAGATCAATATGTGCGCTCGCTCGGGGCATGCCGCTGGGGAAACCGAGAACGGGTCTGTGTTCAGGCTGCGGCACACTGACCGATTGACTGTTCAGGGCGCTTCATGAGTTCGCACACCGACCTTCCGTCCGAAGATGACATCGAGGCCGCACGGCACGATCCGGCGCGGCTGCAGGCCGTCCTCGAAACAGGTCTGCTCGATACGCCCCCGGAGGAAAGTTTCGACCGGCTCACACGGCTGGCCACGCGTTTGCTGGGCGTGCCGGTTGCCTATGTTTCGCTGGTGGATGACCAGCGCGATTTCTACAAAAGTGCCTTTGGTTTTCCCGAACCCCTGGCCAGTCGACGTCAGATCCAGGGGCGGACCCTGTGTCACCATGCCCTCTTGTCGCATGGGCCTCTGGTGGTGGACGATGTGACCTCGGTGCCGGTGTATGACCGTGTGGTGAGGGGGCAGCGTTTGGGTGTGCGTGCCTACGCGGGGGTGCCGCTGGTGAACAGCCAGGGGCAGGTGCTGGGCAGCTTCTGCGCGGTGGACATCCAGGCGCGCCCGTGGACGGGGCGCGACGTGGAGGTGTTGAGCGAGCTGGCGCATGCCACCTTGCGCGAGATTGCCTTGCGTCAGGCGCTCTCGCAACTGGCTGACACCAACCGGCAATTGGCCGAAGAGATGCACAAGGTGGGCGTGCTCAACGAGCGCCTGTCCGAGCTGGCGCACACCGATGCGCTCACCGGCTTGTGCAACCGGCGCGCCTATGACCAGCATCTGGCGCGAGAGTGGCGGCGTGTGCAGCGCAATGGGGCACCGCTCAGCGTGCTGATGATCGATGCGGACCACTTCAAGATGGTCAACGACCGGCATGGCCATGCCGTGGGGGATCAGGTATTGCAGCGGCTGGCCCACCTGATCCAGGGCATTGCCCGAGACATTGATGTGGCGGCCCGCATTGGTGGCGAGGAGTTCGCCGTGCTGCTCGCTGACACCAGCGCCTCGTCGGCTGCCGCCGTGGCCGAGCGCATCCGTCAGCAGCTCGCGCTGGTCGATGGTTTGCCTGCGGAAGGCGTCACGGTGAGCATCGGGGTGGCCACCCTGGATGCTGAGGAGTCGGCGGCCAGCCTGCAGCACCGCGCGGACCAGGCGCTCTACATGGCCAAGTCGCAGGGCCGCAACCGGGTGGTGTCGGCGCCCCGCTAGAGGCGCCTGCCTCAAGGCTGCGTCAACAGGGCCTGGCAAACGTCGGCCGGTGCCGGGCGGCCGAACAGGTAGCCTTGCGCTTCGTCGCAACCGACCTCGGTCAGGGCCTGGCGTTGCGCCTCGGTTTCCACGCCCTCGGCGATCACGGTCAGCTGGAGGTTGTGGCCCAGTTGGACGATGGCCTTGACGATGGAGGCACCGTCCGCATCGGTGAGCATGTCGCGCACAAAAGAGTGGTCGATCTTGAGCTTGTCCACCGCCAGGCGTTTCAGGTAGGACAGGCTGGAGTAGCCGGTGCCGAAATCGTCGATCGAGAGCTTGACGCCCAGGGCCTTGAGCCCCTGCAGGGTGGCAATGGTGCTGTCCACGTCCTGCAGCAGGATGGATTCGGTCAGCTCCAGCTCCAGCAGGTGGGCGGGCAGGCCGGAGGTCTGCAGGGCATCGCGCACCAGGGCCAGCACGTCGCCGCGTTTGAACTGCAGGGCCGAGAGGTTGACGGCCACCACCGGAGCTTGGGGCAGGGCATCGGCCCAGACACGGCCCTGGCGGCAGGCTTCGCGCAGCACCCATTCGCCGATCGGGATGATGTGGCCGCTGCGCTCGGCCAGCGCAATGAACTGCCCCGGGGGCAGCAGGCCGGCTTCGGGGTGTTGCCAGCGCACAAGGGCCTCCACACCGACGATGCGGCCGCTGCGCAGGTCGAGCTGGGGTTGGTAGTGCAGGCGGAACTCCTCGCGGCGCACGGCCTGCGCCAGCGCCCCGGTCAGGCGGATCTGGTCGACCAGGCCGGCATTCATCTCGTGCGAGAAGAAGCGGTAGGCATTGCGTCCGGCCTCCTTGGCACTGTTGACGGCGGTGTGGGCGTGGCGGAACAGGGTGTCGAAATCGTCCCCGTCGTTGGGGAAGAGGGCGATGCCGATGGAGCAGGACGCGTTGAGCGCGTGCTCGCCCACCTGGAAGGGCTCGGCGAAGGCCTTGCTGACGGTGTCGGCCAGACCGGCGATGCGGGCGAGGTCGTCCGGGCCGGTCAGCAGCACCACAAATTCGTCGCCGCTCATGCGACTGATGGTGGCGCTGGGGGGCAGGCACTGGCGCAGCCGCTCCACACACAGCACCAGCACCTGGTCGCCCACCGCGTAGCCCAGGCTGTCGTTGATGTGCTTGAAGTGGTCCAGGTCGAGGTAGAACAGCGTCAGCGTGCGGTGCTCGCTGCGGGCCACGTTGGCAGCGTGCGCAAAACGGTCGCCCAGCAGCATGCGGTTGGGCAGGTGGGTCAGCGGGTCGTAGTGCGAGAGGAAGTCCAGGCGGGCCTTGGCCTCGGCGTGCTCGGCCCGGGCGCGCAGCGCGCTGATGCCGTAGGCCAGGTCGTTGGCCAGCTCCATCAGCAGGTTCAGCTCCTTGGTGTCGAAGGCATCACGCTCACTCGAATACAAGGTGAGTGCGCCCAGCACGCGGGCATCGCAGATCAGGGGTAGGGCCACGCACGATTGCAGCGCCAGTTCGGCCGCCTTGGGGGCCCAGGGCTGCATGCGCGGGTCGCGCGGGATGTCGGTCACCAGGCTGGGCTGGCCCGTGCGGATGGCCGTGCCCACCACACCGCGGCCGCGCGCCGTGTCGGCCCAGCTGATGTTGACCTGCGCCAGGTAATCGCTGCGGTCGCCAGATTGGGCAGCCACGGTCACGCTGCGCTCTTCGTCCTGCTGCGCAAAGCCGACCCAGGCCAGGCTGTAGCCGCCGCGCTCCACGCTGAGGCGACAGATCTCGTTGAGCAAGGTGAGTTCGTCCTGGGCGTGCACCAGGGCCATGTTGCAGTCGCTCAGCAGGCGCAGGTCGCGGTTCAGGCGCTGCAGCGCCAGCTCGGTCTGCTTGCTGTGGCTGACGTCCTGCATCGTGCCGATGATCTGCGTGGCCTGCCCGTGCGCATCGAACAGGGGCTCGCAGCGCTGGTGGATGTACTTCACACGCCCGTCGGGGTAGGCCAGGCGGTAGGCGATTTCGCAGGGCATGGGCCTGCGCATGGCCGCCTGGAAGTCGCGGTCCACGCGCTCGCGGTCTTCGGGGTGGATCAGGGTGAGGATGGCCTCGCAGCTGGGCACGAAGCGCGTCGGGTCCTGCTCGAAGATGCGGTAGACCTCGTGGGACCACTGTATCGCGTGCGTGTGCCGGTCGAGCTCCCAGTGGCCCAGCTGGGCGAGGCGCTGGGCTTCGAGCAGGCGGGTTTCGCTGCGGTGCAGTTCGGCCTGGGTGTGCTCGCGCTCGGTGCTCAGGCCCTGCAGCTTGCGCTGGGTGTCGATCAGGCGGGCCAGCAGCGAACCTTCCGGGGCATCCTGGGCCGAGCGGGTGGGGGTGAAGTCGCCCTGGCCGATGCAGGCGATCTGGGCGTGCACGTCGTCGACCGAGCCGCCCAGCACGCGGCGCAGTAACTGCGCCAGGCGAAACAGCATCGCCATCAGGATGAGGCCGCAGGCGATCAGGACGCTGCGTGCGTACAGCGCATGGCGCTCGGCCTGGGCCACGGCCCGGTGGGTGCGCTCGCGCATCAGGGTGTTGACCCGGTCGATCGGTGCCAGGATGGCGGCTTTGGCGGCCAGGTAGTGCGCATCGTGCAGCATCTGGACGGCCTGGGTGCGGCGCGTCTCGGCGCCGGGGCCCTCGATGTCGCTCAGGGTCATGGCCTCCTGCTCGATCTGGGTCAGCCGGTCGGAGTGGGCCTTGGCCTCCATCAGGATGTCGAGCTCTTCGGGCGGGAAGCCGGCCTGGCGCATCAGCTCCATCAGGGGGATGCGCTGGGCGCCATCGGGGTGCGGGAACTTGCCATCGACCAGCACCAGGTCCCAGTAGATGCCGCTGTAGCCCTGCGGACGTGGGTAGAGCCCGTCGCGGATGTCCAGGATGCGCTGGTGATGCTGGCGGGCCTGCGGGTGCTGGCTCACCACGTAGAGGCGGGCCATGCGGGTGAGGTCGTCCGAGGACTGGTGCAGTTCGTCGGCGAGCAGGAAGGCGCGCAGGCGGGCCTCGTTGGCAGCATCGATGGCCTTCTCGGCGTTGATGTAGACGAGGAAGGCCACGATCATCGCGCTGAGGGTGGCCAGGGTGTAGCCGATCTGGCGGGCGAAGGAGCGGGGCGCGCGCGTGGAGGGCATCTCAGTTCACCAGGTCGCGGATGAGGGGCAGCACGGCCTCCGCGGCCCGCTCGCCTTCGGCGATGGCGGACTCGGCGCGGTGATAGTCCATGGCGGCGATGTGCGACAGGCGTGGCCGGATCATCGCGTCGGCCGGTTCGCCCGCCAAGCGGCTGTGGGTGATGCGCACCTGCATGATGTTCAGGCTGGTGGTGAGCACGTCGAGCATGGAGGGGTGGTCGGCTGGGGTGGCGGGCACCTCGTCGCTGCGAAAGCGCGCCAGGATGGCGTCGAGCAGGCCATTGTCGGCGGGTTCGGGGTCGGCCGGGGCATCGCCCTCGAGGACCTGGGTGCGGGTGCGGCGACCGATGAGGTCCCAGTTCAGATCGACCGCGATGACGATGTCGGCGCCCAGTGCCCGGCACAGGGACACGGGCACGGGGTTGACCAGGCCCCCGTCCACCAGCAGCTGGCCGTCGCGCACGGCCGGGGTGAAGAGGCCGGGCAGGGCAATGGAGGCCCGCACGGCGTCGATCACCGGGCCTTCGCGCAGCCAGAGCTCGCGACCGCTGCGCAAGGCGGTGGCCACGCAGCCATAGGTCTTGGGCAAATGCTGGATCTCGGGGCCGGTGTAGTGACCGCGAAAGAACTCCACCAGTTCACCGCCTTCGATCAGGCCACCACCCATTTTCAGGTCGAGCAGGCCGAGCACGGCCGGCCAGGTCAGGCCGCGCACCCAGGGCTCCAGGCGGTCGAGCTCACCGGCGGCATAGGCCGCGCCCACCAGCGCGCCGATCGAGGTGCCGCAGACGATGTCGGGTGAGATGCCGGCCTCCTCGAGCACCCGGATCACCCCGATGTGCGACCACCCGCGTGCCGAGCCACTGCCCAGGGCCAGACCGATGCGGGGGGGCGAGGTGTTCATGGGGTGTGGGCGGGAAGTTCACATGGCGATAAGCATGACACAAGAACCGCCCCCATGGGGCTCAGTCGTGCGTCTGCACGCGGGCCTCGCCCGGACCGGGGGGGGCGGACGGCGGCAGCATGTGGCTGAGCGCTGGTGGGATGTCGCTGCTGGGCGCACCATGCGTGCGCCGCCGGAACAGCTCGGTGCGCGCCAGCAAGATGGTGGTCACCGGCACCGTGATGGACAGCAGGATGATGATCAGCCAGGCGTGCAGGGACAGTTGTTCGCGGCGCGCCGAGAAGTACAGGATGGTGGCCAGGGTGACGCACCACGAGGAGAAACTGAAGGCCAGCGCGGGCGGGTGCATGCGCTGAAAGAAGTTCTGAAAGCGCATGATGCCCACGGCTGCCGTCAGCGTGAAAACGCCGCTGAGCATCAGCAGCAGTGCGACAACCACCTCGACCCAGCCAAACAGTTCCGCGTTCATTCGATCACCTCCCCACGCAGCAGGAACTTGGCCATCGCCATCGAGCTGACAAAGCCGAACAACGCGATCAGCAGCGCGGCCTCGAAATACATCGCGCTTCGGTAGCGAATGGCCAGCACCATCAGCACCAGCATGCCGATGGTGTAGATCAGGTCCATGGCCAGCACCCGGTCTTGCGCCGAGGGGCCCTGGTACAGGCGCAGCAAGGACAGCACCATCGCCAGCACATAGCAGCCCAGCGTGAACACGATGGCGCCAAACAGAAAGGGGCTCATTCGAAAATCTCCATCAGGGGGCGCTCGTAACGGGCCTTGATCAGGCGGACCTCCTCGTCCGGGTCGTCCAGGTCGAAAATGTGGACCAGCAGGGCGCTGCGGTCCAGGGCCATCTCCGACCAGATGGTGCCGGGGATCACGCACATGATGGCGGCCAGCACGGCCAGGCCGTTGGGATCGCGCAGGTCCAGCGGCACGGTGATGAAACCGCCATGCGGCTGCTTGGCGCGGGACGCCAGGGTGCCGCGCAGCACTTTCCAGTTCCACACGATCACATCACCGCCCACGCGCATGAAGAGCAGGAAGGCCAGACCCAGGTGCCGGATGCGCACCGGGGTGGGGCGCAGCGAATGGGTCATCATCGGCACGATGGTGGCCACGACGGCGCCCAGCAACCATTGACCCAGGCTGTAGTCGCGGTTGAGCACCAGCCACATCGCGAGCAGGGCCAGGGACAGCAGCGGGGCGGGAAACAGGCGGCGCATCATGGCTGGACCGGGGCAGTGGGCGCCCGCAGGCGCTCGGCGTTGGTGGGGCTGGGCAGGGGTTGCGTTGACAGCACGGCGTTGATGTAGCCCTGCGGCTGGTACAGCGCCTGGGCCGTGTCATGTGCGTAGCGCATCAGGGGCTCGGCGCGCACCGTGAAGAACACGCACAGGCCCAGCAGCACGACCACTGGCAGGTACTCCACGCTGCTGAGCATGGGGGCGGAGCGTCCCACCGGCGCCCAGAAGAAGCGGATACCGGTGCGCGACAGCGCGATCATCGCAAACAGGCCCGAGAGCACGACCAGGGTCAGCAACGTCCAGGTGATGTGGGCCAACTTGCCGCCGGCCTCGGGCGTGCTCAACAGGGCCGAGAGCATCGCGAACTTGCCGACGAAGCCCGACAGCGGCGGCAGGCCGGCCACCAGCAGGGTGCAGCCGATGAAGGCCAGGCCCAGCAGGGCGATGGAGGCCGGCATGGGCCGACCCACCAGCAGTTCTTCATCGTCGTCGAGGTTGGCCTCTTCCTGCAACTCCAGCTCGGCCAGCGCGAAGGGCAGGTGGTCTTCCTCGTCTTCCGGGCGTCGTTGGGCGCCGGGGTCGGCGCTGCGCGAGCGGTCCATCAGCTCGGTCAGCAGGAAGAAGGCGGCAATCGCGAAGGTGGACGTGGGCAGGTAGTACAACGCACCGGCGGTCACCTCGGGGCGACCCAGACCGATCATCGCCATCAGCGTGCCCGAGGACACGATGACGGCATAGCCCGCCAGGCGCGCCGGCCGTTGCGAGGCCAGCATGCCCAGGGCCCCAAAGGCCAGCGTGGCCATGCCGCCCCAAACCAGCCAGGCGCTGCCAAAGCCGGCCGATTCGCCCGCTTGCGGCGAGAACCACAGCGTGGACAGCCGCAGCAGCACATAGATGCCCACTTTGGTGAGCAGCGCGAAGACAGCCCCCGAGGGCGCGCTGGCGCTGGAGTAGGCCGGCACCAGCCAGAAGTTGAGCGGCCACATCGCGGCCTTGGCCAGGAAGGCCACGCCCAGGATGGCGCAGCCGGCGTGCAGCAGCGGCCGGTCGATCGCGGACACCTGCGGGATCTTGGCGGCCAGGTCGGCCATGTTGAGCGTGCCCACCACGCCATAGATCATGGCCGCACCGATCAGGAACAGCGAGGACGCGACCAGGTTGATGCTCAGGTAGTGCAGGCCGGCCTTCACGCGTGCCGGACCGGAGCCGTGCAGCAGCAGGCCGTAGGACGCGGCCAGCATCACCTCGAAGAACACGAAGAGGTTGAACAGGTCGCCGGTGAGGAAGGCGCCGTTGAGCCCCATCAACTGGATCTGGAACAGCGGATGAAAGTGCGCCCCCGCCTTGTGCCAGCGCGCCACCGCGAACAGCAGCGCCATCAGCCCGACCAGGCCGACGAGCAGCAGCATCAGGGCCGAGAGCCGGTCGAGCACCAGCACGATGCCAAAGGGCACGTCCCAGTTCGACGGCAGGTAGACGCTGTAAGTGCCTTGCACGTCGCCCTGCGCGGTCCACTGGAACAGCAGCACCGCCAGCACCAGGTTCAGCAGCGTGGCCAGCAGGCTGACGCCGGTCTTGGCGCGCTGGCGGCGCTCGCCCAGGAACAGCATCAGACAGGCGGCCACCAGCGGCAGCAGGATGGGGGCGATGCTCAGGTGCGGCATCAGCGCCTCGGTGAGCGGGTAGGTGGACAGCCTCATTCGGCGTCCCCCTGGCCGTCCACATGGTCATTGCCCCAGAAACCCCGTTGCGCCAGCAGCACCACCAGGAACAGCGCCGTCATGGCAAAGCCGATGACGATGGCCGTCAGCACCAGGGCCTGGGGCATGGGATCGGTGTAGTTCAGCAGGTTCTCGGGCACGCCGGGGATGAGCACGGGCTCGCTGTCCACGGCCAGGCGGCCGGTGCTGAAAATGAAGAGGTTGACCCCGTAGCTCAGCAGGCACAGGCCCATGATGACCTGGTAGGTCCGTGGGCGCAGCAGCAGCCACACGCCGCTGGCGGTCAGCACCCCGATGGCGATGGCCAGGACGATCTCCATCAGTGTTCTCCTTGGGCGACGGGGAGGGTGACTTTGGCGGCGACTTCGGAGGCCGGAGCCTGGCGCGGGCGGCGGTGGCCGCGCACCGACTGGTGGCCCAGGGCGGTGAGGATCAGCAGCGTGGCCCCCACCACCAGCGCGAAGACGCCGATGTCGTAAAACAGCGCACTGGCCACGTGGAAGTCGCCCACCAGCGGCAGGTGCACGTGCGCGGTGTGCGTGGTCAGGAAGGGGTAGCCCAGCGCGAAGGCGCCCAGGCCGGTGGTCGTGGCGATCAGCAAGCCGGAGGCGATCCAGCGCTGCGGGCGCAGGTGCATGTGCGCCTCCACCCACTGCGTGCCCGAGACGATGTACTGCAAGATGAAGGCCGTGGACAGCACCAGTCCGGCCACGAAGCCGCCACCCGGCGCATTGTGGCCACGCATGAACAGGTACACGGCCACGACGGCGGCCAGTGGCAGCACCAGACGCACCAGCACGGCGGGCACCATCAGGTAGCCCTGAGCGGGGTCGGCCACCATGTGGGGGTTGATCAGGTCGGTGGCCAGGTCGGCCGGCACGGCTTGCTGCTGTGGCGGCAGCACGGTGCTCTCGGGGGCCGGACGGAAGCGGCGCAGCAGCGCGTACACGGTCAGCGCCACCACACCCAGCACGGTGATCTCGCCCAGGGTGTCAAAGCCACGGAAGTCCACCAGCATCACGTTGACGACGTTGCGGCCACCGCCTTCGGGCAAGGCCCGCTCCAGGAAGAAGGGCGAGATGGTCTGCTCGAAGGGGCGCGTCATCAGGGCGTAGGACAGCGCGGCCATGCCCAGTCCGGACACCAGGGCCAGCGTCAGGTCGCGGGCGCGGCGGGTGCGCACCTTCAGGCGGCCCCACCAGTTGCGGCGCGGCACCTGCTCTTCCAGCCGCTTGGGCAGCCAGCGCAGGCCCAGCAGGATCAGCACCGTGGTGACGGCCTCGACCGAGAGTTGCGTCAGCGCCAGGTCAGGCGCCGAGAACCAGGCGAAGGTCACCACCGTCGCCAGGCCCGACACGCTCATCAGCGCCAAGGCGGTGAGCCGGTGGTACTTGGCCTGCCAGACGGCGCCCAGCGAGGCACCAATGCCGACCGCCCACAGCAGCGCAAACATGGGCGAGAAGGTCAGCGGCGCGCGCGTGCCCGTGCTCACCACCGGGCCCAGGCCGTGCAACCACAGCGTGGCGGTGGCGCTGGCCACGGTCACGCCCACCAGCAACAGCAGTTGCGGCTGCAGGCGGCGCGTGCCGAACAGGCGCAGGGCGCGCCGGCTCAGGGCCGTGAGCCAGGCCAGCACATCCTGGAAGATCTGCTTGCTGCGGATCTGGCTGAGCAGCGGCGTGCGCTGCAGTTGCCCGCCGTGCATGGGGCCGCGCAGCAGCCAGTAGAGCGCGATGCCACCGACCAGGGCGACGAAGCTCATCATGAGCGGCAGGTTGAAACCGTGCCACACCGCCAGGTCGAAGGCTGGCAATTGCCCGCCCACCACCGGGGTGGCCGCCGCGTTGAGGATGTCCTGCACCGCCCATTGCGGCGCCATGCCCACCAGCAGGCAGGCCAGCACCAGCACCTCGATGGGCACGCGCATCCAGTGGGGCGGCTCATGCGGGCGCTTGGGCAGGGTGGCGCAGGTGTCGGGGCCGAAGAACACATCGGCCGTGAAGCGCAGCGAATAGACCACGCTGAACATGCCGGCCACCGTGGCGACGATGGGCAGCAGGCGCTCGAACAGCGGGGTGGCGGTGACGAACACCGCCTCGGTGAAGAACATCTCCTTGGAGATGAAGCCGTTGAGCAGCGGCACGCCCGCCATGGCCGCGCTGGCCACGCACGTCAGCGTCGCCGTGATGGGCATGGCCCGTCGCAGGCCGCTCAGGCGCCGGATGTCGCGCGTGCCGGTTTCGTGGTCGATGATGCCCACCGCCATGAACAGCGAGGCCTTGAAGGTGGCGTGGTTGAGGATGTGGAACACCGC